>CAZCJN010000084.1:0-7142 GCA_964498865.1 uncultured Bacteroidia bacterium
GATATTTTGCCAACTGTAATTACAATGACCGGAACAGATAAAGATTATGTATCCTTTGGAAATAACGCGCTGGATTCCGGTCAAAATAGTTTTGCTGTATCTTACATTAACGGCATCTATCAACTTATACAGAATAATTTTCTGCTACAGTTCGACGGCACTTCAACCATTGGCCTTTTTAATTACAAATCCGATTCATTATTACACAATAATCTGATAAATACAGCTACGATAAAAGAGAAAGCAGAAATGGAAACGAAGCTAAAAGCCATCATACAAACCTACTACAGTGCTATGATTCATAATAAATTATCTGCTGACAATTATCACACCCCCACTCCTTCTAGCAAATAATGAAGAAAAAAATATTATTTATTATTAATCCTATTTCCGGGGCAGGTAAACAAAAAGCTGTTATACCCTTATTACAAAAACATATTAACAGAAATCTATTTGAGTACGAAGTTACCTACACAAACGCACCTAAGCACGCAACTGAATTAAGCAAGCAAGCGGTTAAAGAGAATTTCGACATAGTAACTGCTGTTGGTGGAGATGGCTCTGTTAATGAAGTTGGCAGAAGTTTAATTAATACTAATACAGCGCTAGGTATTCTTCCATGCGGATCCGGAAACGGAACTGCGAGAAACCTTAATATATCAACCAATTTTATTAAGGCGATTAATATTATAAACCGGTTTCAATTAAAAACTATAGATACTTTTCATGCCAACGAGGAACCTGTTATCAACATAGCCGGTGTTGGTTTTGCCGCTTATGTCTCACATGAATTTCATAAACAAACAAAACGCGGATTTAGCAATTACATTAAAGTAGCTATTCGTGATGCGATACAATACAAATCACAAAACTGCAAAATCACTTATAACGATCAAACAAGGGAAGTGAAAGCCTTTATCATTGAAGTAGCCAATGGCCCCCAATGGGGAAACGGAGCAGTAATTGCCCCTCAGGCACAAAACAACGATAGTTGGTTAGATCTATGTATCGTGAAAGATTTCCCTCGTATTATACTCCCCACAATAGCCATGCGCCTTTTTATGAAAACCGCTCATCGATCAAAGTATGTTGAGATCGTACGGGTAAAGGAAGTAACTATCTGTCAAGAAAATAAATATGCCCATATTGATGGGGATCCATACAATATGGGCAATGAAATAAGATTTAAAATAAATCCGCTATCACTTAAAGTAATAGCAGAGAATGTTTAATGCTTATTAATAACTGTATCTATTTTTACCTCTACTTTCTTTTCACAGTGATCATCACCGCTTGCGCAACATGATTTTTCTGCATGATCACATTCTCCTTCCTTCCCTTCGCAGCAACTTCTTTCTTTCATCATACAGCATCTTCCATGCATACCGTGCATTCCTCCTCCCATCTGCATTTCACATTTTTCTTCTTTTCCACATTCCTTGTTTTTGCCGCAACATTTAGACATGCAACGCATTCCACAACAAACCATACAGCCGATAGATACAATAATGATAAACCAGGCAACTAATTTGAATAGCATGCCCAAACTTTCTTTTTTTGCTTTGAACAATAAAAATATGCCTGCTGACAATGAAATAAGCAACAAGGCAATTGCAATAGTTGGTGAACAATTCATGGTGATTGGTTTTAATGATTGAGATCAAATATAGAAAAGTAATTCTATTGCTTACTTGTTCTTCTTTTTACCGAACGAGGATGAAAGGCTTCAATAGTATCCTTTAAATATTTTCTATCTAAATGAGTATAAATTTCTGTGGTAGTAATGCTTTCATGCCCGAGCATTTCCTGAACAGCCCTTAAGTCGGCACCATTCTCTACCAGATGTGTTGCAAATGAATGACGAAAGGTATGTGGGCTTACATGCTTCTTTAAAGAAATTTGGGTGGCTAATTTTTTTATGATTAAAAAGACCATAACCGTAGTTAATTTCTTACCTCTGTTGTTTAAGAACAAAAAATCTTCAAACCCTTTTTGAACAGATGCATGAACTCGAACCTGGTCTTTATAAATAGTAATGTATTTAATGGCTTGACTACCAATAGGCACTAAACGCTGTTTGTTTCCTTTACCAATCACTCTTATAAATCCGGTATCAAAAAACAAATCTGATATTTTTAAATTAACCAACTCACTTACACGCAATCCACATGCATACATGGTTTCAATCATAGTTCTATCCCTATGTCCTTTACTTGATGATATATCTATAACATTCAGTAAGTTATCTATATCTGCTTCATCTAAGACATCTGGTAGCTTTCTGCCTATCTTGGGAGTCTCTAACAGTTCGGTGGGGTTCTTTGAAACTAAGTTTTCAAGCAACAGATATTTATAAAAGGCCCTTATACCCGAAATGACTCTAGACTGGGTAGTAGCGCTTCTCTCTTTTTTATTCAGCCAATTGATGAATTCGATTAAATGTTCATGTTCTATCTTTTCCGGAGACAGGTCATATTTCTTTTCATCTAAAAACTGAATAAGCCTTTCTACATCTTCGGTATAGGCAACAACAGAGTTCTTAGAAAGCGACTTCTCCAAGCGCATATATGACTGAAACCCTATGAGCGAAGACTTCCAAAGCATGGTTTAGAATTAAATTAAAGCGAAGTTACAAATACAAATTTCATTATTTGTAATTTAGCTCTTAAGATGAAACTTATAATTATTAACGGCCCCAACCTAAACCTTCTTGGAGTAAGGGAACCTTCTGTTTACGGCAATCAGACGTTTGAACAATACTTCGCAGAATTAAAAAAGAAATTTCCTAACCTTACGATCGAGTACTTTCAAAGTAATGTTGAAGGCGAGTTGATAAACAAATTACATGAAGTTGGTTTCTCCTATGATGGTATCATCTTAAATGCAGGTGGCTATACGCATACTTCAATTGCTATTGCCGATGCTATTTCTGCTATTAAAACGCCTGTAATAGAAGTTCATATCTCGAATATATATGCCCGTGAAGCATATAGACATAATTCACTTATTGCTTCTAAATGCAAAGGAAGTATTGGTGGGTTTGGGTTAGATTCTTACAGATTAGCTATGGAAAGCTTTATAAAATAACGGTTTCTGGCTTTGCGTTCGGGCGGTCCCGAAGCATCGGGATCGGAGCACAAAACTGCAAATAAAAACTCAATAGAAGCACAAAGCTCCAAGCTTGCACGTCACCCCACCTCATGCAAAACCCGTGTTAGCAGCATACACTCTTTTGTTTTTCCGTTCACTGTCTGTCAATTTTTAGCAACAAGTTTTCTTAAAAGTGTTTTTACTTCGTTCAAATATTCCATTGCATCAATCATAATTGCACAGCTGGGACCATTCCAAAATTTTTGGACACCAGCAGTCAATGTTTTAACAGGGTGCTGACTAATTTCCTTTCTTGTTTCTTCGTCTGATTGCATTACTACCAACCTAATTTTCTTTCGACCAATTATAAAGAATGCAATGTTTCTGTCTTTGCGAATTGAAATGTAATATTTCTGAGGATTAAAAATCAAACTTGAATTTGCTTTTATTAAGTCTGCTTTTAGGTCTCCATAGATTTGCCTAACGGTTTCTGAAACACCGTCAAAATGATAATCTTCACTATATTCTACATCTTCCATGTCAGCAGAAATTTCATTTTCAATGTCTGCAAACTCTATGTTTTCAAAGTCCGGGTGCATTGTGTAAATAGTGTCACCATTATTAAAAAACTTTTTTATTAAAATGAGTTTAACCATTTTGCCCCAAGTGTCAGAATATGTTTCCATAATTTCTGGCAATTCCTTTTTATCTCCATCAATTACTAACAGAATATTTTGGCTCCGTTCAATGGTGTCTTTTATGAACTTGTAAATTTCCTTTTCACCAAGATGTTTTTTGAATTCCTTTTTAATGTCGCTGTCGTTAGTGATAAAGGAGAAAATTTTTTCTATAAGGTCATTTTGGCTTTTAGGATTTTTGTAAAAACCGAAAAATTTCGTGATTTGTGGGAATATGTGATTGTAAAAATCGTGTTTGGCTAACTCAACTTCAACAATGTAAAATTCAGGACTCTCTTTGTCTGAAAGGTCAAACAGAAAACCGTCAGGTATTGAATTTCCTAAACTTTTGGTTTCAATTTTTCGTTTTGCGTCAATGTAAATTGAATTTGCCCCGAAGAATTGCTTAGAACTTAAAACAACTTCTCTTTCAAAATCCACTTCTTTGTCAAACTGAAATTGGCTATATGTCTTGTTATTTGTAAATAGTTTCATTTGCTATGTAGTCTTTTTAGAGTTACTGCTAACTAGCTTTTTGTTTTAAAAAGATCTTCTCTAATATCAGAGAACTTACTTTTCCCTCTAACAAAGTAATCCCAAACAATGCTGCCCCTGTATACACCATTATCAGCATACCTTACAATTTGCCCTCTAATGGCATTACGCTTCCTGAGTGTTTGTTTAAACAGAGCATAAAAACTAAAATGTGCTTTTATTACTGCAATGCAATGCGCAAATTCACCCGAAACAATAAATCGCAAGCCTGCCACCCCATCTAAACATATCCTTAAGAATAATTTAAAGTAAAAGTATTCCGGGGCATGGTTTTTACATAATAGCAAAAGATTGTTTCTGAAATTATAAAAGGTCTTTTTCGGATTCATTTTAGAGAGCGTACCTGCCCCCACATGATAAATAGCAGAATCAGCACAATAATAAATTTTGTAACCTAAATTACGGATACGCCAGCACAGATCAATTTCTTCCATATGGGCAAAAAAATCTTCATCAAATCCTCCTGTTTCTAAAAATATATTGGAACGAATAAATAAACAGGCACCGCTTGCCCAAAATACTTCACGGGTATCATCATACTGTCCATGATCTTTTTCAAACGAATTAAAAACCCTTCCTCTGCAAAAGGGGTATCCCCATTTATCTATAAAACCACCGCCCCCTCCTGCATATTCAAACTCATCTCTTACATTATAATTTAAAATCTTAGGCTGACAAGCTGCTATCGATCGGTCTGCCTCCATTAATGAAATAATAGGCTGCATCCAATTATAAGTTACCTCTACATCTGAATTAAGCAAAACAAAATAATCAGCAGCAATTTTTTTCAATCCTTCATTATACCCACGTGCATAACCTCCATTTTCAGAATTCTGAACAATCTTAACGTCAGGAAATTTCTCAGTAAGAATAGAAATAGATCTATCGGTTGATGCATTATCAATAACATAGATGGTAGCAACATTTTTAGAATGTTGAAGAACGGTAGGAATAAATTTTTCTAACAGCTGCTTTCCATTCCAATTAAGAATAACTATGGCAATCTTCATTTCTCTAAACTACAAAATTCACTAATCATCACTCCTATTATCTTTGACACGAATAGGTGAATCCCTCTCATCTCCAAAGTGGCGCGGAGGGTTATTATTTTCATAATCATTTGATTGAACCACCCTTCCATGTAATCTCATTCTCCATTGAGGATCTTTTATTTCGCCGGAAGCGGTAGAATGTAGCAATTCGTAGTTATTGGTTGCTATTTCATTGCAATAAAAAATAAACTGCTTATTGGTTTGATTAGGTTGTAAACCAGTTTTATCAATCAGCCTATCATATTGCCATATTTCATGAGGATATGAATTGGGATCCATAGCAGACACATCTTTTTGAATAGGAGCACCATACTGAAGATACACCCTTCCTCTATCTGTTTCATATCCCCTACGAGTAAATGTTCCAAACTGCTTATTTACTGTTTTTACCAGTAAATGATAATCGTTCCATGATTGCTCGGTATTCAAAGGAGAACGAGATTGCCAAAAATTATAAAAGAACTGTTGCATTAATTTTACATCACCGTTCTTTATTTGACGGTCTATAAAATCTTTTTCAGCATCACCGGCTATTGGGCGTATAGATTTAATATAATCAGACAAGGTATCTTTGTTAGATGTTTTAGAGGCAAATGTGTTTTCAACTATTACATTTGACAGATCGGATAGTGTATTATCCTGAGTCTTATTTTTTCGTTGAAAGAATACTTTCTTTTGCGCCACTAATTCGTTCTTATTATTTTTTATTGTAACCACCAAATTATAATTTCCATTTTTCAGATCAGTAATATTAAACTTAGACATCAATACATTAACCGGTCGAGATGTTTCTTTCTTAAATGCAGTGTATTGAGGAAGTACGTTTTTTCTTTCATACCCCTCTATATAATAGTTGACCAAGAACTTAGAACTGTCTCCCAATACTTTAGAAGTATTGTATATTTCAGAATAGAATATAATTTCATTTATATTTTCCGGATAAAAAAAATCGGCCATATAAGGCAATAATTCGTACCCATTCTTAACAACCGCACTTTTTGCTGTTGATTTGGTAGCTGATGCAAGCAATTCTATATCAGAAAGGTTAACCAAAACATCATTAAAATCAATGATTACCTTTTTCTTTAGTAAATACGGTTTACTATCCCTGTTCCTGTCTGTTATTGAAAGCTCGAAATTATATTCGCCTCGGTCTAATGAGAATCGTTGAACATCAATAAAATTGGGACGATCGATTGTATCATTTAATTCAGGGCTGGTGAGTGTATATTTTTTTGACGCTACTATTTTATCACCTTTCAAAAAAAGCATTCCTACTTCCACTTCGCCTTTATATTTCTCTGTGTTGTTTTTTTTAAAGGCAATTGTGTTTCCCACAACAGAAATGTAGGTTTCTATATAAGGATGGTTGTCTGGTGTATTAAAAGCACATGATGAAAAATAAGCATTCACTTGCGCTATAGAAGGAATAGTTGTAAACGATAAAAACAAAAAAATAAGTTTCATGGTTAAATGGATTGATGCTTATAGGCATTATTATAAAAGTACCAAAAAATAAGTTTAAGCATTAGAGCACAGGTCAAATTATAGTAACAGGCAAACATTTTTTAGTATTTGGATATAAAATCATGAATAGTGAAGAAAAATTATATTTTTGCAATCCGTTTGGAGAGATGGCAGAGCGGTTGTCCCGATAGTTATCGGGAGCACCTGTCAGGGACTCCAAAAGAAATAGTACGAAAAATAAAATACGGAGAGATGGCAGAGCGGTTGTCCCGATAGTTATCGGGAGCACCTGTCAGGGACT
>CAZCJN010000084.1:7242-10251 GCA_964498865.1 uncultured Bacteroidia bacterium
CCAAAAGAAATAGTACGAAAAATAAAATACGGAGAGATGGCAGAGCGGTTGATTGCACCTGTCTTGAAAACAGGCTTGGGTAAAACCAACGGGGGTTCGAATCCCTCTCTCTCCGCAGAATGTATCCAACAAAACACCGCTTTCGCGGTGTTTTTGATTTATGAAACGAGGCGAGAAAAGCCTAAGCTTTTAGATGCCGAACGTAATCAATCATAAAAACCCGAAAGATCTTGTTTGATTTTGACAATGGGAGAAACGAGATCATGAACGAAGTGAGCTAATCCCTCTCTCCACATAATACTTAAATGAAAAAGTGGAGTATCCTTCTATGTGGGATGAGTACCTGAAGTCTTATGCAAGAAACCACTCTTTCGCATCAATTAATTTAATTCTTCTTTCATGTGACTTACTAAAAGTTAAATAAACTCAGAGCAACATTATCATTATAAAACATATGGGAAAAATAATCTTAAGTATCTTTTTAGTATTAGTTATAATCTACATTGTTCCATTTTTGGTATACGGCCTTTTTACAGTATTAATTGGTTTAAAAACACCAGAAGGGGTGTCACCGTTCCAATTTCTGATAAGCATATTTATTTCTAAAGTGGGTGTATCACTTGCCTTTGTCCTTATATTTTATTTTGGACGGAATGCCTTTAGTGAACAATGGCTACTATATGCTTTTATTTGGTGGTTAATGTTAATTATTGGTGAGGTCGGGCAAGCAATTGGGCCAAATTATAGCTGGAAAGAAGCTGTAGCGGGAATCCTATCCGAAACAATCTACTTTCCAGTCTCTGCATACGTAGTAAATTGGTTGATAGGAAGATGAGATTCCTTACAATCACATTTTGATTTTACATAGCGTCAGGTGAGAGGAGAATAGGGAAATTGTTAAATTAGAAATCAAAATAAATGTCCGGTGGGCGACAACAAAATCAATAAATTAATAACATGAATCCAAAAGTTGATTTTTATTTCAACCCGCCTGCCCGCAAGAAAGAAAAGTGGCAGGAAGAAATCAAGAAATTGAGAAAGATTGTTCTCGAATGCCACCTAACCGAAGATCTAAAATGGGGTGCTCCTTGTTATTTATTTGAAAAAAAAAATATTGTTTTGATTCATGTATTTAAGGATTATTGTGCATTATTATTTTTCAAAGGCGCATTATTAAAAGACAAAAAAGGTATTTTAATTCAACAAACAGAAAATGTGCAGGCAGCGCGCCAGGCTCGGTTCACTAATGTTAAGGAAATATCAAAGTTAGAGTCTACTTTGAAAGCTTATATTTATGAGGCAGTTGAAATAGAAGAATCCGGACTAAAAGTAAATTTTAAAAAGACAAATGAATTTGCCATTCCCGAAGAATTTCAAAAAAAATTAAATAAAAGCGCTGCCTTAAAAACCTGCTTTCATGCATTGACACCCGGAAGGCAAAGAGGATATCTTCTTCATTTTTCCTCAGCTAAGCAATCTAAAACAAAAGAGTCAAGGATCGAAAAGTGCATACCACAAATTCTAAAAGGAAAAGGATTAGATGATTAGTAAACTCCACTTATCCAATATAAAATTATGAAGAACAATAAAAAAGATTTGTCACTAAAACAATCTGCCCTGCCGGCAGGCAATTGTGAAGAACTAATTAGAATATTAAAAGATCGTTTTCAGAAAAACATGCACCGTCATAAAGGTCTTGAATGGTCTAAAATACAAGCAAAGCTGGAAGCAAATGCGGAAAAAATGTGGTCACTCCAGGAAATGGAAAAAACAGGCGGTGAGCCTGATATTGTGGGTTATGATAAAAAGACAGGCGAATATATTTTTTATGATTGTTCGACAGAAAGCCCTAAAGGTCGCAGAAGTATTTGTTACGACCGAGAGGCACTGGAATCAAGAAAAGAACATAAACCGAAAAATAATACTCTTGATATGGCAACTGCAATGGGTATTGAACTTTTAACAGAAGAACAATATCGGGAGTTGCAGGAACTTGAAGATTTTGATATAAAAACATCGAGCTGGGTGAAAACTCCTGCTAATATCAGAGAACTCGGAGGGGCGCTCTTTTGTGATCGTCGATATAACCACGTCTTCGTTTATCACAACGGTGCGGAATCTTACTATGCTGCTAGAGGATTTAGGGGTCGGTTAAAGGTTTAAAGATAATATGAAAAACCTAAAATCTAAATTACCATCCTTTTATTCTAACATTATCGAGTTTTGTATAGAATCATGTAACATCTCTTAAAAGAAATATAACAACCCTTTATTTTTTAAAACACATCTTTAAGTTATTCATTTTTTAAAAAAAACTTTCATTTATCAAATAAAATTGCAACCTAAAAAGAAAATAATTATTGCCGGTGGAGGATTCGCAGGAATACAACTTGTAAAAAAGTTAGATACAGATATCTTCGATATCTTACTCATCGACAAAAGTAACCACCACCAATTCCAACCTTTATTTTACCAGGTTGCTACCTCACAAATTGAACCATCCAGCATTTCATTCCCCTTACGGTATGTTTTTAAACGCAAAAAAAATGTTGACATAAGGCTAGCAGAGATTCTAAGCATTAATAGCAACCATAACAAGATCAACACTAGTATAGGTGCATTTACATATGATTATTTAGTTTTATGCATAGGATGTAAAACAAATTTCTTTGGCAATAACGACATTGAAAAGCATGCATTTACTTTAAAGACAACCTATGATGCCATTACTATACGCAATCACATCCTCACAACCTTTGAAAAGATCATTTCAGCAAATGAGGAAGAAAAAGAAAGTTTGCTCAATCTTGTTATTGTGGGCGCCGGGCCGACAGGAGTTGAATTGGCAGGAGCTTTTGCAGAAATAAAAAAGAATATTTTACCAAAAGATTACCCGAGAATCGATTTTTCAAGGTTCCAAATATTTCTTATCGAGGGAAGTAAAAATACGTTAAACAACATGAGTATTAACGCAAAAACAGCTTCACGAAAATACTTGCAAGAAATGGG
>CAZCJN010000085.1:0-10139 GCA_964498865.1 uncultured Bacteroidia bacterium
CTTACTGTTGCTCAGGTTTTTTTGAAATTTAAAGGCGAAGAACTCATTAAGGAAGAAGACATTGTAATAGCATAAAGTATCATGTGTCAAGTAATGTTAATAAACCTAAATCCTCTTAATTTTCTCGAATGTCTAAAATAATTTTTGTTTACATAGTTTGTAAAAATAAAGCCGAAGCAAAAAAAATAGGAAGCTCCCTTGTGAAAGAACGATTGGCTGCTTGTGTGAATATTTTTGATAAGATGTATTCTGTTTATTGGTGGAAGGGTAGAATGGAGCACACTTCCGAAACTGTACTTATTGCAAAAACAACTAAACAACTGTTTGACAGACTTTCTAAAAAAGTAAAATCGATTCACAGTTATTCAATGCCGTGTATAGTAAGATTAGACATTGCTGCAGGTGATAGGAATTATTTTAAATGGTTAGCAGGATCTGTTAAGCAGCCGCTGCATTAACTTTCTTTTTTTCATTTATGGCAAGTAAAGCAAACGATAGTAAGCCTACTATTAAAACTACCGCTGTTTGAGAAAGCCATACAACCCAACCAAAGGCAACACCTATAGAAGTAGTATATCCCCAGAGTAGCATGATTTGTAAGACGATCCACTGATAGGCACCTATTCCTCCGGGTGTAGCAATAACACCTAAACTGCCGAAGCACATAATTGCCAGGCAATCGGTCAATGACATAGATTCCGTTTCTTTAAATGTAAATACGGATATATAAACACTCATAAGATACATGGCCCAGATAAAAAAAGAATGAAAAATAAAAGCCATGGGTTTATCTACTTTTGCTACCGTTTTTATTCCATTGAAAAAGCCTATGGCTAATTCTTTTATTTTTCCGGCAAAAGGATTGCTCCTTATTCTTTTTCGCAGTGTAAATAATAGAAGTAATAAAACAGTTATGACAATAATTACCATTAGAAAATTAGAATCTGCAATTGTTTGTAGCTTATTTTTAATTGGGTGAAGTATATTTTCATTTATATAGTTATGCATTCGCTTATATTCAATAAATAAGCTTAGAATGAAAAGCACAAACAGGAAAAACAGGTCTATTATCCTTTCTGCGATAACAGTTCCTAAGGAAGAGGTGATGGGTATATTCTCGTAGCGTTTAAGGATTCCACACCGTAATACTTCCCCTAAACGGGGAAGAGCGAGGTTCCCTAAATATCCAATCATAACAGCATAAAAGGTGGTCTGGGTTTTGGGATTAAATCCTAATGTGTTTAGTAGTATTCTCCATCGTATGGCTCTGCTTAAATGAGCCAGTATACCACACAGCATGGAAAAGGCAACCCATACATAGTTTGCTTCCGTTAAGGACTTAGTTATTTCAGCCTTGTCGTTTTCGGTTAAATTTCTTACAGCCAGCCAAATGAGTAGAATTCCTAATGAAAGGAATATTAAAACTTTTAAAACAGATAGAATGATTTTTTTCAAATAGATAGTGGAAAAAGTTTTATTAAAGCTTATTTGTTTTACTGTCCGGAAAAACAAGATTAGGTTTAAAGGTCTTTGCCTTTTCAAAGTCCATATTGGCGTAAGAAAGAACAATTACGTTATCTCCTACAGCAAACTTAAGAGCGGCTGGTCCGTTCATACAAATAACACCTGATCCACGAGCTCCCTTTATGACATAAGTAAGAATGCGTTCTCCATTTCTATAATTAAGTACATGTACTAATTCATTTTCAATCAAATTGGCGGCATCCATTAGATTTTCATCTATAGTAATGCTACCTACATAGTTTATATCTGCTTCTGTAACAATGGCCTTATGAATTTTCGACTTTAATACTTGTATCTGCATACTTCTCTTTTATTTATGTGCAAATGTATGAATTATAGAAAGTGTTGTTTTGCAAAATTTTTGTACTTTAAAATTTAATGTTTTTTAGAAAAATTAGGAATAAACTAATGTATTATTCAATTGAAAAGATGTTACATTTGCCCTTCATTAAAGAAAAAATATTTTTATGAAAAAAATATCAATTGCAATTTTTAGTTTTAGTTTCCTTGTTAATTCTTTTGTTTTTGCTCAATCAAAAGAAGGGGTATTAATGACAGTAGGGAACGATAAAGTAACCGTGGATGATTTTCTAAACGTTTACAGGAAAAATAATAATAAAGAGAGCGCCATAATTGATAAAAAAGCATTGGAAGAGTATCTCAACTTGTATACTATTTTCAGATTAAAAGTAAAAGAGGCGAAGGATTTGGGAATAGATACTACCAAAGCATTTAGAGATGAGTTATCCGGTTATAGAAGAACTTTATCTCAACCCTATCTTATAGAAAAAAATGCTATTGATAGCTTGGTGGTGGAAGCTTATGATCGTATGAAATGGGATATTAAAACAAGTCATATACTGGCAGAAATCGGATCAGATAAGGATACAGTTGAAGCCTACACCCGAATCACTCTTATCAGAGATTTTTTAAAAGGAAAGCCTAATCCGGCCGGCGCAAAGAAATATGAAGCAATGGTTTTAGAGAAACTAAAGAATTTAAAAGTTAGAACCTCTTACGATAGCCTTATAGCAAACAATAAAATTAATTCTATCAATACTATGATGAAACTTAAAAACAGAGATTTTGAATCTGTTGCTAAGGTTGTATCTGATCATGGATCGAAAGAAAATGGAGGCGATTTAGGTTATATGTCTAGCTTGTCTGCGTTTTATCCTTATGAATATGAAAGCGCAGCATACAAGGCAAAAACGGGGGAGTTAACAGGCCCCATACACAGCACTATGGGTTATCATTTAATGAAAGTAACGGATAAACGTGCTCATAAAGAGTTTCACGTTGCGCATTTAATGCTGATTTCTAAAAGAGGAATGACCCATGATGATTCTTTAAAAATAAAATTCAGAATTGATTCTCTGTATGGTCTTGTTAAAAATGGAGCTAACTATGAAGAGATTACAAAAAAATATTCGGAGCATAAAGAATCTGCTGTAAATGGAGGCGACCTTGGATGGATGGCTCTAAGCTCTAATTTTCCAGCAGAGTTTAAAGAAGGAGTATTGAAATTAAATGCAGATGGTGAAGTTTCATCGCCTGTTCAAACCCGCTTTGGATGGCATCTCATTAAAAAAATTGCCACAAGAGAGTTACCTCCCTTTGATTCTCTCAAAGTAGGTTTAAAGACCGGTGTTCAGAATGACCCTCGTAGTGCTGTTGCAAAAGAGATAATGATTAAAAAATTAAAAAGCCAATACAAGTTTAAAGAAGTTAGCCCTAAAAATATTGCTGACTTCTATGCGGTGGTCGATTCAGATTTAGTAAAAGATACATGGAAAGCAGAGCGAGCAAAAGCACTTACTAAACCCATGTTTACTATATTAAATAAAACGTATACCCAACAGGATTTTGCTAAATATATTGAAACCAATTATAGAGATGCCGGAAGATTAACTCCTCGTAAGATTGTTGATGCTCTTTATAAACCATTTGTAGACGATGTATTAATGCAAACTAAAGAAGATCGTTTAGAAATTGAGTATCCGGAGTTTAAAGCCTTAATGAATGAGTACAGAGACGGTATTTTGTTATTTAATCTTACGGATCAAAAAGTTTGGTCAAAAGCAATTAAGGATACTACCGGTTCAAAAGAATATTATGAAAAGAATAAAGAGCACTTTATGTGGGATGATCGGTTAGAGGCATCTATTTATACTTGTAAAGACGATAAAACAGCTGAGAAAGTTAGAAAAATGTTGCAGGCAAAAAAGACAGATAGGGAAATAGTAGCTGCTTTAAATAAGGATACAATGATTGCTGTTGCTATTGATGGGAAAACCCTTTTCCAAAAAGGTGATAATTCAATGCTGGATGCATCAGGATGGAACCCCGGCTTAACTGCTAATCAAACTATAAGAAATAAAGTAGTTTTTGCTAATATTAAAAAAGTGGTGAAACCAACTCCCAAAACCTATGTTGAAGCACGTGGACTGATTACCAGTGAGTATCAGACATGGTTAGAAAAAGAGTGGATAGATTCTTTAAAAAATAAATATCCTGTTTCTGTTGATAGAAAAGTTCTTGACGCTATTCAATAATGATGTTGTCTTTATTTAAGTCTGTACGAAGAAGCAATCTCAAAAAAGATTGCTTCTTCGTTTTACATTTGATTTTATTGTTTTTTATTTCTTCATGCGACTATTTTAAAACAAAAGAGCAAGAAGAGAAACCTATAGCACGTGTAGGTGCTAGTTATTTATACCCATCTGATTTAAAAAATATTGCTTTTACTCAACAAGATAGTGAGCAAGTAGTTAAAAAATACATAGATAATTGGATACGAGAAACTTTATTGCTTCAGCAGGCAGAAAAGAATTTAACTGATCAGGAAGCTAAATTTAATAAAATGATTGAAGATTATCGTAAATCGTTAATTACTTATGAATATGAAAGTGAGTTAATAAAACAGAAATTAGATACAGTAGTGAACGATGAAGAAATTCAAAAATATTATGACGACAATAAAAGTAATTTTGAGCTAAAGGATAATATTATTAAAGTAAACTATATCAAAGTCAGGAAAGATGCCCCTAAAGTAGAAAAGATTAGCGGCTGGTATAAATCAAATGAAACTCAATATACTGACTCGATGGCTAATTACTGCCATCAATATGCCGATAATTTTTACTTAGATGATAATAATTGGCTCCTGTTCGATGATGTGCTTAAAGAGATACCTATCAAGATGTATGATAAGGAAGCTTTTTTGCAAAATAACCGATTTATAGAAACGCAAGACAGTACTCACTTATACTTTGTGAATATTAAAGGATTTATGATAAAAAATAGTTTGTCACCTCTTTCGTTTGAGAAAGAAAATATTAAAAGTATCCTTATTAACAAACGTAAGTTGGTTATGATAAAATCAATGAGAGAAGATTTATATAACGAAGGCATCAAGAATAAATTATTCGAAGTATATTAATAGTTAAATTATAAAAAATGAAAATTTTAATAAAACGTCTCCTGTTCACTTTCTCCATTGTTGCTTTATCACTTGCTGCCAATAGTGTGTATGCTCAAGCTACTTTAATTGATGGGGTAGTAGCAGTAGTAGGTGGTAGCCCCATTCTTAAAAGTGAAGTGGAGACTAAAAAGGCCCAAGCCAGGCTTGATTCTACACAATTTGATTTTTGCAAATCATTGGAAGATATTCTCTACCAGAAACTATTACTTGCCCAGGCAATTAAAGATAGTGTAGAAGTAACGGACGAACAAGTAGAGGAGGAATTGGAAAGACGATTAAGATACTATATCAATCAATTTGGATCGGTGAAAGCATTTGAAGAATTTTATGGAAAAACTACCGAAAAGTTTAAAGAAGAGTTTAAGGTGGAATTAAAAGAGATGCTTCAGGTTCAAAAAATGCAAGCAAAGATTACGGATGGGATTACTGTTTCGCCATCGGAAGTAAAAGATTATTTTGAATCCATTCCTAAAGATAGTATACCACTCATCAGTGCTGAAATAGAGATAGGCCATATTGTTAAAAAACCTAAACTCAATACAGAGCTAAAAAAATACGCTAAGGATAAATTAGAATCTGTTCGCCAGGAGATTATATCTAAGAAAAAAGATTTTGCAACAGCTGCCATTTTATATTCCGAAGATCCGGGTTCAGCCCCACAAGGAGGCTTGTACAAGAATATACAACGTGGAACTTTTATGCCTGAGTTCGATGCTGTTGCATTTAGGATTGGCGAAAAAGAAGTTTCGGATGTATTTGAAACAGATTATGGCTTTCACATCTTGTATGTAGAATCCAGAAGAGGAGAGGAGATGGATGTAAGACATATCTTAATTTCTCCGCAACCTGCTCCGGAAGACATGCTGAACGCAAAAAACTTTCTTGACAGCATTTCTAATTTAGTAGCTAAAGATTCTATCTCTCTTTCAGAAGCAGCATCACGTTACTCTGATGATGAAGATTCAAAACACACAGGTGGCTTGATATCAAATCCGTATACAGGTATGACTAAGTTTGAAGCAAGTCAGCTAAGCCAGATTGATCCTTCTCTTGTATTCACTATTGATAAATTAAAAACGGGTGAACTCTCTTTACCTATGATTACTCAAACAAAAGATGCTAAGCAAGCTTATCATATGTTGTTTGTAAAGAGCAGAACAGAACCCCATAGAGCTAACCTTAAAGAGGATTATCAAAGAATACAAGAAGAAACACTGGCGAATAAGAAAGAAAAAATTATTAAAGAATGGATAAAGAAAAAAATTATGACTACTTATGTTCGCCTTTCTGATGAATATAAAAGTTGTAAGTTTGATAACCGTTGGATTAACTAATTTTCTTTATGATGAATTTTAAAAATGATGCTGAAGCTGTAAATGCTTTGGGTGTAAAATATAAAGCGTTAACAACCGAAATAGGAAAAGTAATTGTTGGTCAGCATGAAGTGGTAGAAGATGTACTGATCTGTATTTTCAGCAAAGGACATTGCCTTTTGGTAGGTGTGCCCGGCCTTGCTAAAACGCTTTTAGTTAATACAATCTCTGCAACTCTTGGCTTACATTACAGTCGTATTCAGTTTACTCCCGATTTAATGCCTTCTGATATTATTGGTACAGAAATATTAGATGAGTCCCGCCAATTTAAATTTGTAAAGGGACCTTTATTTGCCAATATAGTTTTGGCAGATGAAATAAATCGTACACCTCCTAAAACACAAGCAGCACTTCTTGAGGCTATGCAAGAACGTTCGGTTACCGCTGCCGGAAACAAATATGAACTTGCAAAACCTTTTTTTGTTTTAGCAACTCAGAATCCCATAGAACAGGAAGGAACTTACCCTTTACCCGAAGCTCAATTGGACAGATTTATGTTTAATGTTTGGTTAACCTATCCGTCTTTAGAAGAAGAAATACAAGTGGTGAAAAATACTACTTCAGATTATAATGAAATACCTAAAGTAGTATTGAATGCAGAAGAAATTACTTTCTTTCAGGATCTAATAAAACGAGTTCCGGTAGCAGATAATGTCTTAAAATATGCAGTAACGTTAGCTACTAATACCCGGCCCGAGAATTCGTCCTCTCCTCAAATTGTAAAGCAGTATGTTTCATGGGGGGCAGGGCCAAGGGCATCTCAATATCTTGTATTAGGTGCTAAAACACATGCTGTTATACATGGTAAATATTCTCCTGATATAGAAGACGTTCGGGCAGTTGCAAAGGCAATTCTCCGTCATAGAATAGTTCGTAACTATAAAGCAGAAGCAGAGAATATTTCTACCGATGCCATTATTGCAGAATTGCTCAAGTGATTTAGAAAGGATATCCAATTCCTACATTCAACACAATATCATTGAGGGGTTGTTTTCCGAATGTCCACCTATCATACTCCGGAAGAGATGGATCTTTTAATTTAAATGCACCATCTACACGAATAATGAAGAAACTAAAATCTACTCGTATTCCCATTCCTGCACCTATGGCAATCTGACCGATAAATTTATCTCCTCTGAATTTTCCATTAGGGTAAATATCAACTTCTTTTCTTAACCAGATATTACCTGCATCTATAAATAATGCAGCATTAATAGCGCGTATGATGTTGAATCTGTATTCTAGGTTTGCTTCAAATTTAGAATCACCTATTTTATCCGCTGCATTAGTATCGGTGGAGTCATTATACCCGCCGGGTCCAAGTGTTCGGGCTTGCCATGCTCGTATGCTGTTGGGGCCACCTGCAAAAAAACTTTTCTCTAACGGTAGTGCACGTAAATTGTGTAAAGGTTTTCCTATACCAAATGCCAGGCGATAGACAAGGCGATCAGTTTCATTAGTCACTGTATAATGGCGATAGTCTATATCAAAGCGTAGAAATTGTGAGAAGGGTATGCTGTCTATCAAGTAGCTACCGTCCTTATATTGTAATGAAAAATCAGTGTATTGGTCAAGAAGATTACATACTCCCCGCATCGCATTTCCTGCACCTTCCATACCGATACGTAAGAATGAAAAGTTTTTTTGTTTATTTATATCCTGATTATTGAATATAAATGAATAACGTGTTCCTAAAGTAAAGTGATCAGAGTAGCTATATTCCAAAAATGGGTCGTTGCTGTTTTTAATAGTTTGTAATAATTCTTTCGATTCACCATAAATATTAATAAGATTGAATTCTATAGGGTTGATAAGGTGTTGTTTGGTTACTGTTTCTCTCCAGAAATATCCAAAAGCTAAGTTTCCTAATGACCTGCCGAAATCGGGTCTGCGTTGAAAATTATAATTCCCTGAAAAACTTGTTTTTGCATTATTACTTTTCCTTCCTTTAATATTAAAGGGTAATAAAAAACGTGGTATAATAAGCGTAGCCTCACTACCGAGTTCGAGTGTGTTGAATGGAAGAGTAGGGTTGAGCAGGTTTTCGTTATCTGACCTTGTTTTCTGCACCTCTAACGCACCTTTTATTTTATATTCAAAAAGTTCTCCTCCTTTTAAAACATTTTTATTCTTATAAACTAGATTTCCTGCTACGCCTAGTGTTCCTGAGGTATTTATTCCTTCTGTTTCGACAGATATGGACTGCTTGGGAGTAGTAGAAAGATAAATATAACATTCAAGCTGGTTTTGATCACTTACAGTAAATTGTATTTGAATACTCTTAAAATATTTTAGTTCCGATAATCTCCTGTATGTTTGATCAGCATGTTGTTGTTGAAAAAGTTCTCCTTTTGAAATAAATACCGCATCTAAAATTAACCTTGGTTTGAATTTTAAATCATTATTGTTTATGATGTAGCAGTCGTTTATATGTAATGTATCTTTTCTATTAGACTTAAACTGGGGATCGTAATCGGAATAAATATAGACGTTACTTATGTAGTATTGAATATGAGGGGTTTCTATTAATGAGTCATTATTAGATATATCCTTCGTTGATACATTTTTAATTCCGACAGAAATATCTATTTGATAATTTCCTATCGAGCTATCAGCTTCAAAGTAAATATATTCTTTAGAGAAATTATAATACCCAATATTTCTTAAAATAGCAGTGATTCGATCGCGTTCACTTTGCAAAACATCTACATCATAATTTTCCTTACTTTTTATTAAGGACTCCGATAAAGCAGAATTGAGAATGTTTTTTATTCTTTCATCTTTGATCTCATAAGTTATATTTCTGATCGTATACCCTTTACCTTCATTTATTATATAAAATGATTTTGTTTTTTTGTTTTTTGTATTTGAAGAATCTTTAACGATGCTATTAAAATATCCTTTATTGTTTAAGAAGTTTTTTATCTGCCTTGTTGATTTATTAGATGCTGTAGTGTCATAAATAACCGGAGGTTCTCCATTTCCTTTCCACCATTCCCTAAGTATAAATGGATCTTTCTTTTTTAAAGGAGGTATCAGCGGCTTCTTTCCAAGAGCAACCCTCCTTTCATTAATTCCCTCATACTCTTCAATTTTCTTTTTATTGTAGGCTTCTCTTTTTTTTGATCGCTTTTGTTTGACTTTTTCAAGTCTTTCTGAATTGACACTATTGTATATATATAAATGTACTTTCCAAAGAAGAACTTTTCTATTAGGTCTTTGTTTTATATAAGGCTCTATTTCACCTTTTTCAACTTTTCCGTACTTATTAATGACTACATTTTTATTTAGTAAGGTCTCACCTTCGGGTAAATTTTTTACTGTGCTGCACGATGCAAAGAAAAATACAATGACAATTAATGCAATATTATAATTATGTGAAAACTTATTCTTCATTACTTTTACCGTACCTATGTTTTACTATGTAGCGAATTTACTAATTAGGGGTTATATAAAATGATATCGAAAAACCAGATTAAATACATACGTTCTTTACAACAGAAGAAGTATAGAGATGAGTTGAAGCTTTTTGTTGCAGAAGGGCCTAAGGTTGTAAACGACCTGTTGCAATCAAATTATGTTGTAAGAGAAATTTTTACAACAGACTTAAAACTTATAAATACAACCAAAAATGTTTATGAAATTAAAGAAAAAGAGCTTGAAAGTATTTCTTCTTTTCATACACCTAATAAAATCTTAGCTGTTTTTGAAGTAAAAACAAATACGGTTGATATAAATTCACTGAAAGATAAACTGGT
>CAZCJN010000086.1:0-9871 GCA_964498865.1 uncultured Bacteroidia bacterium
GCTACGGAAAGCATCATAGTTTTCCGCTCGTTTCCCGAATTTATTTTTACAAAATACAATCCATTATTTAGGTCGGAACAATCGGCATCGTAATTATGAACCCCTGCTGTTTCTTTTCCGGAGAAAATAGTTTTCACATGCATTCCAACCGCATTGTATATATCTACTTGAATCTCAGAAGTTGATTTTAAGTAGAATGAAATATTAGTATTATTCTTTGAAGGGTTAGGGAATACTTTACTATACGCTATGGCATTGCTATTCTCAATAATACCTGAAGTAGAACCGAGCGCTAATGTTATAGCCGTATTAATAGCTTGTCCGCTAACTGTATTATTTGCATTATAAAAAACGGTATGATTGGTACCTCCCAGTACAACTACCTTCGGCATTCCGGCAGCTCCGTAATCGGTCATTTTAACACTGGTGCTGGAAAAGCGGGTAGAATTAGGCATAGCATTGGTGTTTACCCAAGAATCTAAAGTAGAACAAGAAGTATTAGCATAATCGTCTGCGATATACAAAAGCACTCTTCCGGGATGGCTCGAAGAAAAGCTTTGAACTTCTGTATAAGCTGTTTTAGTTGGCCCAATGCATGAAGCACAAGGCATTACAAAGCTTATAACAATCACTTTTCCGGCATCCAATTCATCAAATAAAGTATGACTTGTTCCTGCACAGTCATTAGCAGTAAAATTAGTGGCTGTAGATTGCGCCATTAAGTTAGAGAAGGTTATTATTGAAGCTAGAAGTAGAATTTTTTTCATAATTATTGAGTTTACATGTTCCTATGTACAAATATACGTAAAGTAACTTGCCATTGCAAATGATTAAGGTAGATAGTTAATGAGGGGATGCATCTTTTTGACAGCATTTAGGTAGTCTGTTATAGGCTTTTATATCAGCAGGCATTTCATCTGCATCATACCCGGCTTTTGTAATGGCAGTTTTTATCGCTTCTATATTCGTTTTTTCAGAATCGTAAATTACAATTACTGATTTAGTATCCATGTTTAATTTTGCGCTTTTAATGCCTTTGGTGAAGTTTAACCTGCTTTCAATACGCTCTTTGCAATCGTCGCAACGAGCAGAAGTTTTGATAGTGACCGTATCTGTTTTATTTGTCGCAAAAACAGTAAATGAATTAATCGTAATTAATAAGATAGTTACTGCCAATAGTGTTTGATTATGTTTTTTCATTGTTTTATTTAATTGTGTTCATATTATTTTATATCGAAAACCGGTATATATCATTCTTCCTGATATTGGTCCCCATATCAAGGATGCATCAAAGTTTGTTCCAAATGGATTGGCAGCATCAATAATAGGGTTAGGAATTTTATAATTAAGCAAGTTTTCTCCACCAATATAAAATTCAAATAACCTGAATCGTTTTGTCACTTGAGCCATGAATGTGAAGTAAGGAGAGGATTGGGTGGGTAGTTTAAATTCAACGGGATTGCCATTAGTGTTGGGTAGTCTGCTTTTGCCAAACCATTTAGCATTAAAATTAACTCTCCATTTTTCAGATCGAGATAGGTAATCAATATTAATAAGTGCTCTGTTCTTAGGAACTAATGGCTTATCAAGTAATTTTCCGGAATAAGTTGATTTTACTTCATAATATTTATAGGCAAGTTTAACTTCAATATGTTCAAATGGAGAAAAATTAATATCGGTTTGTAATGCATTGGAGTAGGATAGTCCTTGAAGATTACCAAATTCTATTTTTCTTGGATCTTCTAGGTTCACAACAATTTGATTAGTGAATTCAGTGATAAAATAATCAATATTAAAGGAAATGTCTTTTCCTAGGATAGGCGCTTTTTTCCAACAATAGGTGAATGAGGCTCCATAGTTCCAGGCTATTTCAGGTAATAAACCTTCTTGAATGACAATATCTCTGGAGCTGGCAAAAAGAGGTGCATTTTCAATAAAGATACGGGGTGTTCTAAATCCTCTTCCGCCAGACAAACGTAATACACTTTCTTTGGTCGGAAGAAATTTAATATGTAGTCTTGGGCTTGTCATCCAACCTATTTTTTTGTCATAATCCTCCCTAATTCCTGCAACGAAAGATATGTTGGAGTCATTGTTATAAGTGTATTCGGTATAACCTCCGGTTAATAAGTTGGTGGAATTAAAAATAGAATCTGAAGTAACCTCGGTATTAAGGTTAAAACGTTCATTAAATTCATCAGCCTTCAGGCTTAGCCCATATTTTATTTTATGAAAGGTGTTGCCTATAATTCCTTGCGATATAGTATTAACAAATAAACTCTTTTGAACCCCCTTATAGTGCTTATTCCCAAAATATGAAATCTGTTCATGATATCGCTCTGTTGTCATTAATGCTATGCTCTTCCAGGGTTTGCCTTCAAAAAGAAAACCATTTTTAGTAAAAGTTTCAAACTGTTTAGTATTAATACCTATTTTGTAGTAATCCCAAGAAGTATCATTTGTGTTTTCAGGCATTATTTGCCCTCCCGTTTTATTCTCTGCAAAAAAACGAATGCCAAACTGCCCCTCTAATTTGTTTTTGATTTGATAATGCCATCTGTTGAATACATTATACAATTCTACCATAGGCATATCCATAAATCCATCTTTATTTCTATCTATATATGGGTTGGGATATATACTGTTATTACTTGCATGGGCAAATAATAGTGTGCTGAAGTTATCGGTGATTTTTTTCGCATAATGCGTATTCAATTCTAACCTGCTTTCGCTGTTAACATATCCGTTTGCGAAAAAGCGATCTGCCTTTTGTGGCTCCAGCATTTCAATTTGGATTTGCCCTGTAATTGATTCGGCTCCATTTACTACCGATCCTGTTCCTTTTGTAACATAGATGGATTCTACCCAGGGCCCTGGAATGTACGTTAACCCATGTGAAGCAGAGAGTCCTTGCACAAATGGAAGGTTCTCATAAAGGATTTGTGTATAGATACCATCCAGTCCTAGCATTTGGATTTGTTTTGTTCCGGAAACAGCGTCAGTAAAATTTACATCTACTGATGCATTACGTTCAAAGCTTTCAGAAATGTTGCAACAGGCAGCGCTTACTAATTCTTTGCTTGAAAGTAATTCTGTATTGAGAGTGGTAGTGGTTAAGTTACCAATAGAATGTTTCTTACGAATAATTTTTATTTCATTTAAGAGGCTTGCATTTGCTTCTAATGATACTTGTATGTGCATTTTAGAAAATGACTCGAAAAGAATAGTATCGTTCAAATAGCCGATCATGCTCACGATTAATTTGGCTGGCAAAGAATCGGGCAGAGCAATAATGAAATTCCCATTTTCATCTGACATGGTCGATAAGTTGGTGTTATTCCATCTAATACTTGCCATGGGCAATGCGGCCCCGTTTTCTGCTATTTCAATAACTTTTCCTGTTAATTCGTTCTGGCCAAATGAATAAAATGGAATATGTAGAATCAGTAATAATATAATTAGTCTTAAAAAATACATGTACAAGAAATTTAGTGCATAGATATAAAAAGCGCACGAATTCGCTTTATAAAAATTGTGATAAATAATGTAAGAAAGAGGAAAACTAAATTAGAAGGGAGCAGAAGAGAATCTTTCGGTCTTGGCTATGTTTAATACTGTAATAAGGTGTATCAAATGTATTACTGTCGGCTTTGGGCGGATCAATACTTGTTTGGTCGATTATTGTAAGATAAACAACTTGTTTGTGGAATTTAATTTGGGTAGAAACCGAAAAATCATCTTTGATTTTAATATAGGTAACTTCATTTTTGCAGCAATCATTTTCCTGCTCATCGCCACAGCAACAACCTTGCTTCACTAAACTTACAGATTTTAAATTAGAGCCGCAATAATGAGCATTTAAGGTCATTCCCATTACACTTACTAAAAAAATCAAACATAATGATATAGATATTGCCTTTTTCATCTTATTATGATACAAAGTTACATGATTTTATTTGCATACGAAAAAAAATACCTTAATATCTTTATGATATACAACAAATAATTTATAGGGATGTATTATTTTTTCAACTTTTTTTCTAACGAAAATAGTTCATCTCTTAGTCGAATAGCTTCTGCAAAATTCATGTCTTTAGCGGCGGCAGTGATTTCTTTTCTAAGCTTTTGTATAGATTTTTCTACCTGTTCTTGTGTCATGTATTGAGTAACGGGGTCAGCAGCATAGTCCAATGTTTCTTGTTCTACATAAACATAGGGATTTCCTGTACTTGCACCCTGGCTTAAGGGAGATGGTGTATTTTTTGCTTTAATAATAGATTGAGGGGTAATATTATGCTTGTAGTTATATTCAATTTGTTTTTTTCTTCTACGTGTTGTTTCATCCATGGTTTTTCGCATAGAGTCAGTTATCTTGTCAGCATACATAATCACTTTTCCATTTACATTACGCGCTGCTCTGCCCACTACTTGTACCAGCGAACGTTCCGAACGTAGAAAACCTTCTTTATCTGCATCTAGAATAGCAACTAAGGAAACTTCCGGTAAATCCAATCCTTCCCTTAAAAGGTTAATGCCGACCAATACATCAAATAAACCTAACCTTAGATCGCGGAGGATTTCTACACGTTCCATAGTATCAATATCAGAATGTATGTAACGGCATCTTACACCGGCATTAGCTAGGAATTTGGCTAACTCCTCCGCCATACGCTTTGTAAGGGTAGTAATCAATATCCGTTCATCGCGTTGTGTTACTATCCGTACTTCTTCCAACAGATCATCTATTTGATGTTGGGTAGGCCTTACTTCAATTACAGGGTCAAGCAGTCCTGTAGGGCGTATTAATTGTTCAACTACTATGCCTTCTGATAATTTTAATTCAAATTCAGAAGGAGTGGCACTAACAAATATGACCTGATTTAAAAGTTTTTCAAACTCTTCGAATTTGAGAGGGCGATTATCCATGGCTGCAGGTAAGCGAAACCCATATTCTACCAGCACTTCTTTACGGGAGCGATCACCGCCGTACATGGCATGTATTTGAGGAAGTGTAGCATGGCTTTCATCAATTACCATTAAATAATCTTTTGGGAAATAATCTAATAAACAGAAGGGCCTTGTGCCGGGTTTTCTCCCATCGAAATAACGTGAATAGTTTTCTATGCCGGAACAATATCCCAATTCCTTCATCATTTCAACATCATGGGTGACTCTGTCGTACAGGCGTTTTGCTTCTTCTTTTTTTCCTATCTCGTTATAGTATTCCACATGCTTTCCTAAATCAAGCTGGATGCTTGCAATGGCATTATTAATTGTATCAGGTGATGTAACAAAGATATTAGCAGGATAAATAATATATGAATCAAAACGTTCCAGCATTTTTCCGGTAGATGATTCAAATGTTGCTATCTCTTCAATTTCATCACCAAAAAACAGTACGCGAACCGAGTAATCAGCATAGGCTAAATTTACATCGACAGTATCGCCCTTTACTCGAAAATTTCCACGACTAAATTCTATCTCTGTTCTAGAGTAGAGTGATGCGACCAACATGTGCAGAAATTTATTTCTGCTTATTTTTTCACCCTGCTTTATTGCAATAATATTTTTATGAAACTCGGCAGGGTTACCTATACCATAAATACAACTCACTGAAGAAACCACAATTACATCTCTTCTTCCGGAAAGGAGAGCAGAGGTTGCGCTTAAACGAAACTTTTCAATTTCATCATTGATAGCTAGGTCTTTCTCGATATAGGTATTAGTGGAGGGTATAAATGCTTCCGGCTGGTAATAATCATAATAGGAAACAAAATACTCTATTGAATTTTTTGGGAAAAATTGCCTGAACTCTCCAAATAATTGCGCAGCTAATGTTTTATTGTGGCTGAGAACTAAAGTAGGCTTTTGTACTTGTTTAATAATATTAGCTGCGGTAAATGTTTTTCCTGAGCCTGTTACACCCAGTAAGGTTTGAAATCGAACTCCGTCATTAATACCTTTTACCAATTGCCTGATCGCTTCAGGCTGATCACCGGTAGGAACAAAATCGGAGGTCAATTTAAAATCCATAGTTGAATATATTTTAACAATTGCAAAAGTAACTATTATGTTGCCAATTGTAGTTTGTTCTTCAGGTAAAACATTTAGAAAGAAGTGAATTTGTATATTTTGGTACTAAAATTGATTTAACTGTAAACTAACCTAAAACAAAAAACAATGAAAAAGTTTTTAATGATCAGCATTGTTGTTGCATCAACCATGTTACTACAGGCACAAACTACATCACCTGCCCCTGCAAGTGAAAAGTCTAAAATGGAACGTAAAGCAAATCGACCTGATGCAAATACGCGTGCCACAAGAATGACTGAAAAAATGACTAAGCAATTAATGCTTACTGAAGAGCAAAAGCCAAAGGTTTTTGGTATCAATCTGGATAAAGCAAAAAAGATTGATGCTCTCCATGAACAAGTAAAAGCCGGCGGGAATAAAAAGGATATGGCTGCTAAACGTAAAGCTATTGAACAAGAAAGAGATGCAGAGCTAAAAGGTGTTTTAACCCCTGAACAATATGAAAAGTGGACTAAATGGAAGGCTGAAAAAAAAGAGGAATGGAAGAAGAAACATAAAAAGATGAATAAAGATAAAGATGAAGATGAAGATGGTTCTTCCGAAGTAATGGACCGAATGGAAGATTAAATAAATATTGTAAATACGTCAGCCACTGTGGTATTTAAACATCAGTGGCTGATGTGTTTATATACCTTTTGAAAAAATACAATCACAAAGCAGATATCCTAATAAGGATGATATATTTTTTTTTCCATTGCAATTTTTACAACGCTGTCTGCGCCGGGTGGAATAACATATCCGGATGAATGAAACTCCATCTTATTTTCAATAGCTGTTATAAATGAGAGCAGTTTTTCCTTTCGGACAATAACTTCGGGGAAAAAGAAAATACTGCTTAGCAGTTGGTATGTAATAGCAAGAGTAATGGCATAGTTTAAAAATGCTCTTTTAAAATCGTGCAGTGTAATTTCTGTACACATCATCATGCAGGTGCAAACTGTAAGAATGGAAAATATGCCGTACCGATTTGAAATTGCCTCGCTTATCCCCATGCTTGTTCTGAAGTAGGCTGCAATAAGAGAGGAAAGTATTGTAAATAGCAGTAGCCCATATACTACATAGTTTTTTGTATAATATTTTTTTATCGTTACAAATATAAATAACACCCATACAGTTAATCCTGCCAAAAACGGAAGATGGAGATTGTACATGAACTGAAACGCACTTCCCAAGAAGCAACAGCTGTAAATAAAGTAGTGATGCATGGGTTGAATAGATACATCAGAACTACGCTCATTAAAATCCTGGAAATAAAGTATTGTCAATATTAATATGGTTATACTCCATATAATTGTATGTTTCCAGTCTTTTTTTAAAATATAAAATAGCAGTACTATAGGGAATATCAATAATCCATTTCCGAATGTAAGGGCGGCCATTAATGCTGTGCATACTGCCAGTAGTTGATATTTTGTATTGAGCAGGTAAAGAGTCAACAGTACAAATAAGATAGTGAGTTGGTAGTTTACAGCATTGGTTGCCCATACGATCGCATCGTAATAACTGAATTGGAAAAGCAGTAATGTGTTGATGAATGTAACTGCTGCTTTTACTTTATTATCCGCAATGAATTGATGGCAAATGAATAAAATTCCCATTAAGCTCAAGTTAGCAAATAGGATCAGATATTTAATGTTAATAGTTCCTGTAATAAAATGTATTACAATAAGCAAGATTCGTATAATTACCATACGCGATTCGCTATAGAAAGAAAAAAGCATTTTTAGTTTATCAGAAGCAGAGGCAGGGAAATATTGATTAGAGAATTTTATAATGGTCCAATAATCATCTGTCATAGGGATATTTACAGAATGCTTAAATACACCAATAAAAAATATTGTAATGAGAGAACTTATACTTAACCTGAATAACAGGCGGCTATTGGGATGGAAGTTAAAAACAATAAATAAATTGCCCATTACGATGAGTTGCAATCCAACATGTTGTAGCCCGTAGATACTGAATTGCTCATTGAAATCCCTATTCAATAAATAAGAACATATTTTTATTATCTGAATATCTATAGAAGAGAAACAAAGCATAATTCCCAGCAGGCAGGCTAATAAAGAAAAGATCAGCTTTGGTTTCATCTGTAAATATGATTTTTTTTCTGTTTGAAAAAATGAAACCTCTGCTGCCTGCAGGTAGGTAGGTTTTGAGTTCTGTTTGTTTTTGTTCGCAACCTTCTTTATTCTATAAATTCAGATTCTATGTATTTCCGTTATTCCAGATATCCCAGGCTTTTTCTGCTTGAAGGCATAGCATTTCATATCCATTTTTTATTGCTGTTCCTTTTTCTTTTCCTTTTTTTAGAAATAATGTTTCTTCAGGATTGTAGGTTAGATCGTAAAGCAAATGTTGCGGTGTGAGATATTGGTAAGGAATAGCAGGGCAATCATTGATATTGGGAAAAGTTCCGAGTGGAGTTGTATTAACGATAAGGTTAGATTCGGTAATTATTTTTTTAGAGAGGGAAGAGTATGGTAGTGAAGATGCATTTTTCCTGCTTACAAATCGGTAAGGTATATTCAGGTTGTTTAAACAAAAAGCAATTGCATTTGATGCGCCACCGGTACCGAGTATAAGTGCCTGTTTATGATGTTTATTTAGCAATGGTTTTAATGACTGTTCAAACCCATGCACATCCGTATTGTAACCTGTAAGTTTTTTATTTTGGATGCGTATGCAATTAACCGCTCCTATTTTTTTAGCTGTTGAATCCATGTCGTTCAACAGGCGCATGACCGATTTTTTGTGAGGTATGGTAACACTGAGGCCGCATAGAGTAGGGGTTTGTTCTAAAAGCTGTGAAAGTTGATCAATGCTCTCGAGGGAGAAATTCTTGAATTCGCAGTCAGTTATGTTTTCTCTTTTAAACTTATCAGAAAAATATTTTTGCGAAAAAGAGTGAGAGAGAGGAAACCCTATAAGTCCGTATGTGCGCATTTAATTTTTAGCAACAATAGATTTTTTATGCTTTATAAACTCAATAATAATTGGCATAATGGAAATGAAAATAATGCCCAGTGCCACGAGCTCAATGTTTTTTCTGATCCAGGTAATCTCACCTAAAAAATATCCTGCAAAGCATAGTGATGATATCCATAATCCCCCGCCAAGCAGATCAAACGTAAAGAATTTTTTATAATCCATTTTTCCGAGGCCTGCTACAAAGGGAGCAAATGTTCTCACAATAGGAACATACCTTGCCATAATGATGGTTTTGGTTCCATACTTCTCATAAAAAGAATGGGTTTTATCCAGATATTCCTGTTTTACAATATTTTTTCCTCTGAATTTAATATGTGCCACTTTTAAGCCAAGCGTTCTGCCAATCCAGTAGTTGCAATTGTCGCCAACTACAGCAGCTATAAAGAGCAGAAGAACTAAAAAAGATATGTTCATATATCCTAATCGTGCAAACAACCCTGCAGTAAAAAGTAATGAGTCTCCCGGAAGAAAAGGAAAAGCAACCACTCCTGTTTCAATAAAGATTACTAAAAATAAAATTACATATACTGTTGTATCATATTGTTGAAAAAGCCATTCAAAATCTAAATGAATAATATGCTGGAAAAGTTCTTTCATAATAAATTCTCGGGGATTAGTATTTGGTTAAGGTATTATCCACTTCGTCTGTCCAAGCTGAAATTCCTCCTTTAAGGTTATATACATTTGAAAACCCCATTTTCTCTAAGGCATTGACAATGGAGCCCGATCTGTTTCCGGAACGGCAATAAACGACCACCTGTTTTTCTTTCGATATTTTATCGAGGCT
>CAZCJN010000087.1:0-1490 GCA_964498865.1 uncultured Bacteroidia bacterium
GCCTGTGCAAGACTAATCAATTCAATAAAAGAGTTAAAATGAAGGTAAAAGTTTGTGGAATGAAATATCCGGATAATATTAGGGAAGCAGCGTCATTGTTACCTGATTTTATGGGTTTTATCTTTTATCCGCAGTCTAAACGGTATGTAGGAGAAGATTTTGTACTTCCTGTTCTTCCTGAATCTATCAATAAAACGGGCGTATTTGTCAATGATTTACCAGCACGGGTTTTTGAGAAAGTAAATAAATATAGTTTGGATATTGTTCAGTTGCATGGCAATGAGTCGGTTGATTATTGTAAGGAAATAAGAGAGAAAATAAAAGTTATTAAAGCCTTTGGAATAGACGAACAATTTGATTTTTCTATTCTTGATAATTATAAAAATTCCTGTGATTACTTTTTGTTCGATACTAAAACCACTTTGTTTGGCGGTAGCGGAATGCAGTTCGATAAAAACATTATTAGAAACTACAGCTTATCTATTCCCTTTTTTTTGAGTGGTGGAATTGATTTAAATAGTGTATTGACGAGTAGGGGATTTCACCCCATGCTTTATGGTTTTGATGTTAATTCTAAGCTTGAAGACAAACCGGCAGTAAAAAATATTAATAAGTTAAAACAACTAATAGATGAAGTATCAGGTAGATGAACAAGGATTCTATGGCGATTTTGGAGGTGCATACATCCCCGAAATGCTTGTGCCTAATGTAGAAGAGTTACAAGAGAATTATTTGAGGATCATTAATTCGGGAGATTTTCAAAGGGAGTTTACTTCGTTGCTTCATAACTATGCAGGTAGGCCCACGCCTTTATATCATGCAAAACGATTATCTGAAAAATATAAAACAACCATCTATCTTAAAAGAGAGGATATATTGCATACGGGTGCGCATAAGATCAATAATACCATAGGGCAGATATTAATTGCTCGTCACCTTAATAAAACCAGGATTATAGCCGAAACAGGAGCTGGTCAGCATGGTGTGGCAACAGCTACCGTATGCGCTCTTATGGGTATGGAATGCATCGTATACATGGGTGAGGTAGATATTGAAAGACAAGCGCCCAATGTAGCCCGTATGAAAATGTTGGGTGCTATAGTCATACCGGCAAAGAGTGGCAGTAAAACTCTTAAAGACGCAACCAATGAAGCTATTAGGGACTGGATCAACAATCCTGTCGATACACATTATATAATAGGTTCGGTGGTTGGACCTCATCCATATCCGGACATGGTAGCTAGGTTTCAAAGCATCATTTCTAAAGAAATGAAAGAGCAGCTTGGTAAAAGACCGGATTATGTAATTGCCTGCGTAGGGGGAGGGAGTAACGCAGCAGGAGCCTTCTATCATTTTTTAGACGATGAGGCCGTTCAGCTTATTGCTGTAGAAGCAGCGGGCTTGGGAGTCAATAGCGGACACTCCGCCGCTACCATGGTACTAGGTAAACCAGGTATTATTCACGGGAGTAAAACCATGTTGATGCAAAC
>CAZCJN010000087.1:1590-9710 GCA_964498865.1 uncultured Bacteroidia bacterium
TACCGAAACAGTAATTGTGAATTTATCGGGTAGGGGGGATAAAGATCTAGCAACGTATATTAAACACATGAAACCATGAATACTATAAATAAATTATTTGCTGAAAAAAAGAATAATATTCTCTCGATCTATTTTACAGCCGGATTTCCAAAGGTTGATGATACAGGTAGAATCTTAAATGAATTAGTAAGTAATAGGGTAGATATGATCGAAATAGGCATTCCTTTTTCTGATCCTTTGGCTGATGGTCCTGTTATACAAGCATCTAGTGAAGAGGCATTAAAAAATGGTATGACACTTAAGTTGCTTTTTGAGCAGTTGGAAAAGGCAGCTTGTATAAAACAAAATCCTCAAATAGCATTTCTATTGATGGGTTATTTAAATCCTATTTTACAATTTGGCGTGGAAAGGTTTTGTTTAAGAGCTGCTCAGGTTGGTATTAGTGGCTGCATTATTCCTGATTTGCCTATGGATGAATATTTAAAGGATTATAAAACCCTCTTTAATAAATACGATCTTAAAAATATTTTTCTCATTACTCCACAAACTTCTGACAGTCGTATTCGATTGATTGACAGTAATTCAGATGGATTTATCTACATGGTTTCTTCTGCTAGTACAACCGGTACAAAGTATGGAGTAGATGAGGAGAAGGAAAAATATTTTAAACGTATAAAATCCATGCAGCTAAAAAATCCCCTTATGATAGGGTTTGGCATTTCTGACAAGAATAGTTTTACAAAAGCAACTCAATATGCTAATGGAGCAATAATAGGCTCAGCATTTATAAATAGCCTTAAAGAAGGGAGGTCTGTTCGTGAGATTATAGGTTCTTTTAAAGATAAAGCAGTAGTCTGATTACGTATTAAAGTACTTCTTTATTTTATCAATAAAATCAACAGGTGCTGTTGTGGGCTTGTTGTTATTCTTGTTGATAAAGACAAGGGTTGTTTCTCCTTCATTTAAATGCATGCCTGTTTCATTAAAGGATTCATAATGAAATTTGATTCTCGCTTGTTTAGGTATTTCTTTAATATGACATTTAATAGTAATTAAATCGTCGTAATAGGCTGGTTTGAAGTACTTAACACTAAATTCATAAACAGGGAGCATTATTCCGCCGTCTTCCAGGCTTTTGTAACTAATCCCTAATCCTCGCAATGCTTCTACACGTGCCACTTCAAAGTATTCGGCATAATTGCCGTAATATGCGTACCCCATTCGATCTGTTTCTCCGTAACGAACTCGTATTTTGGTTTCTGATGAAAACATTTTTTATTTTTTTTGTTCCTCAAAGTTATTTATTTCAAATTATTTGCCTATACTGTTTTTTGAATTCCAAAAATAATTTTGTAAAATGAACTCGAGGAAAGTGATTTTTTCATAGGGAAAATGAAAAACAGACACTTTTTTCATAGTGATAGTAATTTATTTCAACCGACAATACTTTTATTCTAAAAATATTTTAGAAAATTTTTTTGTTGCGATGCTGTTTATTGAAATACTTTTCTACTTTTGGTGCGTTGTCAGCAAATAAAAAATTCCGGTAGTAAAAATACAGTTCTCACACAAAAATATTTAAGCAGGTAGATGAAAAAAGAGTTTGAAAAAGTTTGGGAAAAGTGTCTTGAAATAATTAAAGACAATGTAAATGTTCAAAGCTTCAAAACATGGTTCGAGCCGATAAAACCAATCCGATTACAAACTAATATTCTCACCATTCAGGTTCCCAGCCAGTTTTTTTATGAATGGTTAGAAGAACATTATGTAGCATTACTTAAAAAGGTTATTCGCAAAGAGTTAGGTGCGGAAGGACGCTTGGAGTATAGCATTGTAATGGAGAATATATATGGTGTAAAGCCGTATTCGGTGCGTATTCCGGCAACCAATAAGAAGGAGGTTAAAAATCCTTCGGTAAACATGCCCCTGGATATAAAAGAAGGAGGTATTAGAAACCCTTTCATTATACCGGGTTTAAAGCGTGTTACGGTAGAATCTAACCTTAATCCGGATTATTCATTCGAAAACTTTGTGGAGGGGGATTGTAATCGCCTTGCCCGTTCTGCTGCTTTTGCAGTAGCGAGTAAGCCGGGAGAGACCTCTTTTAATCCACTCCTTATATATGGTGGTGTTGGATTAGGGAAAACGCACTTGGCTCATGCCATAGGTATTGAGATTAAGAAAAAGTACCCCGCTAAAACCGTATTGTATGTACCTTCTGAAAGGTTTACCAATCAGTTCATAGATGCTATTCAGAATAACAATACAAATGATTTTGTAAACTTCTATCAGATGATAGATGTACTTATCATTGACGATGTTCATTTTTTCTCAGGAAAAGAGAAAACACAAGACGTTTTCTTTCACGTGTTTAATCACCTTCAGCAGAATAAAAAGCAGATTGTAATGACTTCGGATAGAGCCCCTGTGGATCTGCAAGGCATAGAACAACGTCTGCTTTCTCGTTTTAAATGGGGGTTAGCTGCTGATCTTCAAGCTCCTGACTTGGAAACAAGGATAGCAATCTTAGAAAAAAAGGCTTATTCGGATGGTATTGATCTTCCAAGAGATGTAATGGAATACATCGCTTATAGTATTACTTCCAATGTGCGTGAATTAGAAGGAGCGCTTATATCTTTACTGGCACAGGCGTCACTCAATAAGAAGACTTTGAATATTGAGTTAGCCCGTCAGATGATTGATAAATTTGTACGTAATACTGCTAAAGAGGTTTCTATTGATTATATCCAAAAAGTGGTATGCGATTACTTTAACATGCCAATAGACCTGCTTAAATCTAAAACCCGTAAACGCGAAGTGGTTCAGGCAAGACAAATTGCTATGTACTTCGCTAAGCAACTTACCAAATCATCACTTGCAACTATTGGTATGCATTGCGGTGGTAAAGATCATGCTACGGTATTACATGCTTGCCGCACAGTAAACAATTTAATGGATACTGATAAAAAATTCAGACACTATATACAAGAGTTAGATAAGAAGATAAACTTATCATAAAGGATGGTTTTAAAAGTTAAAACCTCATTAATGAAAATTAATGAGGTTTTTTTATATCCATAGGGGATTAAAACCTAAGCTCTATTTTTTGTCCTAATTCAGCTGTAAAGCATAAGTAGAATAATCTACCTTTTTCTATTAGCTTATAATCTCCTTTGCTGATTTTTACTTTGCTGGGTTTATTATCTAGTCGTAAGGTGATGCCTTCTACTTTTGTATTGGGAGGAACATCAACTGTAATTTCCATATAACTTCCTTGCTCTTTTATATTGAATTTTAATTCCCCCAAATTATTTCTGAATTCAGCTATGTTTTCTATAGTGGTGATCCAAGCACTGTCTTTCTTTACATTTTGAATAAGATTTTTTAATGGTTGGAGTGTAATATCATTATTGGCAGTATAAAGAGGGTGGCCCAAGAAAACCATGCAGCCATAGAATGGTTTCACACTATAGTTCCAAAAGTTAAGAAGGTATTTTTCAAATAATTTTGCTTGCTTTTCTTGGTATTCTGAATTGTCAACAATATTGGATGAATCATCTGCTGTTTGATAGAAATGAAAATCATCATGCAGGGTAGGTGATATTTCAAGTATGTTGGAACGTTTGTAGTATTGTCCGTATGAAAAAGGTAAGTGATAAGGAATTACACTTCCTTTAAAAGTATTGATATTGTCTGCACCAATACTGGAGTCAAACAAATAGTCCATGTCGTTTAATGCCATAATTCCCCAATTACTGATCCTGCTATAAGGGAATTTAAACCCTATGAAGGGTTTATTCCAATAATTCTTATTATTCAGAATATCAGTTTTTATTTCTGTAAATGAATGCTGTCCTCTATAGTTCGTCTTTTTAAATCCGTTCGATTCCAGATATATCTTTTCACTTGATAAATAATCCTTCAGCTCATTGCCAATGAAACCATCAACAAAAAAAGTGGGGGTTATTTTTTCGGATTTTAAATAGGATAGTAATCGATTGTAATCAGCTCGTTCTCCATTGGAATTAATAGTTACGCAAAAAGCATAGTTGAACCCGTCAGGCCAGGGATTCAAAACGACTTTATTATTATGTCTGCTATAAAATTCATCTACCACATATTTATAAAAATTAGCAATTTGATTTACGCCCCATTTTCCTCCATCATTTGCCGGATGAAGTAAATAGGAAGTCGGTAGCAAGAATGCTATGCCTTTTTCAAAATAATTTTCTATAAGGGCCGGATAGGAAGTGCGGCCGTCGGTCCATATGGCCAGTGATTTTAGGGTTTTTGATTGAACGGAATCAACAACAAGTACCCATTGTTCGGATGCAGATTCGCCCAGAAAAAGTCCGTTCAGGTTGTTATTAATGTTGCCATTGATATGAAAGTTGGTGACATTTTTTTCTTTCAGCGTAACTCCAAAACAGTCTGCCAACGCCCAGTTTGTAGAATTAAGGCTTCCGAATAAATTAGCTCTGTCAGAAGAATTAGGCGTATTTCTTCCTATGTTGTCACCGGCAACTAATACGCCTCCATTTGCTGTCCAATCTTTAAGATTGTTGAGCTCCATATCAGACATATAACTCAGGGAATACTTTCGATCGATATCGTAATAATCAATCGCAGTAGATAAAATTAAGATGCTATACTCTTGTAATGCTTTCGGATCAAGTAAGATGTCTCTGGAACTAATCTCTGTATATATACCCAGCTTGCTAAATGTTTGCAAAGCAACTACCGCCCCTGAAGGAAGTATTCCATTTCCATCGATGGTTCCGCTTGTAATAAAGGCAGCTTTAGGCAGTAAGTAGTTAGTGCTTTTGTCGTTTGATGAGAATAAATTACGATTAGGAAAGAAGTAATAAATAACACTTGCAGATAAAATAACAATAACAGATATAACAATCGTTTTTCTCATAGAATCAAATTAATCCAAAATTTCTATTTGTACTTCTTTATTAGGGAATGCATGTAAATAAATAACACCTTCTCTTACATCATAAATCCCATCGGCAAAACTATCGCTTATTTTTACTTTTTTATGAGAAGTAGAATAAGCAATGGTTAAGGGTTGATTGAAGTCATGAGATAAGTTATTTCTAACCGTAAGGAAAATAATATTATTGTGTATAATGAATTTTATTTCCGAAGCATTTTTCTCAATCATATATTTACCTACAGCACTAATGGGTGCTACCCAATAATCAGCATTTCTTAGTAGTCTTATTTCTTGATCTAATAAATCAGGATTGATCAAATTGGTGCTTTCTGAAAGGTCTTTATGGATTTCTTGAAAATCCTTTTTTGAAAAATTAGTGAATTTAAACTGTTGCCATTTGCCTTTTCCGTTATGTATAATGCTATCTAATTCCGATGGGGTGTATAACCAGGCATTAATAGGCTGTGATTATATGTAACGGTTGTGTTTTTAGCTTCAGTGCATACAAATTGATAACCTGCGTTCTTAATAGAATTTATCGATTCATCAAAATTAGATTTAATAGGGTAGAATATGGTTGAAACAGGCTTTGAAATAGTTTGTTCAATTATTTCTTTCGTTCTTTTTAAATTAAATAGAAGTATGTTAGAATTTATTGAAGTCTTGGAGTCTTTTTCTGCGGTTATTTTTAGAGCAATCTCATGTTCTTTATTAGCAAGTTCTTCAAGTTGACTCCATTCGACACCCTTTATTTCATGCTTATTGTCTTCTTTTAGAGAGTATGAGAAATTACTCATGTCTTCTTGCATAGCAAAAGTTGCTTTTATCTTGTACTTAGTAAGCAAGGGTAATATATTATCTGCCGGGGTATCATATCCATCGAATGCAATGGATATGGCTCCCTGCTTATTATTAAAAAATGGAGTTATGCTGAAATTGTCTGCTCGTAGACTGTCTTCTGTAAAATGTGGTGTTAGCATCGGAAAGGAATCTCTGAAAGTATGATACAAAGGTTTTAATGTCATTTCATAGGCAGGTTGTTCCCATGCATCCCAAGTAAAAAAATAATCCTCACCGGTGAGAGGGCATGATATTAGTTCATCTTTTTTATCAGTGATATATGGAAAAATATGAAATCCCTTCGTTTGAGTATATTCAATGGCAGGAGTCTCGTCTCTATCATCTAGTACACGACGTTCAGAAGGATCACAAACATTGAGCAAATGCCAGTCTAATCGTACCTCAAGAATTTTAGTTATCGGATTCCAATACCAGTTAGCATTTGAAGTATTGGGATTGCTGCTTTTTCCAAATAGTAGTTTACTACGATTGAATAGAACAGGAGGTATGCTATCATTAGTTAGGGTTCTGCGTCCCCTGTTTGAAAGTAATATTTGGTCAACATATCTCCCGTTTTCATTTTTCGAGGAAGTATATACAGGAACTAGATTGTGGTAGATATCCGTATAAACAGAGTAAGAGTCATCTACTTTTATTTTAGAATTATTTATAGAATCAATAGAGATAAGAAACTCGATTCCATTTTTTAACCGATCATTTAAAAAGGGTAAATGATGATCTCCTTTTTCTTTGTCATAGGTATCTATGGCTAAATATAGTTTTTGATTTTCCAGATTAAACTCTGGTAGTTGTGCTGCAATATAGAAATAGGAAGCATCGGCATAAAAATCCATGAACACCCCATCCGTGCTTTTTGGCTTTTTTTCCCAATCCTTTAAATCACCATCGATAATTTTGCCTTGGCTTGTTACCGCGACAATGCCAAAATTTTGCTCCGGATTTTCCATGTTATGCCATAACTTTCTTCTTTCGTAAGGTTGTTCAAAGTCCATTACAAGCCAGTTGAATTTAAACCATTCATCTATCCATTCAAAAAATACAGCACCTGCACATTTTGTATCATAAATATCTTTAGTGAGTTGCCACGAAAGCGCAGCTTGTTCTTGTTCGTTATGCCCACCCTGATTAAATCCCAATGGAGTAGAGTGGCTATTTCCTCGGCTCGATGGTAATCCATATTCAGCAATCACTAAAGGCATGCTGGGCGTAAAGCGTTTTAATTCGTCTAAGTAACCATAGTAATTGTCTTTTTCACCTTTTCTATTTTTTGCATCTGCATAGTTTTTTTGCAAATAGATAAAATCAGGGTAATAAGGATATACATGGTAGGAAGCAAAAATACCGGGTGGAAATAGAGGAGTAGAATTATATTTTCTAAAATCGATTTCCTCCAGATCATTATCAAACTCCCTTACAGTTTTATTTTCTATAAACTCCGTATTATGATGCATTGGATCTAAAGGGAGCCAATTAACAAAAGATAAGGGATGTTGTGCAGTATATGTTTGGGTTTCATATTGAACAGTAAAATCCATCATTTGCGCCAGCCATACTTCCATGGCGTTGCCATTATTGATAGAAATGAAATTTCCATTGAATTGTTTTGTACTATTTACCCTGTTGGTTCTAATTACAGCTCTCGGTTCCCACTCACGCCCGAGTATAATTCCAATTATATATTTTGAAATATCGCTGGAATAGGATCCGTGTGCATGACCGGGTTCCGGATCTATTACGGCATTTCCATGAATAACATCTATTACGTTTATTATTTCACTTTTAAATTTCCTCTCGAACTTCGGATAAAAATAATTATTCGTTTCCGGCTCTTCTGCCCAAACACCATGCAGTAAATATATTTTTTTCTCATTGTAATGAAGATTATAATAGGCAAATGCATCATAAAATTCAGGGGGGAGTATCGTATAAATCCTAATCACGTTTGCATTCATTTTTCCTATGAGTTGAAACCAGGCTAGGTATTGGTTGAAGCTAAGAGAAAATTCTGTAGGAAAATGCCCGGGCATAGCCACTCCCAGATTAACTCCTTTAAGAAAAATGGGTTCCGTTTTTTTTGAAGAACTACCTGTTTTGATCACTTGAAAATAATCACCTTTAGCCATAAAATAATAATCAGCCTTTTCGGCAAGCTCTTTTAGTTTATCAGTAGGCAGTTCGTTGATCAGTGGTTTTGTTTCGTCTCTTACTTTTATTTTAACAATACGCTGCGCCCTAATGTTTTTCTCAAAACGCATCATTTGGTAAACAATCATACCCAGTAAGATGAACAAAAACCCTATCACTAAGTATTTTGCCC
>CAZCJN010000088.1:0-9537 GCA_964498865.1 uncultured Bacteroidia bacterium
GAAATCAAACATAACCGTAGTATAATAACCGAAATAATTCCTTACCTTTAAATTATGAGGAGTTTAGCAGAGATAAAAAATGTGTTGCTAAAACACAAACAGAGCCTCTATGAAAGATATGGCTTGATCCATCTTGGTATTTTTGGTTCTTATAGCAGGGGGCAGCAGCACGAAGGCAGCGATTTAGATATTTTAGTTGAGTTTAAAAAACCGGTAGGAATTGAGTTTATTGATCTTGCTAACGAGTTGGAAAGGATTCTGCAAATAAAAGTTGACTTGGTATCCAAAAACGGAATTAAGAAACCTTATCTGAATGAAATAGAGAATGAATTAAATTATGTCTAAGCGAGTTCCTAAATTGCTGCTGGGCGATATTCTTGAAGCAGCATCCAAAATCAAAATATATACAAAAGGTTTTTCTTATACTAACTTTATTGCTGACTCTAAAACAACAGATGCTGTAATCAGAAATTTTGAGATTATTGGAGAAGCGGCAGGTAGGCTTTCAGAAGAATTTAAGGAGCAATACTCAATCGTTGACTGGTTTCGTATAAAAGGCTTCAGAAATCGTATTGTACATGATTACATGGGTATTGATTACGAGATCGTATGGACAATCATTGAAAAAGATCTTGCTTTACTTGAATCAGAAGTAAAAAAAATATTCGATCAATTATAGTTTAGCAAACCCGGCCTTTACCAATAAGCCGAGAATCTCAAAATTTATATTTTGTTATTATAATCATAAGGATATAACCCTTGTTTTGTTAAAATCTGTTAAATGTTTCTGTTTATAAAATATGTGATGGAAACAGTAGTTATCTGTTTATAGATAACCCCGCATGCAACCATTATTACCTCTTCTTTAAAATGTAGCTGAACTTGGGTGGTTGTCATCTAGAGGACAAAACATACAGGCGATGTTGCTAAAGGAGTACCCCCTATAAACATTGGGGTTTAAATACTGTTCGCCATGTAGTCTTTAAAACAGAAAGATGCATTCAATAACGAAGCAGGGTGTGAACATATAATAAAAAAAGGAGGTATTTAAAATGGCTAAGGCTAAAAGAAAATCAAAAGTGTATGAGCTTGCACAGAAACGCTTGGCCGGTATAGAATCCATTTCACCGGCATTGGATTTGGGTAACGGATTAACGGTGACGGCATTCCATACCCATCTTCAGGCTGTTGCAGATAAACTGGATGCATACAACACGCTTTTGAGTACGGCAGATGCTGCTCAGAATGAACTTGCGGACCAGGAGAAAGTTTTACGCGAGTTCAGTGAACGTATGCGTGAGGCTGTGGGCGCTGTTTACGGGCACAATAGCAACGAGTATGAAAAAGCAGGTGGCAAGCGTAAAAGCGAACGCAAACGTCCAACCCGAAAACCTAAGGCAGCATAGTGGATTATTAAGGTTTAGCAAAACTCCGTTCTTATGTTCTTTGCCCTGTCGGCATAAAACATATACGGAGCTTTGCTGTTTTATAGAGTTCTATTAAAGTAAGTCGCGATTGCTAATTAAGCTTATACGATATATTTGGGATTGTTTGTATTCTGCTTAAGAAACTATTATCGGGGTTCACTCTTATTTTTCTGGAAGGTAAGGTGAGCTGGATATTATCTTCGGCATCCATTACATTTATTTTAAGGTAGCAGGTGCCGTCTTTTTCTTTGGTATTTTCTTTTACCAGGGAATCGAGGTGTTTAATTAAATTGTCTGAAATATCGCGAAGGGGAATATTAAGGGTGATGGATTTTAACATCTTATCACGCAGTTCGGATAATAATTGCATGGAGTGAATTTTAAAATCAATTCTTACCGTGTCATTCCATCTGTTCTCAATTACTTTGCCGCGTATGTTTACAAAATATCCGATGGTCATGTGTAGTTTGTTCTTCACATAGTCTTCACCAAACAATACAAATTCATGTGATCCATAATAATCTTCGAGTGTAAAATTCCCGAATGGTTTTCCTGTCTTGGAAACGCGATGGTTAACCATGGAGATCATTCCTCCAAAAGAAAAATCTTTTCCTACCATTTTCTCCATATTCTGTAAATCTGAAACTTTATTCTTACAGAACGTTTCAATCTCTATTTTATAATTATCTAAGGGGTGGCCCGATAAATAAAACCCTATAACATCTCTTTCGAATTTTAATTGTTCTAAGCTGCTCCATTGTTCAATGGTGGGTATTATAGGTTCGGGGATCTGGGCGTCTGTAGAATCGCCAAACAGGGAAGTATGAGAACCTAATTTTGTTTCTTGGGTACGCGTACCCCACTTGCTCAGCATTTCTAAAAATGAAATTCCGTCTTTATCAGGCGTGATATAAGTGCTCCTTGACAGGCCATAAGAATCAAAGGCTCCTGCATACGTTAAATTTTCCAGTGTCTTTTTGTTGGCGGCCCTTAGATTTATCCGTTTTACAAAATCAAAAATATTTTTAAAAGCACCATTCTTTGTTCTTTCTTCAACAATGGAATGTACAGCTGCTTCTCCAACTCCTTTTACTGCACCTAATCCAAAACGTATTTCTCCTCTTTTATTTACGGAGAATTGGTATTTAGATTCGTTTACATCCGGACTGAGTACAGGAATACCCATTCTTCGGGCTTCTTCCATGAAGAAGGTTATCTTATCTATATTGCTGAGATGGTGTGTTAACACGGCCGACATGTATTCTGCCGGATAATGTGCTTTTAAGTAGGCTGTTTGAAAGGCAACAAAAGCATAGCATGTAGAATGCGATTTATTGAATGCATATTGTGCAAAGGCCTCCCAGTCTGTCCATATTTTTTCCAGCTTATCTTTCGGATGTCCTTTTTTGGTTGCTCCTGAAATAAACTTATCCTTCATCTTATCGAGCACTGCCTTTTGTTTCTTTCCCATGGCTTTACGAAGCACATCAGCATCACCTTTTGTAAACCCGGCTAATTTTTGAGAAAGCAACATTACCTGCTCCTGGTAAACGGTTACGCCATAAGTTTCCTTTAGGAACTCTTCCATCTCTGCCAGCTCGTACACTATTTTCTCCTTTCCATGTTTACGGGCAATGTAATTGGGAATGTAAGCAAGAGGCCCCGGGCGATAGAGTGCATTCATTGCGATCAGGTCATCGAACTTGTCGGGCTTTAAGTCCTTGAGGTATTTTTGCATACCTGCCGACTCGAACTGGAATGTTCCGTTCGTTTCTCCGTGTTGATATAGCTCAAAGGTTTTTTTATCGTCCAGCGGAATGGTATCTATATCTATTTCAACGCCGTGGTTTTCTTTAATTAACTTAAGGGCATCCCGTATAATGGTGAGGGTGCGTAAGCCAAGAAAATCCATTTTGATAACCCCTGCATCTTCTACTACGGTACCTTCGTACTGGGTAACGTATAATTCACTGTCTTTTGCTGTAGCAACAGGAATGATTTCCGTTAGGTCTTTAGGAGCAATAATGATTCCGGCGGCATGTACACCGGTATTCCGTACCGAACCTTCCAGGATAAGTGCCTCTTTTAATACTTTTGATTGAGCTGATTCTGTTTTATAAATATCCCTTAGTTTTCTGATCAGTTCCATATCGTCGGAACTCAGATTTTCTTTTTCCTTATCAGTTAAACCACCGGCTCCACTTAATGGGGCATGTAAAACCCTGTCCAATTCAATTCCCGGCCTCTCCGGCACCAATTTGGTAAGCATGTTGGCGTCGTTCAAAGGCAGATCCAAAACACGGGCAACATCCTTAATACTTGTTTTGGCTGCCATGGTGCCATAGGTAATGATTTGGGCAACTTGGTTCTTTCCGTATTTCTCTACCACATAGTTCAATACTTTTTCTCTTCCTTCATCGTCAAAATCCGTATCAATATCGGGCATTGATTTACGATCGGGATTCAGAAACCTTTCAAAAAGTAAATTATATTTTATAGGATCAATATTGGTGATGCCTGTACAATAAGCGACTACTGATCCTGCGGCGCTACCTCGCCCGGGGCCAACGAATACTCCTAAATCTCGACCCGCCTTGATAAAATCGGCAACGATAAGAAAGTAACCTCCAAAGCCCATAGTCTTAATAGTAAACAATTCAAAATTCAAACGCTCTTCTATTTCAGGGCTAATCTCTTTGTAACGTTTTTTTGCACCTTCAAATGCCAGGTGTTTGAGATATTCCCATTGATTAAGCGTATCGGCAGTAAGAGTTGTTTTGTCATCTATTTTTTCGGCCTTTTTATGTATTTGAAATTTATCTGGGATAGGAAAATTGGGAAGAAGAATATCTTGCTTTAATTTCAATGTCTCAATCTTAGAAACAATTTCATTGGTATTGTCGATCGATTCAGGAATATCCTGAAAGAGCGTGGTCATCTCTTCTGTATTCTTGAAATAGAATTGATCATTATAAAAGGCGAAGCGTTTCCCCTTTTTGTTGGTAGCATCGTCATCGTCTGTCTCTTTTGTAGAGGGGGTACTTTGCTTTTCACCGGTGTTAATGCATAAAAGAATATCGTGTGCATTGTAATCTTCTACATTCACATAATGCGAGTCATTAGAGGCAATGATCTTTACATTGTATTTTTTGGCAAATTTTAAGAGTACTTCATTTACCTTGTTCTGTTCCGGTATATCATGTCGCTGAACTTCTACATAATAATCTTCTCCAAAAAGATCGAGCCACCATTTAAAAACCTTTTCTCCCTCAGCTTCTCCTTTTTTAAGAATGGTACGAGGGACTTCTGCACCTAAACAGCAGGTAGTGGCAATTAAACCTTTGTGGTATTGAAGAATTAATTCCTTATCAATGCGGGGGTATTTTCCATAAACCCCTTCTATGTAACCAAGTGAACAAAGTTTGGTCAGGTTTCTATACCCTTCGGCATTTTTTGCCAACATAAGTTGGTGATAACGTACATCCTTATCTTCTTTGGTGAATTGTTTTTTATGCCGGTTTTCTACCACATAAAACTCACAACCCACAATTGGTTTTATTTTGTTTGGGTTTTCTGGGGTGTTATGCTTCGATGCTTCTGCCACGAAGCTGAATACGCCGAACATGTTACCATGATCGGTAATAGCAATGGCGGGCATGTTATCTGCTATTGCCTTTTTATATAAGGAAGAAATGTCTGCCGCTCCGTCCAGTAAAGAATATTGTGTATGAACGTGAAGGTGAGAAAAACGCATGTTGTTTGAGGGTTATCAGAATAGTATATTTTTTAATTCTGCTTAGACAGAGTGTAAATATAGCTCTTCAGATTTTTGATTTTGATAATGTTAATAAAAATCAAGCATTTTTTTGTAAATAAAAAAATGCTTGTTATTGTACCCTATAGTTTATACCTTTATACATAATCTAAATAATTATGTATATGAAGACAAAAGTACTTTCTATTATTAGCGCTATGTTTATTGCATCGGCCCTGAATGTGGCACGCGCAGATGAACATATACCACATAGAGGATGTGGATCTATGGAATACAAGGCATGGGAAGAGAAAAATAACCCTGCTATTGCAGTAGAGCGTGCCAGGATCGAGCAGGAGATTCAGGAATATTTGAAAAAAGAACTTCTTAATCCCAATCGTTCCCCCAGAGCAGTTATAACTATTCCGGTTGTTTTCCATGTGGTTTATAATGTTGCTGCTGCGAATGTTTCGGATGTGTGTTTGCAAAAAACATTAGATGCATTCAACCAGGATTATAGAAAGCTTAATACAGATTTTTCTGCGCAATGCCCTTCTGTTTTCCAATCGTTGGCAGCTGATTGTGAAATACAATTCTGTTTTGCTTCCAAAGATCCAAGTGGCAATCCTACAAATGGTATAACCAGGACCCAAACTTCTACGGCTACGTTCTCTACCAATAATGCAGTAAAATACACTGCTCAAGGTGGTCACGATGCATGGGATAGAAATAAGTTCATTAATTTCTGGATATGCGATTTGGGAAGCAGTCTTTTAGGATATGGACAATTTCCGGGTGGTACTGCAGCAACCGATGGTGTTGTATGCCATTATAAATACCTTCATAAAGATGGAGGTTGTGGTGCCGGTAATTATAACTTAGGTAGAACTACGGTACATGAGTTAGGGCACTTTTTTAATCTCAAACATATATGGGGAGATGCTGACTGCGGAGATGACCAGGTGTCAGATACTCCTACACAGCAGACTTCAAATTATGGAAAGCCAACATTCCCTCACGTTACTTGCAGCAATGGACCTAATGGGGATATGTTCATGAACTATATGGACTATGTGGATGACGCAGCCATGGTTATGTTCTCTGCCGGACAGAAAGCACGAATACTTGCAGCACTTAATACATCTACAAGATCGGGATTAAAGACTTCGGGTGCTACTTACTGCGTTTCAACAGGCATGAATGATTATGTTTTGTATAGTAACGTAACTATTTATCCCAATCCATCTACTGGAGATGTTTTCTTAAATCTTGATAATGCAAATGTAACTTCTGCTGATATTGTAATTTATAACACAGTAGGGGAAGCAGTGTTGCAGAAAAAAATATCTGTCCCTACATCCGGTAAAGAAATTAAATTAAATATGGGAGATAAACCTGAAGGGGTATATTTATTCAGAATGAATACACCACAAGGTTCAGTTACTAAAAAAGTGGTGATAAATAAGTAGTGTTTTTTATTGTACTCAATTTTAAACCCTTCCTGATATAGAATCGGGAGGGGTTTTTGTTTTAAATTTGTGCTTAATCATTATTCATATGCAATCGGTTATACACAGCAATAATTTTCTGGATAAATTCCCCACTTCATTGCAAACTATTTCAAAGAAAGTATTTAATAATGAACGAATTTCAATAGAGGATGCTCTGATCTTATATAAAGAAGCAGAACTGGGTATGTTGGGTATATTGGCAAATTATATACGCGAAAAGAAAAATGGAAACTATGCCTATTTTAATAAGAACCTACATATTGAACCTACCAATCTTTGTGTATTTGATTGCAAATTTTGTTCCTACTCCAGGATGCTTAAGCAAAAAGAAGATTCAGATGCATGGACGTTGACCAATGCACAGATGTTGGATATGGTTAAAAATTGCACTCAGGATATTACGGAGGTGCACATTGTTGGTGGAGTCCATCCCAAAATGAACTTACATTACTTTGCTGATCTCTTAAAACAGATAAAGATCATTCGGCCGGATCTGCATTTAAAAGCCTTTACAGCAGTGGAGTTAGAATATATGTTTAGGAAAGCTAAAGTTTCTTATTTAGAAGGGATGAAGCTGCTTAAAGAAAGTGGTTTAGGCTCTATTCCGGGAGGAGGGGCAGAGATATTTAACCCCACCATACGTAAGCAAATATGTGAAGATAAGTGTACGGGTGATGAGTGGCTTCAAATTCATGAAACAGCCCATCAATTAGGCATACATTCAAATGCTACTATGTTATATGGTCATATAGAGAAATATGAAGATAGGGTTGATCATATGAACCAATTGAGGGAATTACAAGATAAGACCAAAGGATTTAACTGTTTTATTCCTTTGAAATTTCGAAATTCTAATAATCAGATGTCACATGTTAAAGAAGTAAGTACAATAGAAGACCTTAGGAATTATTCCATAGCTCGCATATTTATGGATAATTTTACGCATTTAAAAGCCTATTGGCCCATGATAGGTAAATCTACTGCTCAGCTATCCTTGCAATTTGGAGTAGATGACTTAGATGGAACCATTAATGATTCTACAAAGATATATTCCATGGCGGGCGCTGAGGACCAAAATCCTAGCCTTACAACGGATGAAATAACCCGTTTAATAAAGCAGGCAGGTCGCATTGCTGTAGAACGAGATACCCTCTATAACATCCTGCAGGAATATTCATTTTCCCCTGTAGCGAATTGAAATATTTCTATCTTTGCGATCTTAATTTAAAAAGTAAAAAATGGCAAATCATAAGTCAGCAGAAAAACGTAACCGTGGCAGCGAGGCTAAAAGAACACGCAATCGTATTCGTAAAAATGCAGTAAAAGCGATAGTGAAAAAAATTCGCTTAAGTAAGGATAAAAAATCAGCTTCGACAGACCTAGTGCAAGCAGCTTCTCTTATTGATAAATTAGCTAAAAGCAATATCATTCATAAAAATAAAGCAGCTAATCTTAAATCAAAACTTACCCTGCATATTAATAAGTTAAAGTAATTGTCATAAATAATATTTAAACCCTTTCCGATGTTTATCGGAAGGGGTTTTTTATTTTCGTGAACTAGTCTCTTAAATAATGGAAGTAACAGAAAAAAAATCCTTTACCATTAAATCTTGGGCAGAAGAAGATCGACCGCGTGAAAAGTTGCTCTTAAAAGGAAGACATACACTTACGGATGCTGAATTGATAGCTATTCTTATAGGGTCGGGAACAAAAAAAGAATCCGCCGTGGAACTTTCCAAAAAAATACTTTCTCAGTTTTCCAATAATTTAAATGAGCTTGCAAAACTATCTGTTCAGGATCTAACAAAGTTTAAAGGCATTGGCGAAGCAAAAGCCATATCTATCGTAGCAGCTTTAGAATTAGGCAGAAGAAGAAAAGAAACAGAGGTCATTAAACGTGATCGGATAACCTCCAGTAAAGATATATTCGATAGTTTTCATCACAGATTCATTGATTTACCACATGAAGAATTTCATTTGATACTCCTTAATAGATCTAATGCAGTAATCCGAAAGGAATTTATTAGCAGAGGAGGAGTGGGGGGGACAATGGTTGATCTCAAGATGATTTTTAAAGTTGCTTTAGAACATTTAGCAAGCTCTGTTATTTTGTGTCACAACCATCCATCGGGAAACCTTAAGCCCAGCCATGAGGATATTGCTCTTACAAAAAAAGTAAAAGAAGCAGGTAAATTACTCGATATCCAAGTGCTTGATCATGTTATATTTTCAGATGAAGGGTATTATAGCTTTGCAGATGATGGTATGATGTAAGAGCGATTCCACAGCAAATACTTATTGTGTATTTTCGTTTACTATTCAGCATACAAGTATGATAAAGATTTTAACCATTATAGGAGCACGCCCTCAGTTTATAAAGGCCGCAGCATTGAGCAGAACCATAAAAAATAAATTTTCTGATAAAATAGCGGAGGTGATTGTACATACGGGCCAGCATTATGATGATAATATGTCTCGTATCTTCTTTGACGAGATGCATATTCCTAAAGAAAATTATAATCTTAGCACAGGTTCATCCTCTCATGGTAAACAAACCGCTGCTATGATTACAGGTATAGAAGATCTATTGATAAAAGAAAAGCCTCATTGCGTTGTTCTTTATGGAGATACTAATTCAACTTTGGCAGGAGCTATTGCAGCATCTAAAATTCATGTGCCTATTGTTCATATAGAGGCGGGCTTACGTTCCTATAATAAATCCATGCCGGAAGAGATCAATCGCATTATGTGCGATCATTGCTCAACGTTGTTGTTTTCTCCTACAAAAAAAGGGTATGATAATCTTATCAAAGAAGGATTTTCTGAATTTACTCAGCAGCCTTAT
>CAZCJN010000089.1:0-1218 GCA_964498865.1 uncultured Bacteroidia bacterium
ATTCCGCACCTGCTTTCCACTCCGGCTTCAAACCCTTTCTCGAAAGCACTTGCTCACCCTATCTACCTGCACAAGATACATCAGGTATAAAAAGAAAATTATTGACAAGAAAACTATTTCACGAGCATTTGTTTATAGTCAACGACAGTACAGACAACTTCTTCTTAACCATAGACCCCCTCTTTAATTTTGAATATGGAAAAGACAATGCAAATATTACGCTCTACAAAAACACGAGAGGCGTTTTAGTAGGTGGAAACATCGGTCAAAAATTTTCCTTCGAAAGTTCATTTTTAGAAAATCAGGCAAGGTTCACTGGGTATATTGACGATCAAATTCAATTCTCAAACAACTTATTCCCAAATAAAATAAACTATCCTTATTTGGTAATACCTGGGCAAGGTCGTGCCAAATCATTTAAAAATAGCTCCTATGATTTTGCTATGGCTGCCGGTTATGTTTCTTACTCTCCAAGTAAACATTTTAATTTTCAGGCAGGAACAGGAAAACATTTTGTGGGCAATGGCTATCGATCATTGCTGCTAAGTGACAATGCGTTTAATTATCCATTCCTAAGAATTACCACCACTTATAATAAACTGCAATACACCAACCTATATACAGCTTTTATGAATCTAACCGATGGCGGGGTTACTTCTCCACCGGGCACTGAACGATTGTTTCAAAAAAAGGCTGGTAGTTTCCAAATGTTAAATTGGAACATTAATAAAAGAATTCAATTAGGTTTTTTTCAGGGACTCATTGCCCAAGCAACTGATTCTACTAATAAAATGAAACTACATCTGTCGTATGCTAACCCTATTTTGCTTTTCAATTCTTTAGTCTATGGCCTAAGTAATGAAAATAATATTTTGTTAGGTTCTACAATCCATATAAAACTATCTAACAGCGTTTCTCTATACGGCCAATATATGATAGATGATATTGTGAGTAATACTTCCGTCAATAATAAAAATGGCTTTCAGGCAGGGGTTAAGTATTTTGATTTATTCGGATTCAAAAACTTACACCTGCAGGCAGAATACAATCAAGTAAGTCCTTATTCTTATTCACACGCCAAACCTTCTCAAAGTTACACCCATTACAACCAGGCATTAGCTCATCCGCTAGGAGCCAACTTTAAAGAAGTGGTAGGAATAGTGAACTACAATAAAGGCAGGTTTTTCATAAAAGGAAAAATCAACTACGCTACAATGA
>CAZCJN010000089.1:1318-7521 GCA_964498865.1 uncultured Bacteroidia bacterium
TTTTTGCGTAAATTTGCCTAACTATAGTTGAATGGATCTAATTTTACTAACCTTTTTTACTGCTTTCGGGGTTGTTTTATTCTCTACACCATCTCTCATTAAAGTGGCGATTCTCAAACGCCTCTTTGATGAGCCTACAGAGTCAAGAAAACTACACAGTCATGTGATTCCAACAGTAGGTGGAATCATCATTTTTGCAGGCACCTTCTTTTCGTTTGTTCTTTGGTTTCCGGCCGATTCGTTGCTGGACATTGATGTGGAGAACTCCAATTACATGAAAAATGCAATTTCGCTTCAAACAACAAAGGCGGCTATTAATGATTTTAAATACATCCTCGCATCTGTTTTTGTATTATTCTTTGTTGGCGCAAAAGATGACATAATCGGCACTGCTCCTATTAAAAGATTAGCAGCACATATTTTAGTTGCGCTCATTATTGTTTTGATGGCTGACATAAGAATAAAAAGCATGCACGGCATCTTTAATGCTTATGAAATTCCATACTGGTCAAGTATTTTCCTTTCCTTATTTGCAATTATTGTCATTATTAATGCCTTTAACTTCATAGATGGAATTGATGGACTTGCTGCAGGCATTGCCTTAATAGCAGCTAATATATATGGGGTATGGTTTTATATGTGCGACGATATCATTATGTCTTTACTTGCCTTTTCATTAGCAGGTTCACTTTTGGCATTTTTATTTTATAACTTCTCTCCTGCAAAAATTTTTATGGGCGATTCAGGATCTACTACTATAGGGCTGCTTTTAGCTGTTCTTTCTATAAAAGCCATTGAAACTCCGAGTGCAGATATAAGCGACACTGTTGTGTCAGAAATTCACAGACCTATTTTTGTAATGGCTACACTGTGCTATCCGCTCATTGACACATTACGTATTTTCATCTATCGTTCGGTAAGAGGAATATCTCCGTTTGAAGCAGATAAAAACCATATTCATCATGTTTTGATCGGCACAGGGATGAATCACAAAATGGTATCTACAACGCTTTATCTTTCTACACTTCTAATGGTAGGCCTTACCTATTATTTCAGATGGATGAATGTTACCACCGAATTCTTTTTTATTTTAAGTATTGCCGTAATACTCACCCAAGCACCTTTTTTTTTCAAAAGAAGTCCCGTAGCTAAATTAAAAAACGAAGCAGAAGTAAAAACAAGCAGCAGGGGAAAAATCAGTGAAGAAGTAAAGAAGCAACTTTTCCAAGAAAATGATTTTAAAGTCTGAAATGAAACTCTACGGCTTTCTCTTTTTTGCATCTATAATCACCACCTTACCATCTCCACTCTTCTCTCAGTCAACTAATAAAACTATATCGAGAGAAAAAGCCATTTATTATGAAAAATACTTGAACAGCAAAGATTGCAGTATTCATACATCCATAAAACCTTTACTTAATCCAACCGAAAAAGACACCCTATGCCCTCTCTACAAACCGGACATGAACGATGACCTCGTTATTACACCCATCATCAATAGCAGCTACAACAGAGATAATAACACGAGTATTACTTTAAATCATTTTCAATTAGAAGGTGGTGTAGCCATAGGAGCTGTTAAAAACAACAAACTTTCACTTAACCTTACTTTTCTATCCGGCTCATCCTCTTTTCCTTCTTTCATTGATTCAACAATTAAACGGTTCCATATAATTCCCGGAATGGGTATTGCCCATCAGAACAAAGAACATTACTCGTATCAATATTATTCAGGATATATGTCTTATTCACCTAATAGCATTTTTAATTTTCAGGTCGGGAGAGATAAAAGTTTTTTTGGCGATGGTTACCGTTCTCTTTTTTTGAGCGATGCCTCGACCCCTTATCCTTTTTTCAAACTCTCGACTACTGTTTGGAAAATAAAATACGTGAGCCTTTTTGCCTTGCTTAAAGATGTAAGCACTTCTATGTATCACCATGATTTTAAAAACAAGTACGGCACCTTTCATTACTTAAGCTGGAATGCATCCAAAAGAATTAATCTATCCGTATTTGAATCCATTGTTTGGCAAGGCAGTGATTCTAACCGAGTACGATACTTCGATGTGAATTACCTTAATCCTGTTATTTTTTACAGGCCTGTTGAATACTCACTTGGTTCATCCGATAATTCATTCTTAGGTGTAGGATTTAAAGTTAAAGTCGGAAGAAAGTATTCCCATCAATTTTACGGGCAGATCATTTTGGATGAATTCCTACTAAGCGAAATAAAGGCTATGAACGGCTGGTGGGGAAACAAACAAGGGGTACAATTAGGGTACAAATATTTTGATGTGTTTGGAATAAAAAACTTACAATTTCAAACAGAAGTAAATAGCGTCAGGCCTTATACCTATTCTCATGGAAGCCCTCAACAAAACTACGCCCATTACAATCAAGCATTAGCTCACCCTTTGGGAGCTAATTTTTCAGAGTCTGTATCTTTCCTTAACTACCATTTCAATCGTTGGTTCTTAGAAGCCGAATTTCTATATGCCTATTACGGAAAAAACTATATGAATACTAATTATGGAGGAAATATTTTTGAATCCTATTACCCCCATCCTAAAGAATATGGAAACAAAATAGGTCAAGGATTAAAAACAACGCTTACTTATAGTCAATATAAAATTGCCTATACCCTTATTCCGTCTATGGATATGATTGCTGAAGTTGGTTTTGCTGTAAGAAAAGAGGATAATTATTTAAGTCCAAATTCTGCACACCTCTTCTTCATTGCATTAAAGACAAGGTGGATTAACCGATACTCAGATTATTAAATGATAGAATTAAAGAACTACCAAGTAGGACCAACTTGTTAATTAAAAAATCATTAATTCTCCCCTTAACAACTCATTAATTCATTAATTGTTTTAGTATATTCGCGCAGAAAATTTTTAATCTGTGTTTAGTAAATCACAATCATCTATTTCTTCACAAACTGCCTCTGCACCGAGCAAACTCACCGACTACGCTGTTTTTATCAAGCTTCGACTCAGCATGCTGGTTGTCTTTTCTGCTGTAATTGGGTTCGTGCTTATTTCAAAAGGTAATACAGATTGGATAAAGGCTGCCTGGTTGACCATAGCAGGCTTTTTAGTTACTGGTTGCGCCAACGGCTTTAATCAGATCATAGAAAGGAAGTACGACAAACTCATGGACAGAACAGCCATGCGCCCTCTTCCCCAGGAAAGAATGACTGTGAATGAAAGCATTATTGTAGCTTCTGTCATAGGCCTTATAGGTTTGTTTATTTTATATTTCTTTTTAAATCCGCTTAGCTCCCTGTTAAGTGCACTTTCCATATTCTTATACGTAGTGTGTTATACGCCGCTAAAAAGGAAAAGTCCTTTTGCAGTTTTAGTAGGTGCATTTCCAGGTGCATTTCCCCCACTTTTAGGAGCCATTGCTGCAACAGAAAATTTCGGATCCATTCCTTTTGAAGGGCTTGTATTATTTGCCATTCAGTTCATCTGGCAGTTTCCTCATTTCTGGGCTATTGCATGGGTGATGGATGAAGATTATAAAAAAGCAGGGTTCTCTCTTTTACCGTCAGGGCAAAGAAATAAAGCCAGTGCTTTTCAAATTGTATTTTATACCTTATTCCTTATCCTTATTAGCATGGTACCGGTATTCTTTGGAATGACTAATACCATTGTAGCCCCCTTAGTAATACTGGCCGCAGGTATTATCTTCTTTTATCCTTCTATAAGGTTATATAAAGACTGTTCTATAAAAGCGGCACAACAGGTTATGTTCGGATCATTTGCCTATTTACCCATTGTTCAACTTGCAATTTTATTAGGATAATCATGACAAATATTTCATTACAGGAACAAGTAGAAACAAAAAACAAAACAGCAAAGCCTCTTTTATATATTGGCATCACCTCTATGTGCATGGTCTTTGGCGGACTTACCAGTGCTTATGTGGTAAGAAGCGGAGATCCCGGCTGGCTTCATTTTGATCTGCCTGTTATTTTTTATATCAGTTCTGCTTTGATCGTTGCCAGCAGCATTACCTTATTTGTTGCACAAGCCGCAGCAAAAAAAGATAATTACTCGCAAGTAAAGATGTTTCTACTTACTACTCTCGCATTAGGGATCGGATTTGTTATCTCTCAGTTCATGGCATGGAAAGAATTAGTAGCACAAGGAATAGTCCTTGCCGGAGTAAAAAGTAACCCTGCTGGTTCATTCATTTATGTGATCTCAGGCGTACATTTAATTCACTTGTTAGTTGGCATACTGGTGTTAATGTATGCTTATTACAAATCAACACAACAAACTTATCATTCAAAAAATTTATTAGGTTTGCAATTGTGTTCAATTTATTGGCACTTTTTAGATATATTTTGGATTTATTTATTTGTTTTTTTTATCATATACCACTAATTAAATACTAAAAACGTAAACTACTTTATGTCGCACGCTACATCAAAATCGCAAGGATGGGGAGGTTTAACATCTCCTTTCGGCACCAGTCATGGAAAATTATTTATGTGGTTCTTTCTTATTTCGGATGCGCTTACTTTTTCCGGGCTACTGGTTGCGCTTGGCTTTTTCCGTCATAAATATGCTGATGTATGGCCTGTATCAACCGATGTATTCACTCACTTTCCGTTCACCCATGCACACTTGCCCCTTCTTTACGTAGGATGGATGACCTTTGATCTTATCCTGAGTTCGGTAACAATGGTACTTGCCGTTGAAGCCGGCCAGCGTAAGGATAAAAAAGGAGTTGTGCTCTGGTTAGGACTTACCATTATAGGCGGTGCTATCTTCCTGTTATCGCAAGTATGGGAGTGGGCTATCTTCATTCAAGGATCAGAAGCCGGAGCTATCCGCACCATGCTGGTAGATGGTAAATGGACCGAACAAGTAATACACGGTGCCAACCTGTTATATAGTGAATATTCTGTAACCCCGCACTATGCAAACTTCTTCTTTTGCGTAACCGGATTCCATGGCTTTCACGTATTGAGTGGTGTAGTCATCAACATTATTACCTTCATCATGGCCTACCAAGGTGTTTTTGAAAAGAGAGGCCATTATGAATTTGTAGAAAAAGTAGGATTATACTGGCACTTCGTAGATTTAGTATGGGTATTCGTATTTACTTTCTTTTATTTATTATAACCTTATAAATTAAATTAATAAAATATACTTTATGGAATTTCATGATGGCTTCCCTGATTACGAAACACTTGCTCAACACAGTGATGCTGAGGGTGTAGGAAAAAGGAAAATACTTATGAATGTATTTTGGCTTCTACTGGTAGTCACCATTATTGAAGTTGTTTTAGGATTCATGTGGCCAACTATGGAAAAATCAGGCCTATCTAAAACCTGGCTGATCGTAGTGTTCATAGGATTTACTGTATTTAAAGCAGGATACATAGTAATGTCTTTTATGCACTTGGGGCATGAGAACAAATGGCTTCGCTGGTCTATCTTAGGCCCTTACGCTGTTTTTGTAATCTATCTTGCTTACATGACATCTATACAAGAAGGCATCTATGCAGGTGAACCCGACCATCGTAGTCTACTTGATCCTGTTAAGGAAATACATCACAACTCAGAAGCGGGGCATGGAGAACACCACTAATAGCCTTTTTGCCATGAACTAATGAAAAAGTTTGTATATCTCTTAGTTATCTTACTTTTTCCGTCTCTTGCTTACATTCTTTTATCTACCGGCAAACACCGTATGTTGTTGTTACCTATCTACTATCCGATAGATACCAAACAAACAATAGTTAACGGAAAAGAAATAACAGATACGATCTACCATACCATTCCCGATTTTAAATTCATCAACCAGAACGGAGATACAATAACACAAAATTTCATTACTAATAAGTTCTTTGTTGCTGATTTTTTCTTCACTACCTGCCCTACCATCTGCCCTAAGATGATGTTTAACATGCAACAGATAAATGTAGTGACGGAAAAAACTCCCGACTTTGTCATTATATCCCATACGGTAAACCCAAAACATGATAGTGTACCTGTGCTGGCCAAGTACGCACAACTCGTTCATGCCGACGCAAAAAAATGGGCATTGGTAACAGGGAGCAAAAAAGATATTTACGATATGGGCATAGATGGCTATAAACTTGCCGTTGACGAGGACCCGCGCGCACCCGGCGGATTCTTACACAGCGAACTATTTGTATTGGTAGACAAACAAAAAAGAATACG
>CAZCJN010000089.1:7621-9450 GCA_964498865.1 uncultured Bacteroidia bacterium
GCTGCCCATAAAAAAGTGAATATGACCGCCTTTTTTCTCTCTGCACTTTTTTTAGTTTCCTACATACTTTATCATTACTTCTCCGAAGAAACAAAGTTCCCGAAAGAAAATTCTTTAAGACCCTTGTATCTTTTTATACTACTCACCCATATTCTATTGGCCAGTCTGGTATTGCCTTTCATCCTTATGTCGTTTTACAGGGGGCTGAACATGCAGGTAGAAAAACACAAGAAGATTGTTAGATGGACCTTCCCTATCTGGCTGTATGTGACCCTTACCGGCGTGATTGTTTACTTAATGATATCCCCTTACTATGTTTCTTAGAAGAATACAGCTCAAAGCAGAAGCCCGCGGATTATAAACTTAAACTATTCCTTATATTTACAAAGTGAAAAACAGAAATACATACCTCATTACGATCCTGACCATTGCAGGGCTTGTATTATTCTTTTCAGTACCCTCCGTGGCTCAATGCTCCATGTGTCGTAAAGTAGCGACCGATGGTACCGCCTCCCGACTGGTTGGCAATGGATTGAACAAAGGAATCCTTTACCTGCTCGCCTTCCCCTATTTTTTAATGGTATTTATTTTCAGAAAACATATTCTCAATTTCGTTCGTAGTTTCAGCAAGAAGTAATACAACAGGCTTCTTCAAAGAGTTAAACGATCCTTCTCCATAGATTAATTTCAAAGAAACTTGCTACTTTCGGTACGAAGTTATCTATCCAAGTATTCTAAATATATTTTATGAACCGAAGAGATTTTATTAAGCAAGGCTCCGTAGCAGGACTTGCCGTAACAACACTGGCTGTTACTTCCTCACATGCATTTGCTAAAAACAATTCTGAACCGCAGGCTTTCCATCTAGATAATCTCGAGTTGAATGAAATTACTATTGATGAGCTTCAGCAGAAAATGCAGAGCGGCGCTTCTACCTCCCGCTCTATCACAGAAATATATTTGAAACGCATTGAAGCGATTGACAAGAACGGGCCTACTTTAAATTCGGTCATTGAAATAAATCCGGATGCGCTTGCCATTGCCGATAAGATGGACGAAGAAAGAAAAGCAAAAAAGATCAGAGGCCCCTTACATGGTATTCCTGTATTGATCAAGGATAACATAAACACAGGAGATAAGATGATGACCACTGCAGGCGCCCTTGTACTGGCAAACAACCGAGCAAACAGCGATGCATTCATTATAAAAAAACTACGCGAAGCAGGAGCTGTGTTGTTAGGAAAAACAAATCTAAGCGAGTGGGCCAATTTCCGTTCCACCCGATCAACCAGCGGATGGAGCAGCCGGGGCGGGCAAACAAGAAATCCCTGCGTGCTCGATCGCAATCCATGCGGCTCCAGTTCCGGTTCAGGCGTAGCGGTGGCCGCGAACCTTTGTGCGGTGGCCATAGGAACCGAAACCGACGGCTCCGTCATCGCACCTTCTTCCTTTTGTGGAATTGTAGGAATAAAACCCACCGTTGGATTACTAAGCCGAAGCGGCATCATTCCCATTTCCAAGACACAAGACACAGCTGGCCCCATGGCTAGAACCGTAAAAGATGCAGCCATCTTATTAAGCGCCCTTACCGGTGTGGATGCAGAAGATACAGTGACGAAAGAAAGTAATCGAAAAGCAGAAAAAGATTATACCCAATTCCTCGATGTAAACGGGTTGAAAGGAAAACGAATTGGAATTGAAAAATCCTTTTTAAAAGGACATGAAGGAGTTGTGGCTCTGTATAAAGAAGCCATTGAAACATTAACAAAGCAAGGAGCAACTGTTGTGGAAGTAGACCTGTTAAAATCAACCGCTGAATTAAGCGATGC
>CAZCJN010000090.1:0-7875 GCA_964498865.1 uncultured Bacteroidia bacterium
GATATGAGGCGCTAATGAATTAGAAAATAAATAGGGCCTTGATCGTTGGCGAAGCATATCTATGACCTCTTTTTTGCTGGAAGTAAATCCACCCATAGCTCCCCCTAATGCTTTTCCGAGGGTTCCGGTAACAATATCTACACGATGCATTACATTTTTTAGCTCAATAGTACCTCGTCCTGTTTTGCCTATGAAGCCACTTGCATGACTTTCATCTACCATTACCATGGCGTTGTATTTATCAGCTAAGTCGCAGATCTTATCAAGTGGAGCTACGAATCCATCCATAGAGAAAACTCCATCGGTAACAATTAAACGATAACGTTGTGTTTGTGCCTTCTTTAACTGTTCTTCCAAATCAGTCATATCACAGTTCTTGTAGCGATAACGTTGTGCTTTACAAAGCCGAACTCCATCGATAATAGAAGCATGGTTTAGTTCATCAGAAATGATGGCATCTTCTTCGCCAAGAAGCGGTTCAAATATACCTCCATTTGCATCAAAGCAAGCAGCGTATAAGATAGTATCCTCTTGACCTACAAACTTCGAAAGTTTTTCTTCCAGGGTTTTATGTATATCCTGTGTTCCACAGATAAAGCGTACGGAGCTCATCCCATAACCATGGGTATCCAATGTTTTGTGTGCTGCTGCTACCACTTTTGGATGAGAGGATAACCCAAGGTAATTATTAGCACAAAAGATGATTACTTCCTTACCGTTTACTTTTACTACCGCCCCCTGCTGAGTAGTAATAATTCTTTCGCGCTTAAAAAGCCCGCTTTCGTCTATGGTCTTTAGTTCCTTTTGAAGATGTTCTTTAAAATTTCTGTACATAAAATTGAATATGAGCTGTTAATGGTTGAGGGACGAGCAAAAGTAAAAATTCTTTTATACTTATTTTTCTACAGCCTGTATAATATCTTTTAGTTTTGCTCTCTAATATTAATAAATGAAAAAAATATTACTTCTTGGTTCCGGCGAACTCGGAAAAGAATTTGTAATCGCTGTTAAGCGTTTAGGTCAATATGTAATCGCTGTTGATTCATATACTAATGCTCCTGCACAACAAGTGGCAGATGAACGGGAAGTGATCGATATGTTAGATGGAAATGCATTAGACTCTATTGTGGCTAAACATAAACCGGATATTATAGTCCCTGAGATTGAAGCAATACGTACCGAACGGTTTTATGATTATGAGAAACAAGGTATACAAATAGTGCCTTCAGCACGTGCCGCTAATTTTACTATGAATAGGAAGGCTATTCGTGATTTAGCTGCTAAAGAATTAAAAATAAAAACAGCGCATTATGAATATGCACAAACAATTGAAGAATTTAAAGCGGCAGTAAATAAAATTGGAATTCCTTGTGTAGTGAAGCCACTGATGAGTTCCTCCGGGAAAGGACAAAGTATTCTGAAATCAAAAAATGAAATTGAAAATGCTTGGCAATATGCTATGACAGGAACCAGGGGAGATATTAAAGAGGTTATAGTTGAGCAGTTTATAAAATTTGATTCAGAAATTACATTGCTTACAGTTACGCAAAAAAATGGGAAAACACTTTTTTGCCCTCCAATAGGACATAGACAAGAAAGAGGAGACTATCAGGAAAGCTGGCAGCCACATCCTATGAAAGAAGAACATTTGAAAGAAGCTCAAAATATGGCTGAAAATGTAACGAAGGCGTTAACAGGAGCAGGCATCTGGGGTGTAGAATTTTTTCTTTCTGAAAAAGATGGGGTTTATTTTTCTGAGCTTTCCCCACGCCCGCATGATACAGGAATGGTAACACTTGCCGGAACACAAAATTTTTCTGAATTCGAATTACATGCACGTGCGGTTCTAGGACTTCCCATCCCAGAAATTATTTTAGAGAGGGCAGGAGCAAGTGCAGTCATTCTTGCCTCTAAAGAAGGAAATAATCCTACCTATTTTGGGATTGAAGATGCAATACAAGCTCCTCAAACAGATATCAGAATATTTGGCAAGCCAACTATGCGACCCTACCGGCGGATGGCGGTTTGCTTATCACATGATGAAACAGGAAGCGATATAAATGAAGTTACCCATCGTGCAATTGAAAATGCTAAAAAGGTAAAAGTGCTAAGCGCAGAGTAGGCGTCTGTGGTAATTCACTTGGCCGAGATGGTAATTTAAATGTCCGTAAAGAATAAAAAGTATTTCAATGACAGGGCGTATTTGGTTCAAAAATTCTATTGGAAAGTCCTTTTGTAAATCATCGTCACTTAATTGGGGTAATGTTGTTTGTACGATTACCAACGCTTCTTGCAGCTCTTTCAAAATAATTGCTTTTGGAACGTTTCTTTCAGCAAATTCTTTATCCCGATTGCGTATATAACTTGTTTTCCCCAATTGTGTGCCAATAAAATGTTTCAAATTTCCTGCAATATGTAAACCAAGTGTTGCAGGGCAGTTTTTAATATCTCCTTTAATAGACCATAAGTCAGTCTCATTTTTATAAGAAGAAATTTCTTGGATAAGGGCATTGATATCCCGCTCATATAATGGCAGCAAGTGTGTAATGGTCATTTTATAGAATTTAATTTTATTTCTTCTACAACACCCGGATCGAGTAGGGTAGATGTATCTCCTAAATTTGCCATATCTCCTTCCGCAATTTTCCTAAGAATGCGTCTCATTATTTTCCCACTTCGTGTTTTAGGCAGCCCTTTTACAACCTGTACTTTATCTGGTTTTGCAATAGGCCCCATGAATTTATTTACGGTGGCAATGATTTCTTTTTTCAGTTCACTCACGTCATTTCTTTCTTTCTCAAGTATTACATACGCATAGATGCCCCAACCTTTTATATCATGTGGAAAACCTACGACAGCACTTTCTACAATATCCGGATGTTCATTAATGGCATTCTCAATTTCGGCTGTGCCTAGCAAATGGCCAGATACTTTTATTACATCATCTACCCGCCCTGTAATACGATAATACCCATTCTCATCGCGTTTGCAACCATCTCCCGTGAAGTAATAATTCTTGAAGGTGCTGAAATAAGCTTCTTGGCAACGTGCATGATTTTTATAGGTAGTTCGTATAATGGAAGGCCATGGAAATTTCATACATAATCTACCTTCAACATTATTGCCTGTTAATTCCTTTCCTGCTTCATCCAGTAAAACGGGTTGTACGCCCGGTAAAGGAAGGGTAGCAAAAGAAGGTTTTGTTTTTGTAATTCCTGCTAAAGGGGAGATCATAATTCCACCTGTTTCGGTTTGCCACCAGGTGTCAACAATGGGGCATTTTTTCTTGCCGATATGTTCATCATACCAGTGCCATGCTTCTTCATTAATAGGCTCTCCGACAGTTCCCAGTACGCGTAGTGAATCTAATTTGTATGGCTTTACAAAATCCAACCCGGCCGCTTCTAATGAACGAATAGCTGTAGGTGCAGTATAAAAAATATTTACTCCATATTTATCAATTACTTGCCAGAATCTACCTGCATCGGGGTAGGTTGGAATTCCTTCGAACATGAGCGTAGTTGCACCGGCAAGAAGTGGTCCGTAAACTAGATAAGAATGGCCGGTGATCCATCCTACATCGGCGGTACACCAAAAAATTCCACTCTTAACATTGCCCGATGGAAGCACAGTTGAGTCGTATTGGAAAACATTTGTAAAGGTATAGGCCGTGTAGATCATATAGCCGGCACAAGTATGAACAACTCCTTTTGGTTTGCCCGTGGAGCCTGAAGTATAAAGGATAAACAACATATCTTCGGCATCCATTTCTTCAGCAATGCATTCTGCATTTGTTTTTTTTATTTCATCATGCCACCAAAGATCTCTTCCCCCTTGCATTTTTACCTCGCAGCCGGTTCGCTTTAGCACAATTACTTTTTTTACTGATGGGCAACTGAGCAGTGCTTCATCGATCACAGATTTAAGCGGAATGTCTTTTGCCCCTCGAAACGCTCCATCAGCCGTAATTACCATGTTGCAGTCAGCATCATGAATTCTATCGGCAAGAGATTGAAAAGAAAATCCACCAAACACTACAGAATGAATAGCTCCTATTCTGGCACAGGCAAGTACGGCAATAGCCAATTCTGGGACCATGGGCATGTAAATACAGATACGGTCTCCCTTTTTTGCACCGTTATTTTTAAGGACGTTTGCAAAACGACAAACCTCTTGGTGCAACTCTTTGTATGATAATTTCCTGCTTTTTTCTTTTGGGTCATTAGATTCCCAAATGATAGCAGTTTGATTGCCTTTTTCTTGCAGATGGCGGTCAAGACAATTCTCAGTGATATTAAGTTTTCCGCCTATGAACCATTTTACATTCGGTTCTACAAAATTCCATTCTAAAATCTTATCCCATTTTTTTCTCCAGAGAAAGCTTTCTGCTTTTTCTGCCCAAAATTGCTCAGGATTTTCAACTGATTTTTTGTACTCTGAATGGTATTGTTCAATGGAAGTGATTCTATTCATGATCATAAGTATTACGAACCCTCATTATGAGGATCGGACGAATGTACAAATAAGAATAAATTACAACGAATGATGAAGATGAAAGAGAGCTTAAATGCTGCTAAGCGGTACCATTTTTTGTTGTTCTGGATCCCAAATTTTTAAGCGCAGACATTTAATAATATCGGAAGGCCAAAGAGTAGTAATTTTAGCTTGCTGAAGTTCAGGGATAGCTTTCATTGCTTCAGGTAAACGGTAAAACGGAATTTTTGCATTAAGATGGTGAATATGGTGGAATCCGATATTAGCTGTTACCCATTGCCAAAATGGATTCATCTTCATATAGCTGGAGGATTCTAATGCAGCATGATCATAACTCCACTCAATATTATTTTTGAAAGTAACACCCGGGAAATTATGTTGTGCATAAAATAAATAAGCTCCAAAACCACAGGCAATAGAAAAAGGAACGATAACAACGAGTAACCATGTAACCCATCCAAAGAAGACGATAGTTAGGACCCAATAAGCTATATGCAGAATTAATGCAATAAGTGAGTCATAGTGTCTGCGAGGACTGGAGATAAATGATAAAATACACATACCATAACTGAATAGAGTAAAATATCCAAATATCATGTTTAGGGGATGACGTACGGCTAAATATTCTCTTCGTTCTGCAGGGGTAGCATTTAAAAATTTTTGCTTTGAGAAAATAGGGTAAGAACCAATGCTTGCACTAAAAAGTTTTGAATTGTTTTTATGATGGTAATCATGGGAGCGTTTCCAAATGCTGGTAGGGGCAAGCATGTGTAGGCTGAATAGATAGAAAACTATTTTTGCCCAAAACGATTTATACAATATAGTATGATGCGCATAATCATGATAAATAACAAACATTCTTGATAGCAATAAGCCTGTACCGATACTTGCAACGATTCGCGCAGCAAGTGGTAAATCAGATAATATAGCGGCAGTAAAAACTACCAGCAATACTAACGTACTCAAGGTAGAGTACCAACTCCTCCATCTAATCTCCTGGGCGAATGGTTTAGTGGCGAGGATGAGTTCTTTTCCAGTTCTCACAAAAATTAGAATTCAGTTTTAAAATTGTTGCAAATATAATACTAATTCTCAATGATTAATATTAAGCATTTAGGATTTTTTTGTGTTTCCATCGTCGGTGTGACCATAGCCATGTTTCCGGTTGTTTTAATATATTTTCTTCCAGTTTTTTAGTATGCATCTCTGTTATTACACCTTCTTTTAATTCTAAAGGATCATTGCATAGCAACTCTGCAGAAACGTTATAATAGCCTCTTTTAACTCTTTTTACATTAATATATACGATCGGATAGTTTAGTTTTTTTGAAATTCTTTCAGTTCCCCAAAAAACAGGGGTTTGTTGGTTTAAAAAGGTAGTCCAATAGGCATTTGAAGGGGAAGGAGTCTGATCGGCAATAAAAGCAGTTGCAGAAATAGTCTCTTTTAAGGATAACATATCTTTAAAAGTATTTTTCATTTCTATAAGTTTGGTTCCAAAACGAGTTCTCATTTTTATGATCAGCGTGTTGAAGTAAGTATTATGCAAAGCATGATAGATAACATATAGCTGTTGCTTGCATTGCAGGCTAAAAGCATTCCCTCCCCATTCCCAATTGCCTAGATGACCTAATACCAGGATGATACTTTTTTTATCATCATAATATTGTTTAATAAGCTGTAATGAACCCTCATCCATACTACAATGCTTGACCATCTTCTTTTCACTAATGGTGAGGGTTTTAAATGTTTCCAAGGTTAAGTCGCAGAGATAGATATAAAACCTTTTTTGTAAATCAACGATCTCCTTTTCAGGCATTTCTGGAAAAGCATTTTTCAGGTTTTGGATAACAACTTTTCTTCTATAACCTATAATATAGTATAAGATCACGAAAAGAAGATCCGATAGTAGATAAAGAAGTGGAAAAGGTAAAAGGGAGATAAAATAAATAAATGGTAATACTAAGTAAAAGCCAATTGCTTGCATGGCACAAATATAGAAGCAAAATCAAACTCGATTGAACAACAGCCTTTTCCCTTTCTGACTTTCGTTAATTTTTCCATTATGGAAAGTCAGATGTCCATTTACAAAGGTATGAGTCACCTGCGAGTGGAAGGTAGTGTCTTCAAAAGGAGACCAACCGCACTTGTAAAATAGTTGCTCCGTGTCGCTTTCTTTCTTCGAGGAGGAAAAATCTACCAATACCAAATCAGCAAAATAACCTTCACGTATGTACCCGCGTTCTTCAATTTGAAAGCAATCTGCAACTGCATGACTCATTTTCTCCACTACTTTTTCGATGGTTATTTTTTTCTGATGTACAAATTCTAACATAGCAACTAATGAATGTTGTACGAGAGGACCTCCGGATGGAGCTTTTAAATAAGATTGTTTTTTTTCTTCGAGCGTATGCGGAGCATGATCGGTACAGATAACATCAATTTTGTTGTCTATGACCCCTTGTAAAAGAGCATCACGGTCTTGTTTGCTTTTTATGGCAGGATTCCATTTAATCAAATTCCCTTTTGCTTCATAATCCTCATCTGAAAACCAAAGATGATGGATACAGGCTTCGGCAGTAATTCTTTTTTCTTTTAAAGGAATTTTATTATCAAACAATTCTAATTCTTTTGCAGTAGATATATGGAGTACATGCAAGCGTGCATTGTATTTTTTTGCAAGAGCAACAGCCAATGATGATGATTTATAGCACGCTTCTGCTGAACGAATAAGTGGGTGGTATTTAACAGGAATATCATCCCCGTATTTTGCTTTATAAATTTCAAGATTTTTTCTTATGGTTTCTTCATCCTCGCAATGTGTGGCGATCAGTAGCTTGCATTGAGAAAAAACTTTTTCCAATGTATCGCTATTATCTACCAACATGTTTCCGGTAGATGAACCCATAAATATTTTTATTCCGCAGACATTGCGAGGATTAGTTTTCAATACCTCATCAATATTATTATTAGAGGCACCCATAAAGAAAGAATAATTGGCAAGAGAAACCTGTTTTGCACGCTGGTATTTTTCTTCTAATAATTCTTGCGTGAGCGTATTGGGGATCGTATTGGGCATTTCCATGTAAGAGGTAACCCCACCTGCAACAGCAGCTCTTGATTCTGTATATATTTCAGCTTTATGAATAAGTCCGGGTTCTCTAAAGTGAACCTGATCATCAATCACTCCGGGAAGTAAGTACTTGCCTTGTGCATCAATAACGGTAGTAGAAGATATATTTATGGATGAATGAGAAACTTTTTTGATTTTATCATCTTCGATCAAAACACTCCCTTTAAATGTTTTTCCTTCGTTTACAATATTTGCATTTTTAATTAAAATAGACGGCATTCTATGGACTATTCTTATGACTTGTAACG
>CAZCJN010000090.1:7975-9358 GCA_964498865.1 uncultured Bacteroidia bacterium
CGGTCGGCAGTCCAGTTCTCCACCTTACCACCTTCAACATAACGAGAACCTACCGCCACATCAGCACCTTGCATACAAGCTTCTTTAAGCCGGATAAGATCGTCGGGATTATGTGAGAAATCGGCATCCATTTCAAAAATATATTCGTAGCTTCTTTTGAGTGCCCATTTGAAACCATGTATATAGGCAGTGCCTAATCCTAATTTCCCTTTTCGTTCTTCAAGAAAAAGCTTTCCTTCATATTCATTTTGCAATCGTTTAATAATATCTGCGGTGCCATCGGGTGAACCATCGTCTACAATTAATAAATGAAGAGGAATAGGTAGTGAGAAAACCTTGCGAATCATTTTCTCAATGTTTTCTTTTTCGCTGTAGGTGGGTATGATTACAAGGGAATCGGACATTATTGCAATAATACTTAAATAAAGACAAAGAAAAAGCTGCAATACGTTAAAAGATGTGAAATGATATAAACTCTTTTAAGTTGAGATTAGAAGCAAAATTTTGGTTCTAACTAATTGTTTCCCAGTAATTTTCTTAAAGATGTTTTCTCTTCAATAATATGAAAAATTTTATCAATACTAATTCGCTCTTGTTGCATGCTGTCGCGGTGACGAAGCGTAACACAATTGTCTTTTAATGATTCGTGATCCACTGTAATGCAGAAAGGAGTTCCGATTGCATCTTGTCTACGGTAGCGTTTACCTATAGTATCTTTTTCTTCGTAATAGCAGCGGCAAATTTGTTTTAGTTGGTTGAATATTTCCATTGCTTTTTCAGGCAGACCATCTTTTTTCACAAGTGGGAATACAGCTGCTTTTACGGGAGCTAATGCAGCCGGTATGCGCAGTACCACTCTTTCGTTACCTTCTTCTTCATTATTGCTTGAAGAAAGCTTTTCAACTTCGAAGGCAGCAGCTAGTACGGCAAGGAACATGCGGTCTAAACCAATGGACGTTTCAATAACGTAAGGAACATAATTTTTGTTCAGCTCAGAGTCGAAGTATTGTAATTTTTTACCAGAAAATTTTTCATGGGCATTCAGGTCAAAATCAGTGCGGGAATGGATGCCTTCTATTTCTTTGAACCCAAAAGGAAATTGAAATTCGATATCGCTGGCAGCATTTGCATAATGGGCTAGTTTTAAATGATCATGAAAACGATACCTGTCTGCGCCAAATCCCATGGCATGATGCCATTTAATACGTTTCTCTTTCCATGTATTGTACCACTGCATTTCTTCTCCGGGGCGAACAAAAAATTGCATTTCCATTTGCTCAAATTCGCGCATACGGAATAAAAACTGCCTTGCTACAATTTCGTTACGAAAAGCTTTTCCTGTTTGTGCAATTCCAAAAGGGATCTTCATTCGTGCCGAGCGTT
>CAZCJN010000091.1:0-9331 GCA_964498865.1 uncultured Bacteroidia bacterium
TATGCTCATTATAGAAAAACAAAAAGACATTAAAACACTACAATTCCTGGGTGCAAATAGTGACTTGATCCGAAGTATATTTTTAAGACAGGGATTAATGATAACACTAACAGGCGCTCTAAGCGGAATTGCTCTTGGACTGTTCCTTTGTTGGATTCAAATTCAATTTAAATTAGTTCCTTTCAGTGAAGGATTTGTTGTAGATGCATATCCTGTACAAGTAATGCCTATAGACATTCTCATGGTATTCAGTACAGTACTTGCAATAGGTTTTCTTGCTGCCTGGTACCCTGTAAGGGTATTTACAAAAAAACATATTTAACCTCTTTCATATTTCCAATTACGTTTTTTTCCTTCTCCTATCCACTGAATCGCTGTTTCTAAGCGAGAATTTCTGGTGTCTTTAGTTTTAGCTCCGGTAACCCATTCTACATATTCTCTTTTACAAGAAGTAGAAAAATTTTGAAAGACAGACAATGCTTTTTTATTTTTCTTTACCGCTGTGATAAAATAAATTGGAATCACCAAGTTACCTTTAGACTGTTTTTTAACTGAAGCTGGTTTTATACCTCCATCATTCAAAGCTTTAGCTTGCTTTAAAAAATCCATAAGTACTTTATCGGGTGGTAAATCCTTAAGGCTTGTTATTCTACCCAAATTACCCATGGCAGTTCCACCTTTGGTGGAAAGGTTGTGCATATATCCTTTAGAGTCTTTTATCAACTGATATTTCCAAAACCTCAATACGGCATGTTGTTTAAAGGCAGCCACGTTACAATAGGGTCCTTTATAATCAAAAAAAGGCATACCCCATTTCATGGTTTCTTCCACCTGAGGATTAGCCGTATGAATCAACCCTCGCAGTTTTTTTAGAATAGGTTGTGCAAAGGGTTGCGATTTTGCAATGTATGCATCTATGCGTTTGTCTTTTTTAGGCATGAAAAGAAAAATTTATTAGATAATAAAATTAATATACAATCTCAATTAGGAAATAAATACAACTTAAAAGAATAAATAAGTGTTTTCAACTAAGAACCCCGACTTTATACTACATTAAAAATTTTCAATCGGTTCAGCATACATTTCTCTTACCTGATTCAGTAAAGAATAAACCTCATCAATAGAATAAGATGTTACCAGCTTCATGCGTATATCCTTAAAATTAGGGAGGCCTTTAAAGTAATTGGAATAGTGAGTACGCATCTCTAATAATCCTTGCTTCTCTCCTTTCCATTCAAGCGATTTTTCCAAATGCATGATTGCAGTTTCTACACGCTCATTCACCGTAGGTTTATCTCGGTGTTTACCGGTTTGCATAAAATGTTTTATCTCTCTGAATATCCATGGGTATCCTATGGATGCTCTCCCTATCATTACTCCGTCTACTCCGTGTTTATCTTTCATGTCAATAGCAAACTCCGGGGACACTACATCACCGTTTCCAAAAACAGGGATCTTTATTCTTGGGTTATTTTTTATTGCTCCAATCAAGGTCCAGTCAGCAGGTCCTTTATACATCTGTTTACGAGTACGACCATGAATAGTGATTGCCTGTATACCTATGTCTTGTAAACGTTCTGCAACTTCAACCACATTCTTGGTAGAATCATCCCATCCCAAACGAGTTTTAACAGTTACGGGCAGGTGAGTAGACTTTACAACACTCTCAGTAATTCGTACCATTTTAGGAATATCCTGTAAAAGGCCTGCGCCTGCGCCCTTGCAAGCAACACCCTTTACAGGGCATCCATAATTAATATCAATCAAATCGGGTTTAGCCTCAGAAATAATTTCTGTAGCTTCTATCATTGATTCAATATTACCGCCGTAAAACTGAATGCCTATAGGACGTTCGTAATCAAATATATCAAGCTTCTTTATGCTTTTTACTGCATCACGTATGAGTCCCTCAGAGGAAATAAATTCGGTATACATCATGTCTGCACCATTCCTTTTGCACACATACCGAAAAGGCGGGTCGCTCACATCCTCCATGGGAGCGAGTAACAAAGGGAAGTCGCCTAATTCTATGTTACCGATTTTTACCACGTGTAATGAAATAGTAGGATGGTTTACTATAAATTATTTTATGTTTGCTCAACCTTACAAAAATACGAACAAATGCCTATACAACCTGTACTTTCCCAGTTCAATCCTGCTACTAAATTCTTGTTACTTATATGTCTTTTCTTAGTTTTTTTAGGCGTTGCTTCGGTGGCCCAAGTGGTCATACTAGCTTCCTATGCTGATATTAAGTCCATAACAGATATGGCTGCTCTTACGGATTATACCAACCCTAATGTGATCAATGGAATGAAAACAGCACAGGCCGTGAGTGCCATCCTTAGCTTTATTATCCCAGCATTATTATTTGCTTTTATATCTTCAGAAAAAAAATTGGGATATTTAAAACTTAGCATCCCTTTTACGCTCGTATTAGCATCGGCTGTAATACTTCTTGTTTTTGCAATGATGCCCACCATTAATCTTCTCGGAGAGTTAAACAACAAAATGTCGCTTCCCGGATTTATGTCAGAGATAGAAACATGGATGAAAGACAGCGAAGATCAGTTACAAAAACTTACGGAAGCATTCTTAAAGATGAATAGCTTTGGAGATTTATTGATCAATCTGTTCGTTATTGCTTTATTAGCTGCTATTGGAGAAGAATTATTTTTCAGGGGCGCCATGCAGAATATTCTTATAGATTGGATAAAAAACAAACATGCCGCTATTTGGATAACAGCTGTGTTGTTTAGTGCCATGCATGTACAATTTTTTGGATTTCTACCTCGCATGCTCCTGGGGCTTATTCTCGGTTATCTCTATGTATGGAGCAACTCGTTGTGGGTTCCTATTCTCTTTCATTTCATTAATAATGGCGCTGCTGTTGTATTCACCTACCTTATCGATAAGGGGACAATAGCTAAAGAAGTGGAGACAGTAGGTGCAGGAGACACTCCTTTCTATTTTATTTTGATAAGCATCGTTGCAAGTGCAGCAGTTCTTTATTTTATTTATAAAAATAAATGGAAAGAGAATGAGAATGCTCAAACACTAAGCTAAACGCTCACTCATAGCATGCTTCAATTTTAAAATAGCTTCTGCGGGGTTTTTAGAAGCAAATACAGTATTACCGGCCACCAAAACATCAGCTCCTTCTTTTACCAATGAATGGGCATTTTTCAAATCAACTCCTCCGTCAATTTCAATCTTTGCTTTAGATTTTTTCGACTTGATAAGCTGCTTCAGGTATTTTATTTTTTGGTGGGTATTCTCAATAAATTTTTGTCCGCCAAAGCCCGGGTTTACACTCATCATACAAACCAGATCAATATCGGCAATAATATCTTGAAGATTCGTAACAGGGGTATGTGGATTAAGTGCCACTCCTGCCATCATGCCTAAATCACGAATGGCATGTACGGTACGGTGCAGATGTGCACATACTTCATAGTGAACAGAAAGAATATCCGCTCCTGCATCTTTAAATGTTTGCAAATAATTATCAGGGTTAACGATCATGAGGTGGACATCCAAAGGCTTAACAGCGTATTTTTTTATTGCTTTTATAACAGGAATACCAAAAGAAATATTGGGAACAAAAACCCCATCCATGACATCCAAGTGAAACCAGTCGGCTTCACTTTTATTGATCATTTCAATATCACGTTGCAGGTTAGAAAAATCAGCGGAAAGTATGGAAGGTGCAATAAGTGGTTTCATAAGCAAAATTACCTAATTTGATTTGAATAGATAGTGTCCATTTTTCAAATTAGATATAATTACTTTCTAACCTAAATAAGCCTTAAGTAATTTACTGCGTGATGAATGTTTTAGGCGGCGAATGGCTTTTTCTTTTATCTGGCGCACACGTTCGCGCGTTAAAGCAAAACGTTCACCTATTTCTTCTAATGTCATAGAGGGCCCACCATGCAAACCAAAGTACAGACGCAATACATCTCCCTCACGGCTCGATAAAGTGCCTAGGGCACGTTCAATTTCTTTACGTAATGATTCACTTAACAAGCTCCCATCAGGCTTTGGAGAATCCTCACTGGTAAGTACATCGTACATATTTCCGGCATCATCTTCGCTTGAAAGAAGAGGCGCATCCATAGAAATATGTTTGCCTGTATTGCGGATAGAGTCTTTTACATCTTCAGGCAATACGCCCAATGAATCAGCTATCTCATCATGAGTAGGTTCACGCTCAAAAGACTGTTCTAATTTCGAAAAGACCTTATTTACTTTATTTATAGAACCTATTTTATTTAAAGGTAAACGAACGATCCTTGCTTGTTCCGCTAATGCCTGCAATATAGACTGACGTATCCACCATACGGCATAAGAAATAAATTTAAAACCGCGGGTTTCATCAAATCGTTGAGCTGCTTTTATTAAACCTAAATTACCTTCATTAATTAAATCGGGTAAGCTCAATCCCTGATTTTGGTATTGTTTAGACACAGAAACCACGAAACGCAGGTTCGCCCTCACCATTTTATCAAGGGCGGCATCATCCCCTGCCTTAATTTTTTTAGCCAACTCTACTTCTTCTTCAGCCGTTATTAATCCTTCACGACTTATTTCGTGGAGGTATTTTTCCAGTGAAGCCGTCTCCCTATTGGTGATCTGTTTGGTAATTTTTAACTGACGCATGGTATAGAGGTAATTCTGTTTTTAAATATAACTATTATGTATGGAGCTTAAAAGTGACCAAATGTATGGAAAGGCGGATTAAAATCATAAAAAATTTATTGCTTAATAAAATAATCTCTATACATTAGCACCCTTAATGAAAAAGGCAGATTACATACTATTGTACTCAATTTCGCCAAGAAAGGTTTCCAATTCCTTGACTTTCATTACAATTACGTCTACTACAACCCTTCGGGGTTAATCTACTGTTTCTATAGACTTTATTATTTTTTTGTGTTTTGAACACAAAAACCACGTTTACTATTCACAAAATGACTATTTCAAATGAAAACAATAAAAGTATTTGCTCCTGCTTCTGTAGCCAATGTAGGCTGCGGTTTTGATGTACTTGGTTTTGCCCTGATGAATCCGGGCGATGAAATCATATTAAAAAAGAAAAAAACAAAAGGCATTCGCATAATCAATAAAACAAAATATAAATCCATTTCCATTAATCCTGAAAAGAACTGTGCCGGTAAACCTCTCATTGCATTTCTAAAAAAAGTAGGGTACAATGAAGGGCTCGAGATTACCATGGTAAAAAAAATAAAACCAGGAAGTGGAATTGGCTCTAGTGCTGCCAGTGCTGCAGCGAGTGTATATGCTGCGAACGAACTGTTCGAAAGACCCTTCTTAAATAAAACACTTGTTGAATATGGAATGATTGGGGAATCTGTGGCCAGCGGTTCCTTTCATGCTGATAACGTAGCTCCTTCTTTACTGGGTGGGTTTATTCTTTTAAGAAGTTACTCTCCCCTAGACATTGTTAGTCTTCCATATCCTAAAGGTCTTTACTGTGCTTTAGTACATCCGGATATTGAAATTAAAACCATCGAAGCCCGAAAGATTCTGAAAAAAAAGGTGGACTTTAAAAAGGCAATTACTCAATGGGGAAACGTTGCAGGTCTTGTTGCCGGTTTGGCAAGTGAGAATTATTCCTTAATAGGAAGATCCATGGAAGATGTAATTGTAGAACCGGTTCGTTCACGTTTTATTCCCAATTATTATAAAGTAAAAAATAAAGCCATGGAACAGGGCGCTTTAGGTTGTAACATTGCCGGATCAGGTCCATCGGTTTTTGCTCTTTGCCAAAATTCAGATATTGCAGAGAGGGTAAGCAGAGCTATGCAAAATGAATTCACCAAGAACAATATCTCATGCGATAGATACGTTTCAAAAATCAACCCTAATGGCACTATAACCCTCAGCTAAACATGAACTATTACAGTACAAATAATAAATTTGAAAAAGCATGCTTTAAACAAGCTGTTATCAACGGCCTTGCGCCGGATGGAGGGTTATATATGCCAGAAATAATTCCAGTATTGTCCGATGCTATTCTAAATAGGAAACGCATAGACATTCATGAAATAGGATACGAAATATCGAAGCAATTCATTGGAGATGAGATCAATTCTAACAGATTACAAGATATCATTTCCGAATCTTTGAATTTTATCATTCCTGTTTTACCATTATCGGAAAACATCTTTGCATTGGAACTTTTTCATGGCCCTACTCTTGCATTCAAAGATGTAGGTGCCCGCTTTATGGCAAGGGTACTATCTTACTTTCATGAGAATGAAAAAAAAGAAATCACTATTCTCACAGCCACTTCGGGCGATACAGGAAGTGCTGTTGCCAATGGATTTTATAATGTAGAAGGGATTAATGTTGTTATTCTATATCCGAGGAAAGGTGTTAGCGAACTGCAAGAGAAACAAATGACTACACTTGGGAAAAACATTCAAGCAATTGAAATTAATGGGACATTCGATGATTGCCAGCGCTTAGTAAAACAGGCATTCGGAGATACAGAACTTAAAAAAAAGCTCCAATTTACTTCTGCTAACTCCATAAATATTGCAAGGCTTATACCACAATCTTTTTACTATCTACAAGCCTATTCAATGGTTAAGGAGAAAGAAGCAGTGCTTTTCTCTGTCCCTAGCGGCAATTTTGGAAATATAACTGCAGGATTATTGGCGAAAAAAATGGGCATAAATGCCTGTTTTATTGCAGCAACTAATGCAAACAAAGTAGTTCCCGATTTTTTGGAAAGTGGGAAATTTATTTCTAAACCTTCTATAAAAACAATATCCAATGCCATGGATGTGGGGAACCCGAGCAACTTTATGAGAATTCTTTCTCTTTACAATAATTCTCTGGAAAAAATACAAAAAGACATAGAGGGATTCTCCTTATCTGATGACGAGACAAAAAACACTATGAAAAAAGTATATTCAGAAAAAAAGTACATGCTTGATCCACATAGCGCTATAGCATACTCTGCTTTAGAAAGAAAAAATAAAAGTGGTGTATTTTTAGCTACAGCTCATCCGGCCAAGTTTAAAGATGTTGTAGAAGAAACGCTACAAACAAAGATTTCATTACCGGATCAACTAAAGCAAGTGGCTAAAAAAGAAAAATCCGCAGTCTTTATGCCTGCGGATTTTAAATCCTTTAAAGATTATTTATTAAAATAGATACTAAACAGCAGGCTGTTGTTTTTCTTCTTTAGGTATGAGTACTTTTCTGGAAAGTTTCATCTTTCCAGAACGAGAATCAACATCCAACAACTTAACTTTAACCTGATCACCTTCTTTTAAAATACCGTCAAGTGTTTCAAGTCTTCTGTGTTCAATTTCTGATATATGAAGCAAGCCTTCTTTACCCGGTAAAATTTCCACAAAAGCGCCATAAGGCATAATGCTGGTTACTTTACCAAGATAAACTTCACCAACTTCAGGTACGGTAGTAATACCTTTGATTTTGGCAACTGCTTTATCAATACCTTCTTTGTTATCAGAGAAAATATCTATTATTCCCTTTCCGTTCACTTCTTCAATCGTAATGGTAGTATCGGTTTCACGCTGCATTTCTTGTATAATTTTTCCACCAGGGCCAATGATAGCACCAATAAACTCCTTATCAATTATAATTTGAATGATCCTAGGTGCATGTGATTTATAATCTTCTCTAGGTGTAGAAATCGTTTTTTCCATTTCGGCGAGAATATGTAACCTGCCGTGTTTTGCCTGCTCAAGAGCTTTCGCCATTACTTCGTATGGCAAACCATCTACTTTTAAGTCCATTTGAGTAGCGGTAATTCCATCTTTAGTTCCGGTTACCTTAAAATCCATGTCTCCTAAATGATCTTCATCACCAAGGATATCAGATAGAACAGCAAAATCTTTATTATCAGTTATCAATCCCATAGCGATTCCTGAAACAGGTTTTGTAATTTTCACACCTGCATCCATAAGTGCTAAACTACCAGCACATACAGTTGCCATAGAAGAGGATCCGTTTGATTCTAAAATATCAGACACTACACGGATTGTATACGGATTTTCCTTAGGCATTACTTGTAGCAGAGAACGGTGTGCAAGATTTCCATGCCCTGTTTCCCTTCTGCTAGTTCCTGTCATTCTTTTCACTTCTCCGGTTGAAAAAGGAGGGAAATTATAATGAAGCATAAATGTTTTTTCTCCTTGATGGATAGCTCCATCTATCGTCATTGCATCCAGCTTAGTTCCTAATGTTACTGTAGTAAGCGATTGTGTTTCTCCTCTTGTAAAAACAGCGGAGCCGTGCGCCATAGGTAAATATCCAACTTCACTCCATATAGGCCTTATATCTGTTGTTTTTCTTCCATCTAACCTAACGCCTGATTTTAAAACGGCCGAACGCATTGCATCGTACTCCAGATCGTGATAATATTTTTTAACAAGCTTTGTCTTTTTGACTTTCTCTTCTTCACTAAAGGTTTTAGACGCAAGGAATTCTTCTAAAATAGCTCCGAATAATTTTTTACGCTCATGCTTACTTGGATTTCCAGAGGTAGCAACAGCATATATTTTATCATAAGTAGCTTTACGTACTTCTTCCTGCAATGCAGTATCTTCCTGAGGTTCAGGCACAATACGTTTTGGTTTCTCTCCAGCTTTTTTAGCTAATTCTTTTATTGCAATAATTTGCTTTTTGATGGCCTCATGAGCAAACTTAATAGCTTCTAACATATCGTTTTCAGCAACTTCTTTCATTTCACCCTCAACCATTATAATATTCTTATCAGAAGCAGCAACGATAATATCAATATCGGCTCTTTCTAAATCAGGAATGATAGGGTTTATACAAAATTTCCCATCTATTCTTGCCACTCTAACTTCAGAGATTGGTCCGTTGAATGGAATATCCGACACCGCCAATGCAGCAGATGCAGCTAATCCCGCATAAGCATCGGGTGAAGTAGTTTTATCTGAAGAAATCAAATAAATAAGAACCTGAGTTTCATTTTTGTAATTCTCAGGGAATAATGGACGCAATGCTCTATCCACTAATCGGCTGGTAAGTATTTCATGCTCGGTCGGACGTGCTTCACGTTTAAAAAAGCCACCGGGTATTCTTCCTGAAGAAGCAAATTTTTCTTGATAATCTACCGAAAGGGGAAAAAAGTCAATATCTTCTTTAGGTTCTTTGTTTGAAACAACTGTTGCAAGCAACATAGTGTCCCCTACTTTTACGATAACGGATCCGTCAGCTTGTCTTGCAAGCTTGCCGGTTTCAAGGGATACGGTTCTTCCGTCACCCAAATCAAATGTATGTGCGATTGGTTTTAGCATGAATA
>CAZCJN010000092.1:0-1126 GCA_964498865.1 uncultured Bacteroidia bacterium
CACGTAAGTCCTCTCTCATCTTTATGAGTGCTAAGCCAAGTGCATCTTCATCTGAAAGAGGAGTATAATACGAATCGAAGTTTCCGCTACCGACCTCTCTTGCAAACTCTGTAGTGAGTTTCATGGTCCCAATAAGTCTGTTAAGCGCCAATGACATTTCACCTATTTCATCCGTTCCTTCGTTAATCTTTTTATCGGGTAATATACCTCTGGCCATTCTTAACAAGAGTTCTTTTACCTCTGCAACCGGACGAACAATTGTACGAGCAGTGAATAAAGCAATTAAAATTCCTCCGATTAAAAGCAAAATGCCTAGGGTTATAACAATTTTTTGAAGCAATTCGAAAGAGTCCAACATCTCTTTGTTTTTTTGAATTGCTTGCTTATGCTGGTGGTTGATGAGAGCCGTTAGATTATTTAATATTTTTCTTGTTTTTTCATTTACCTTACCATCCGCATCTTCAACCATATTCTTTACCTCAAAAAAGACAACTGGTTCACGATAACTCTCAAAGGTACTTAACTGACCCATTATGTATTGATGAGCAGTTGTTAGATCATCAAACAGAGAAAATATTGTTTTTATAATTTCTTTATCCTCATTACTCCATTCATTGGCAAGACTATTAATACGTTCTTTTAATTCGGGGTATTCTTTTTTTATTAATAATTTTAATTTTTCTTTATCTTCTGACTCGATAGGAGCATTTACCCAACTTGAAATATACATTTTAGAGCGTATAACTAATAAGTTTAACTCTTCTAAAACACCCACTGAAGGAGTATATAGGTTGGTAATTTTATCATTTATTCGCTTACTTTCCCTTAAAGTAATAAGGGTGAGACCAAAGGCGATGAACGTTAGTACAATCAGAGAGCCGAAACCCAATAAAATTTTTCGCTCAATAGTAAAACGAAATGCCATAGTAGAGAATATGCAAATTTATTAAAATAGAGGCAGAAATAGTTTTTACTTACCGAGCTGTTCTATCTTTTTCTTAAACTCTTCAGATTTTTCATACTCGTATAAGCTAAAGTATATTCCTTGTAATGATGTAAGAACTCGTTTTTCTTTGGGCTTAATCGAATATGCTTTTAGAGCATAAGGCAATGCTTTTTTAAACTG
>CAZCJN010000092.1:1226-9321 GCA_964498865.1 uncultured Bacteroidia bacterium
ACATACCAGGCATAAGCACTTTTTTCGGATTGAGGATTTTTGATTGCTCTGTCAATAATACCAATAGCTTGTTTTACGGCCTTTTCTTTTGCAATAGAAGTATCTGTAATTATTAATACAGCTTTAGCAACACTATCGCTTTGAGCAATTGCTGAAAAAGCTGTTGTTGTAAACAGCATGAAGAAAAATATGTATGCTTTATTCTTCATTTCTTAATTAACAGGTATAGCCAAATCAGTAAGTATGCCGCTTACTTTAAGACTATACTTTTCAATGTTTGTTTTGTTCATTTCAAATTTTTGTTTATTGTTTTCAATAACAAAATTTATTCCTGACCCTTGTTTTGCTAAACCCGGTTTTTCCGTGATAATAAGTGTGTTTTTGCCTTTCATATTTTTTAATAACTCAGGGAGCATATTAGAATTCTCTGTAGGTATAAATAAAATTTGGCAAGCACCTACAAATTCCGCCGGATTTTTATAACTCTTAATTTCAAACTTTTGAGTTCCTACTGTTTTGGTACTTAATAGAGATGTTAGGTCATTATAGAAATTACTCGGACCCAGAATACCAATGATAAAATTTCCTTCTTTGTATTTATCAGGCCAGGCAATGTATTTAGTAAAATTATATATAAACGTAGCTTTTATTCTTGCATTTCCGGAATTAGGATCTTCCACTACAGGCATACGTACCCAATCTGCAGATGTGTTAAAAAAGACTATAAATATGAAAAGCAATCGTTTCATTAGAGTATGTATGCCTACACCAATTTTATGCCAATTTACTTTTTTTCTTGATATATTGTATTTTTTACAAAAAACAAGCAAATCCACATGAAATGGGATTGGCTTTATTTTTATAATAATAAAACTTTGTACATTGTACAACAAAAATAGTTTCATGCAAATTACTGCGCCTTTCAATTTTAAAAAATGGATTGATGAAAACAGGCATTTGTTAAAGCCACCTGTAGGAAATAAAGTTGTATATAAAGACACTGAGTTTATCATCATGGTTGTAGGTGGACCCAACGCCCGAAAAGATTATCACTTTAATGAAAGCGAGGAGTTTTTTTATCAGTTAGAGGGGGATATAGAGGTGGGTATTCAACAAGATGGTAAGGCAGTAAATATTCCCATAAGGGAAGGAGAAATTTTTTTACTCCCACCCAAGGTTCCACACTCCCCTAAACGAAAAGCTGATACAATAGGTTTAGTAATAGAGAGAATAAGAAGAAATGGAGAAAAAGATGGCTTACTTTGGTTTTGTGAAAAATGTAACAATAAGCTGTATGAAGAGTATTTTACTTTAACTAATATCATGACTCAGTTTCAGGAAGTATTTGGTCGTTTTTATGGAAGTATGGAACACCGTACTTGTAAAAAGTGTAGAGCAACTATGGAACCCCCTTCTCAGGTTCCTGCAGAGAAAACAACCCAGCATTAAATAGTTAATTAAAATAGTGCAACTATTTTTATAATATTATTGTATACGCGCTACATGTTTAATTTCTTACGCTCAAAAAATGAAAAAATATTTGCTATATCTCTTAAATATATATTAGGCTTCTCTCCAAAAAGTCTTTCCATATACAAACAAGCATTTAGGCATAATTCAATTGCTAAAGAAATAAAGGATGGAGTAAAAGATAGTAATGAGCGATTAGAATTTCTGGGAGATTCTGTACTTAGCACCATCATTGCCGATTTTCTTTTTAAAAAATATCCTTATAAAGATGAAGGCTATCTTACAAAAATGAGATCAAAAATAGTAAGCAGAGATCATTTGAATAAACTTGCATTAAAGCTAGGCCTAAATAAACTTATTGTGCAAAGCCATACAACACAACAGAACGCATCTATGAATGGAAATGCATTTGAAGCGCTTGTTGGCGCTATTTTTTTAGATAGAGGGTTTTCAGAAGCACAAAACTTTATTTTGAACCGAATTTTGAAATTTCATGTCGATGTAGAAAAAATTATTGAAACAGAAACAGATTTTAAGAGCAAGCTTATTGAATGGGGACAAAAAGAAAAAAAGAATATTCACTTTAAGATCATGAACGAAAATAACGTAGGACACGACAAACAATATGTCATAGCTACCCTTGTTAATAATGAAATTATAGCCGAAGAAAGACATTTCTCAAAAAAGAAAGCTGAACAACTTTCAGCAGAAGCTACCTGTACAAAGCTTGGAATTGAGTAACTTAACCATGCAATTTTTTCATGATGAAATATGTATTAATGCTTCCACGTGTACTATGGAAACTTTGGTTTGCCATTAATTTTATTGTTACACTGTTATTGTTATATCCGCTTTTTTTAATCTTGCTTTCAAAAGAAAGCAGATTTCCGATTGCGTTTAAAGTTATGCGTCTGTGGGCCAAATGGATTTGTTATGGAGCAGGGATCATTCCACGAATCAAATATGAAATTGACATTCAAAAAATACCACAAGGTCCTTACATATTTGTTTCTAACCATTCCTCCTATTTAGATATACCTCTTAGTGTAGTTTGCATACCACAGTATTTTATTTTCGTTGCTAAGCAAGAATTGGATAAGGCACCTCTTTTCCGTATTTTTTTTAAACGCATGAATATATTGGTGAACAGAAAAAGTACAATTGACTCGCATCGGGCGTATCAGCAAGCGGCACAAAAAATAGATAATGGACAAAGTGTATATATATTTCCAGAAGCGACGATTTCTTCTTCAGGAAAGTTGATTTCATTTAAGAATGGTGCTTTTAAACTTGCAATCGATAAGCAAATTTCAATTATTCCTATTGTGTATTTTAATAATTGGAAGATACTTCAGAATGGCGGGTTTTTAACAGCTAATGGCAGACCCGGTATAGCCGATGTGATGATACATAAGCCCATAGAAACAATAGGACTAACAAACGCAGATTTAATACCTTTGCGTGAAAAGGTAAGAGCAGTAATTTCTAATTCATTAGAACAACATACCAATGCCAAAAATTGATATTGAAACCGTAGATAAATTAGCGAACCTCTCTCGCTTGGAATTTGATGGCAAGGAGAAGGATGGAATTATTAATGATTTAAATCGAATGCTTGATTTTATAAGCAAGCTGGATGAATTAGATACAACTAATATTGATCCGCTCATTTATATGAACGATCAAAAAAATATTTTGCGTCCGGATGTTGTAAAACAAAGCATATCACAAGCGGATGGATTAAAGAACGCTCCTAAAAAAGACTCTGATTTCTTTAAAGTTCCAAAAGTTGTAGGTAAAAAATAACACACAGTTATTTTTCTAAAAATTCAATAGGTAGTTTTTTGAGAAGCTTTGCGAACTCCTCACCCGATTCCTTCATGTCTTCATCACGTTCACTATAGACCCATCTTGCTTTTACGGGGTAACCCTCTAAAGCCATTTTATCGAGTTGCATTAGTATGTCCATGATAAATTTTGCAGAGGTGGAATTAAAATATTCAAATTGAAATTCAAATATTTTTGTAGAAAGGGGAGTGGCCTTCTCTTTTTCCCAATAAAGTAGTTTTTGATATTCTTCCAACCATTGAATAACAGGAACATAAAATTTACTTGTGTTTTCGGGTCTTGATTCGCCAGAAAACTTGAATATATTTTTTATTGGGTCTAAGACTATTTTTGGCGAAACGTCGCTGGCTTCAATAAGTAATGCATTCATAGCTCCTTTAATATTTTTATAGTTGAATTTTAGCCTGAATTACGTAAAAAGATACGTTGGAAGTAATAGGCTTAAATTCATACTCCAGTTTGTTTCCTGATTTTAAAGCGATATCAATTATCCCGAGCCCGGCATTATCGCGGTCAAGGGGCGATTCTTTAGCTAGAGTTTCTCTATACATTTCCTGTAATCCTTTTTTATCACGCGTATTAACCAATTCAATCTTTTTCATAAGCTCATCAACATGCTTGGTTGGAATATGATTACCGGTTATTATATAATAATAACCGTTCGATCGGCTTAATAGAAAAATAGGCGGCGAAGCTTTCCCCATTACTTTTTCTATATCATTCGCAATCCAATGTTTCGAAAGATTATCTAAGCATTCAACAATAACTCCATACAACCGTTTTTGTGTAAGTGGATCTATATCAGCAGCTGCCATATCTGATTTCAAATTTTTAAGCAAAGAAGTAGTAACCTGATGATTGAGCTCACCCATGAAAGACATAATGATATTACGCTCATTCATGAACTGATGTATTTCTAATGCTTCAGATATTTCTTTTGCCATAATATTGCAGAGGAGTATAGCTAATGTAATAAAAACCGCCCATAGCAAATTTAGAAAAATCCCTTTTGCACCACGAAATATTTTTAAATATTTACACCCAATAAATTCTATACATTTGTCCGAATAATTCCCTATTGTGAAGTATAAAAGAATTCTACTTAAGCTAAGCGGCGAAGCCCTTATGGGTGAGAAACAATATGGCATAGACCATGATCGCCTCAAGCAATATGCAAATGAAATAAAACAAATTTCAGATTCCGGCACCCAAGTAGCTATAGTAATAGGAGGTGGCAATATTTTTAGAGGTATTCAGGCGAGGGACAGTGAAGGTTTTGACAGAGTTCAAGGTGATTATATGGGTATGTTGGCTACTGTAATAAATAGCATGGCATTACAGTCTAGTTTAGAGAATGTACAAGTTCAAACGCGTCTGCTTTCTGCCATAAAGATGGAACAAATATGCGAACCTTTTATTCGAAGACGTGCTATACGACATTTAGAGAAAAACAGAGTAGTGATTTTTGGTGCAGGAACTGGCAATCCTTATTTTACTACCGATACAGCCGCAGCACTACGTGCTATTGAAATAGAAGCAGACGTAATCCTTAAAGGCACACGTGTAGATGGAATTTATTCTGCTGACCCGGAAAAGGATAAAAAAGCGATCAAGTACGATACTATTTCTTTTCAGGAAGTGTATAGCAAAAATCTGCAAGTAATGGATCTAACAGCCTTTACACTTTGTAATGAAAATAAAATCCCAATTATTGTTTTTGATATGAACAAACCAGGTAACTTAAAAAAAGTTATAGAAGGAAAAACAATAGGAACCTTAGTAGAGTTTTAGAAAAGAATCGCCCCCCTTTTCTTTACATATCTCTCTTTAAAAGCGAAGAAGTAAAATTTATAAGTATATCTTTTTTTTCTTTAGAAGCTGAAATTTTATGGAAGGCTACCAAGGCCTTTTGATGACAAATATTAATTTCGTTTTCAGTAATTTTTTTCACATTGGCGAAGTCATAAATGTTTTTAACTCCCTCTACTTTTTGTTTTATGTCTTTTTCACTAACAGGCACAAAACTTAACCATTGAGCCAATTCTTCTTTTTTATATGCATTTAAAGAGCTTAATTCTATAGCCTTCAATAATAAAAATGTTTTTTTATTCGATATAATATCTCCTCCTTGTTGTTTCCCGAATTTTTCTTCGTTTCCATATATATCTAATAGATCATCTTGCAGTTGAAACGCTATTCCGGTATATTTCCCAAATTCGTAAATATTTGCCGCATCTTCGTTACTAGCGCCTGCAATAAGTGCACCTATTTTTAAACTTGCAGCGATTAGAACAGCCGTTTTGTACTCTATCATTTTAAAATAATGTAGTACTGAAATATGATTTGCTTTTTCGTAATTCATATCGAATTGTTGACCTTCACAAACTTTAATTGCCATTTCATTAAAGGTATCTAATACAATATGACTTTTTTGAGAGGCTTTAGTAAGCAGCTCATATGTCTTTACTAACATGACATCTCCGCTGAGTATGGCAATGGAAGAATTCCATTTACTATGCACCGTTGGTTTGCTGCGTCGCAAGGGTGCATTATCCATTATGTCATCATGCACTAATGTGAAGTTGTGAAATAGCTCTATGGCGATAGCAGCAGGTATTGCTTCTTCGTTATTTCCGTTAAATAGATCGCATGCTAAAAGAGTTAGTAAGGGGCGTATTTTTTTGCCACCTAATGATAAAACATATCGAATAGGGTTGTAAAGTTCAGAAGGATGCAAAGGCAGTTGTGCAGAATATTTTTCTACTTCTTCCTTAATGATATGCTGAAATTTTTCAATCAAAGAAACATGGATTAATCTTTCATAATAAACTGTTTGTTTTCCAATATTTTCTTTAATCCATCTTCAAGAGGAAGAAATTTTTTGTTTAGCAATTGTTTCATTTTTGCTGCATCTGGTTGTCTTCGTGTCATATCGCCCTCGGCTAATGGAGGCAAGTAAATAATTCTAGATTTCGATCCCGTAAGTGCAATAATTGTTTTTGCCAATTCTTGTATGGTATATTCAATGTCGCTACCTATGTTTACGACCTCATTTACATAAATATTTTTATAAAAAGCATTAGTAGTGGCTTCCACATTATCATCAATGAAACAGAAAGTTCGCGTTTGAGCTCCATCTCCAAATATTTCTATATCCTTGTTATTGAGCGCACGATTTATAAATTTAGAAATAACAAAATCTTTGCTTTGTTTCGGACCATAGGTATTAAAAAAGCGAAATACGGTATATTCTAAATTGAATTCCTTTTTGTATGCTTTTAAAAATGCTTCCCCAATATTTTTTACAATAGCATAAGGGAGCCTTGAGTTGAGTGGGGTAGTTTCCTCATGTTGAGGAAGTTCTACTGGTTCTCCATATACTTCAGAGGAAGAAGAGTAATAAATTCTTTTTACACCCGTGCTTTTAGCAAGATTGAGGATATTTTTTATTCCGGAAACATCCTCTAAAACCTTTACGGGATTTTCTAAGGTGCGTTTTACTCCTACTAATGCAGCATAATGAAACACATAATCGGGTTGAAATGAAAAAAATATATTAGATATATCTTCAAAAACATTTACATCAGCTTTTATAAAGCGAATATTATCATATTTGGAGGAAGGGACTTTCTCTATATCTCCTGTCGTAAGATTATCTACAATTACAATTTGGTTTTCGGAGTTTTCAGAAAGTTTTTCTGCTAAGCAGCTTGCTATAAAACCGGCTCCTCCTGTTACTAATATTTTTTTCATTCTTGAGATAGATTCAAAAGGTAATTCCCATATCCGCTTTTTAAAAGGGGTTCAGCTAATTTTTTTAATTGTTCCCTATTAATATAGTTCATTCGGTAAGCCACTTCTTCGATACAGCCTATTTTTAAGTCTTGTCTTTCTTCGATAACCTGTACAAACTGACCTGCTTGCATAAGCGATGTAAATGTACCGGTATCCAACCATGCAGTGCCTCTATCAAGAATTCCTACTTTTAATTTTCCTTGTTTAAGATATTCTTTATTTACATCTGTAATTTCATATTCCCCTCGAGCACTTGGGCTAAGATTTTTTGCAATTTGAATTACCGAATTATCGTAAAAGTACAAACCCGGTACAGCATAATTTGATTTGGGTTGTTGGGGCTTTTCTTCAATGCTAATAGCTTTTCCTTGTTTGTCAAACTCTACTACACCATAGCGCTCAGGGTCAGATACATGATATGCAAATACAACCCCTCCATCCGGACTTTGATATTGCTTGAGAAGCCTGCCCAAACCGGCACCATAAAAAATATTATCACCAAGAATAAGGGCAACGGGGTCTTTCCCTACAAATTTTTCTCCTATAACAAATGCTTGTGCAAGCCCGTTAGGTATTTTTTGTTCTTCATAAAAAAATTTGCAACCTAGTTGCTCGCCGGTGCCTAGCAATTTTTTGAAATCAGGCAAATCGTAGGGCGTAGAAATAATTAATATTTCGTTTATACCGGCCATCATAAGCACTGATAGTGGGTAATACACCATAGGCTTGTCATAGATGGGCATAAGCTGTTTGCTAATGGCCAGTGTAAGAGGGTGCAGACGTGTGCCTGATCCCCCCGCAAGAATAATACCTTTCATAACCGCTAAAATACTAATCTGTATTCATACAGATTTCACTTTGAAATAATGTTTTTTTAATTTTCTTCCTCAACTTCAATCAAAGGCTTTTCCAGGATATCTTTTGTAGCAATGTGTTTTTCAAGTGTAAGTAGTATAGAAGGAAGTAAAAGAAGATTGGTTAT
>CAZCJN010000093.1:0-4338 GCA_964498865.1 uncultured Bacteroidia bacterium
CTTATTGGAAAAAGTTATGGAGAGATGGCCGCAGAAAGCAGATCCATGCACAAAAGCCAGGGGTTTGGCTCCGCAAAAGGCAGGGGAACTACGATTGAATATTTCAAGCAACTAAAAGGTGATTCTGTAAAAAAGGATTTATTCGAGAACATAGAACTATCATGGAATCGCTTTCCTATTACAAACAAATTAACAGCAACTATAGAAGCCATTATTAAGAATTTCGATGTATCCTATCCTCAAAACAGTATTGGCTCTTTAGTGGATTTGTATAAAAACCTGAAAAACTTACCGGAAGATAATGATGAAGTAAAACATTGGAAAAAACTAAAACTGAAAGAAACCCAATCCATCATTCTAGCCTGCGCCGGCCTGTGGGCAGAAATAAATGCCTCAGACTACACAGGTATTCCGGGAAACAATGCAGAGCTCAATTGCCAGATCATCGCACGTAACCCTACGCTGGTAACACTTGCAAAAATAAAATGGCCTTCGGGAAAGGATACAACAACAGCCCTTATACTAAAAACAAATGAGCTCTATTCTTTCAAAACAAAAGATGTTCTTTCTGCCTCACTACCCTACTCTAACCCCTATTGGTTAAATTCCCCCCATGAAGAAGGAATGTTTACAGTAAAAAATAGAAATCTGATCGGTATTCCCTTCAATCCTTCTCTTGTAAATGCTTTATTAAATATTCAAATAAACGGGATTGAATTCCAAATGGAAATACCTGTCTCTTATAAATACACAGATCCGGTAAAAGGAGAAGTATATCGTTCGTTTGAAATAATTCCACCGGCAACAGTAACACCTGCTGAAAAAGTATATATGTTTTGTAGCAAGGAAGACAAGAAAAAAATACGATATACTCTAAAAGCCAATACAGACAGTGTTACAGGCATATTCAAAACAAACCAGCCTGCCGGTTGGAAAATTGAAGTCAATAACTCCCAATTCAAGCTAGATAAAAAAGGGGACGAAACAATTATTGAAATTTTAGTTTCGGCAACTGAAAATAAAAATGCTTTACTTACAGCTTCCCTTCAAATAAATCAGCAGAGCTATTCGAAAAGTATAACAAGGATTGAATACGATCACATTCCATATCAATTCCTATTACAGGAAGCAGATGTACAATTAATAAAGGCAGATATAAAAAAAACCGGAAACAACATAGGTTATATTCCGGGTGCCGGAGATGCCATTCCTTCCTGCTTAGAACAAATTGGTTATACAGTTACTGTACTTACGGATGAGATGCTCCTGAATGTCCCCCTGTCTTCTTTCGACGCTATTGTTACAGGAATACGTGCTTATAATACAAATGAAAGATTGGCAGCCTATCATACTAAACTTATGGACTATGTAAAAAATGGTGGAAACTTAATTGTACAATATAACACCAATAGTCGTATTGGACCGCTACGCTCTAAAATCGGTCCATATCCTTTTACAATTTCGAGAAACAGGGTAACCAATGAAAAAGCAGAAGTAAGATTTTCACAACCTACTCATCCTGCTCTTAATTTTCCTAACAAAATAGAGCTTACAGATTTTGAAGGTTGGAAACAGGAAAGAGGTATTTATTTTGCTGATGAGGCAGATGCAAATTATCAATCTATTTTATCCATGAACGATGCAAATGAAAAACCAATGGACGGCAGCTTGATCATAGGTAAATATGGAAAAGGAAATTTCGCATATACCGGACTCGTCTTTTTCAGAGAACTGCCGGCAGGTGTAACAGGCGCATATCGATTATTTGCCAACCTACTTTCACTCCCGAAAAATGAATAAGAATACCCCCACAACAAAAAACTGGGGATTAATATATGCCGGTGTTATATTGTTTCTTGCTTTTCAGATTCTGTTTTACTACTTAATCACCCATTACTTTAAATGAGCAAGCTCGATTGGTATGTACTCATCATAACGTTAACAGGTATTGCTGCTTACGGTATATGGAAGAGCCGCCATACGCGTACACTACAAACTTTTTTACTTGCTGACAAACAATTGCCATGGTATCACATTGCTTTTTCTGTAATGGCCACTCAGGCAAGTGCAATTACTTTTCTATCGGCACCTGCACTTGGCTATACTGATGGTTTACGATTTATACAATTTTACTTTGGGCTTCCATTAGCTATGATCGTTCTGTGCATCACCTTCGTTCCCATATTTCATAAACTAAATGTGTACACGGCGTATGAGTACCTTGAAAAAAGATTCGATCTGAAAACAAGAACGCTTACTGCATTTCTTTTTCTCTTACAACGTGGCGTATCCAATGGTATTAGTATATATGCCCCTGCGATCGTACTATCTGCCATACTAAATATCAACATCACTTATACCACTGTTTTTATTGGTCTGCTGGTAATGCTTTATACAGTATATGGAGGTACAAAAGCTGTATCACACACCCAGTTGCTGCAAATGAGCATTATTTTTTCAGGCTTATTTATTTCAGCATACATGATCGTGCATATGTTGCCACCGGATGTTGGTTTTACAGATGCTCTTCATTTAGCCGGCAAGCTGGGAAAGATGAATGCTATTGATACGGGTTTTGATCTTAATAACCGATACAATATTTGGTCGGGAATTATTGGTGGTTTTTTTTTACAACTCTCTTATTTCGGCACCGATCAGTCTCAGGTAGGAAGATACCTTACAGGAAGTTCAGTTACACAAAGCAGATTAGGACTCATCTTTAATGGGATCATTAAAATACCTATGCAATTTTTAATCCTGCTCATCGGAGTGCTCATGTTTACTTTCTATCAATTCCATGAAGCACCTCTATTCTTCAATCCGGTTGAAACGAATAAAATAGAAAACAGCATTTATAAAAATGAATTTGAAAATCTAAAAAAAGAATCCATCTTAATAAGTCGTCACAAAAATGAGCAATCTCAAAAACTATTATCCTCATTAAAAACAAACAACACAACTGCGTATTCAGAGGCTGAAAAAGAGTTGAAAGAGCTTGAAAAACAATCTCAAGCCATGCGCGGCAATGTATCAGAACTTATAAAAAAATACGACCCACTTGCCGACACGAATGACAACAATTATATTTTCCTGAATTTTGTAACTCACCATCTCCCTAAAGGCATAGCAGGTATGCTCATTGCCATCATCTTTCTTGCCTCCATGGGTTCCATGGCAAGCGGATTAAATTCACTGGCTTCCACTACCGTAGTAGATATTTACAAACGCCTTATCCATAAAGACACGGACAGAAAAGAATACCTAAAGGTATCACGATGGAGTACATTTTTATGGGGATTATTTTGCATTGCAGCGGCCTTATTTGCAAGTAAACTTGGTAACCTGATAGAAGCTGTAAATATCTTGGGTTCTCTTTTTTATGGAACTATTTTGGGAATCTTCGTTACTGCCTTCTATTTAAAACACGTTAAGGGAAATGCTGTCTTTTATGCAGCTATACTGGCAGAGGCCTTTGTAGTAATTGCGTGGATTTATGATCTTACTGCTTTCTTATGGTTAAACCTGATAGGATGCGTGCTGGTTATGCTATTCGCATTACTGCTGCAACAATTTAGAAAGAAGGCTTGAAGAAAAATAAAATATATTTTACTTGTTGTAAAAATTTTTATCGGCCAAATCTTTAAGTAGAATTCTTTTACCTTGATATACAGCCAGTACAAAAGCATCGGTAGTTTCACCGCCAAGTGCCACTATTCTTTTTCTTGTTTCTTCCGCCTCTGCAAGAGAAGCATAGGTGCCAATTGTAAAACGGGTAATGCCATCATTATAATTTCTTGTTTCTACTGCACCTACAGAAGCTAAATGGTTATAACTGAAATTTTGCGCTTCGTAATAAGCACCTACTTGAACAGTAAACGACATGTCTGAAGCTGTGTAACTACCAAATTTTTCTACAATCTGTTTATAGGTCATCTCCGCCCCGGGTATAGAATCTTTAGTTTTAGCCGGCACCAATGAATCGTAAGAAGGCATTAAAGAGAGGTGTTTAAAGGACGGATACATATAATCATACCTGAATAAATTATCCTTTCCGCGAAGTAATATTTTTGAAATACCTGAAACGGAGACAGTAAGTTTATTTGTAAACTCAACATCCTCCCCAACAAGTTTGAACATCACCCCTTCATCGGGCGGTAAATAGTTAAAGAAGAATCTTCCGTCACGCATTTGAGTAGCTGATTTCACGACTGTACTGTCTTTATTAACAATGAAAAGTTTATTTTTTGCCCGCTTAGCAAGCTCACTGTTTGTATAAAAAGCAACATCAAGGGTAGCCTCCATATAGTAATCTACATTCATTGAATTAAACATTTTCAC
>CAZCJN010000093.1:4438-9250 GCA_964498865.1 uncultured Bacteroidia bacterium
GATCTGAAAATATCATAGCCGCCCATACTCTTCACACCATTAGAACTGAAATGTAAATTTTTACCGTCCGGATGAATAAATGGAGCATCTTCATCGTATTGCGTATTAATATTAATTCCCATATTAACTGGTTTACCCCAGGTACCATCTGCCTGCAATTCAGATTTCCAAATATCTTTCCCGCCAAAACCTCCGGACCGCTCACTGGAGAAGTAAAGTGTTTTTTCATTTGCAGATAAAGAACAACTCCCTTCCCATGCTTTTGTATTTATATTTTCTCCTAATGAAACAGGGACCGACCATTCATTGCCTTCCAGTTTACTCATGTATATATCACCATGATTTTTAGGATTGCTTTTAAATACAAATAGTTTTTGACCATCTGCAGAAAGTGCAATAGCTGCATCGTGTGCGTTTGTATTAATATTGCGATCAATAGGATCAGGAATTAACCAATGACTTCCTATCCTATATGAATAAAAGATATCCTCATAATATTGTTTTAATGAATCAGAAGTATTGCTTTTTTTAGTGTACACATTTTGCAACCCACCGGTAGAACGCACGCCTCTATAGGTAAACATAAGAATTGCTTCATCGGAAGAGATTACCGGTACATATTCCGACCAAATCGAGTTAATATCCTTACCAAGATTTTTAATAGTTATATCGTTCGGCATAGCAACTAAATCCTTTGCTCGCTTGCAATACTCTATATACAGCTTTGCCATTTCGGTTTGCTTGTGCCCGGGTTTAGAGTCAATGTATTTCTGAAAATTGGTTATAGCCTCGTTAAAAAGATAATTAAGATGTAACGCCCTTGCATAAAAAAAGGGCAGGTCCCGAATCGGCAGGTTCATGTCAGTCGCCTTCTTTAAATATTCCAGCGATTTTTCAGGAAGATCACTTCTATATAGATAACAGATACCCAAACGATAAATAAGAAATCGATCATCTACATACTTTTCTGATAATTTCTCATAATACGGAAGTGCATCAATGAAGTTTTCATCTTGAAATAATTCTTCTGCATGGGCCAGTACTGAACGATCTTTTCTGTCCTCCAGTAATGCGCGGTTTATGAGTGATGCCGATGACTGGGCAAATAACAATTGAGCATGTAAAAGAAAAATAAATAGCGCCCAACAATTTTTTTTCATAAAACAAATGTAAATAAATACTTTTTCATTTAAAGTTCTTTTATTCTTTGTAAAACAGGAGGGTGTGAATAGTGCACGAACACATACGCCGGATGCGGCTTAAGATTGCTTAAACTATCTGAAGAGAGTTTTTTAAGTGCGATACTTAAAGCATTACCATTATATGTTTCTTTTGCATAGGCATCCGCTTCGAACTCATGTTTGCGGGATAGTATATTTGAAAAGATGCCCACCACCTGAGACAATGGGGAATACAACATTCCAAATGCAAGTATGCTCAAATGAAAACTATTTTGATCAGAACCTAGTGCATTTGCCAGTGCTTCACTGCCTGCAAACAAAGAAAAAATATAAAGCATAAACCCTGTTTGAAGTATTCCCAAAATAGTTCCAACAAGTGTATGTTTCTTTTTGTAATGCCCCACTTCATGAGCTAAAACCGCTACTAATTCTTCTGTAGTATGTTTTTCAATAAGTGTATCGTATAACACAATTGTTTTTTTAGAACCTAAACCGCTAAAGTAAGCGTTTGCTTTTGCTGAACGTTTTGATCCATCGATCACAAAAAGGTTGTTCAGCTTAAAACCCACCTTTTTACAATACATTTCAATTGCAGTACGTAATTCACCTTCCGGCAAAGGAGTAAGCTTATTGAAAATGGGAACCAAAAGAGTTGTATAGAACATAGTAACGAATATGGTAAAGAACGAGATAACAGCCCATGCAAAAAGCCAAAAGTAGGTACCTGTGTTTTGATATATCCAAATAATAAGAGAAAAAAGAATACCGCCGATAATTGCAGCCAACAAATACCCTTTTAGCTTATCTAGAAAAAAGGTAGCAAGGGTAGTTTTATTAAAACCAAATTTCTCTTCAATTACAAATGTTCTATAAAGAGAAAAGGGAGTTCCAATAATATCCGAGGCAAAGCCAAGTATGGCAAAAAACAATAAAGGCATTAAGATGGGGTGCCGGGTATATTCTCTTACAAAAGAATCTAAGTAAGCAAAACCATGAAAAAACAATATAACCAAAAGCATAATCAAGCTAAGCGTGCTGGTTAACATAGAAAAACGATGGTTCACCTTGTAATACTCTTGAGACTTTCGGTATTTTTCCTCATCATAAATTCCTTTTGCTTCTTCAGGAAGTTGTGGCGATAAATTTTTAAGGTTGAGGAAATCAAGCACTTTTTCAAAGCAAAACTCAACCAATATGATTGCAATAATTATCTGTAAGAGTATATTCATTTATAATGGTGTATTCCGGATGGGCATAAAAGTACAAACTATCAATTAAAGAGAAATCTGTTAGAGAATCATCATCAATGCGACCCATTAATTTTTCTTACCAGCCACTCTGTGGAGATCAACAAAAGGAGTAAAAAGAAAATCCACTTTAAATTAATCATGTCAGAAAGTTTTTTCTCACTATGAGAAACAGAATGTATATCATCTCTCTTACCAAGTACATCTACCAATTGCGACAGGTTATTTTTATCCAGCATTTCTCCCCCACTCTTTTTAGCTATGTTGTACAGCAGCTGATGATCGGCAACAATATTGGATGATTCCACTTGCAAAGCAGAAACGCTGAATTCGCCTTTTAATGAATATATTTTTTTTCCTGTCTGTGTCTTGGCTTCGTAATGATAATGATCAACCGGCAACCTGCCCGCATTTAAATGATAGCCATTAGAGGTCTTACTGAAAACGTAGGGGAATTTTTTTCCTTCACCATTCGTAATCATCATATTTACTTCCGGATTATTAATCAACTCATAACTTTCATTGTATAATTCAGCATCGAATTCTATTAGCTCATTCTCATAAAAATTATTTTTTCCATTCACTCTAAAGAAGCTTTTATCTACAGCCGCGGAAAGGTATTGAGCTGTTTTGGTAATAAGTTCATTAAACAGCAATGTATTATTATGGTCAAATACATCCTGCAAACGCCATCTCCATATACCTTCTCCACAAATGAAACCTGTTTTCTTTTCGCTTTGTTGAGTAAAGAACAAGAGTGGCTGCCGGGTTTCCACAACTCCTATTTTTTGATAACAAAAAACAGAGGCAGAGGGGTTCATCTTATACGATCCAAAAGGAGATTGCAATGGCGGTAATTTATTTATATAACTCTTCATTTCGTCACTTGTAGTAAATAATGAGAAATCATTATCCACAAGAGGAAGCGTATTATTCGTACCCCCATTATTAGAAGTGATCGTTAAATCGGATTGAGCTTTATTAAATGCAGGCACTGAACTTTGGCTGCCTAAAACAAATAATACAGGGATTGTTTGTTTCTCAATATCGGTTATTATTTTTTGAATGGGATTTCTAAGACTGGGTAGTTGATGCAGCACTACCATATTGTAGCCCGATAAAGAAGCATTAAAATCAGATGCCAGCATAGAATTAACTTCATAATTAAGGTTGGCCTCCAACGCATTTTTAATAGCTGCAATATCCGGATGAGGGGCATCTGCCAAGATCAATATTTTTTGTTTACCATCTACTACATCTACAAAAACATCTTTTACGTTGTTAGCATAGGTAATTTCTCCATCTATACGTGAAAGGGCAATCGTGTACCGTTGTATGCCTTTTTGTTTGGCTTCCAGTAAGGTTTGAATTTCAAAAGAAAAATTATTTGAAGTAATATTTACTTGTTGTGAAAAAAGCTTTTCCGCCCCTTTAGATATAGTGCATGTAAAATTTTTACCCGACAACCTGGCTGCTTCAATTTGAATGGATATTGGAAATTTATTTCCTAAATACACAATCTTATTATGAAGAACATTAGTAAGAATCAAATCTTTTTGAACGGTTGTATCTCCCAAAGCGATGGTGTAAACAGGAAAATTATTTTTCAGAGAATAGATAGGGTTTTGCCCTTTATTATACAAACCATCCGATGCAATTATCACAGCACCTATATTTCTGTTTGTAAAACGATTATCTATCTCTTGAAATAACGTGGCCATATCGGTTTGCTTTTCCTTATAAGAAAATGACAAGCCCCTGCTTATTTGATTTCCAAAAGAATAATTATTCGTATCAAAATCTTCTGAAAGTTTAGAAAGGACGTTTACAACCTCAGCGGCATATTCTTTTTTATAATAGGCTGAATCTTTTCCAACGACTATCGATTCTGAATTATCTTGTGCAAAAATGATAATGGGTTTTTCTACAGTTCGGGTAATATTCTTAATAAAAGGAGATAAAAGGAAGAAGGCAAGGAATGCTACCGCTAAAAACCTCAGAACCGGAAGTAAGAATTTTACCCATTGAGGGCTTTCATCAAATAGCTTTTCTTTTCTATAAAGCACAAAAGCATACAGCAGACCTGCAGCCATGCAAAGCAAAATAAATCGCCAAGGGTACTCTATGGAAAGAGAAAAATTCATTCGTCACGAAAATACTAATATAGTTGAGAAGGTTTGGATGGTTTATCACGAATGGTTAATTGCAAATTATCCTTGATTTGTTGGAATTATGAATTATAAATGGTTATTTCCCCTTTAATTTCTTATTAGGCATTGCGCATTAAAAATATATTTTCACATCATAGCGTTTACCTTCAGTTACTTACTACAAATATTGTAGCTTGAAAATTAAGTGATATACTTGCGTATAATAATTGTTAT
>CAZCJN010000094.1:0-1475 GCA_964498865.1 uncultured Bacteroidia bacterium
CATCATTAAAACTCTTGCTCCAGGCAAGCATAATTTCATGGGAGCCGCTTTGTGATTTTTTTAAAGAAGAAATGATAATATCATATGAATAGCTTATATGAAATTCATCCATGAACGTTGCCCCTAATTGTAAAGCAACGGCATCTCTTATTCTGAAAGCCAGGCCTCCGAAAATTTTTTGTTGGTAGTGAATGCGTAAATTGTAATCCAGGGTTATAGGATTGGATTCTGAGTACAATGCTTGCAATGAGTTTTCCCAAATAAAATCAGGGTCTCCCGACCAGTTATAACCTACACTGCCATATATATGAGGCACCATTGCAATGTTTGTTCTGTGTGTAGTATCGCTCCCCGGATAAAAATTTATATCTGTTTCTAATAAGTTTAATGCTGCGCATCCTATATGAAAACGATCGTTGTAAAAGTAGATTCCGGCACTTAAATCATTCGCATTTTTCTTTTGAGTTATTGTCATATCAATCACATTGTCTTGTGCAATGTGCATTTTTAACAAAGTGCCATCCACCTGATAGGTAAGCATGTGAAATGCCGCGCCAACAGAAAGCTCCACGTCTTGAAACTTGAGATGATAAGCATAGCCTAATGATAGATCAGATCGTTTGGTAGGGCCGGTCCTATCATTAAAATAACCTACACCAAGACCCATTGTTTCTTTGTATAATCTTCCATTAATATTTATGGTTGCTGTTTTTGGTGCATCGTCAAAACCTACCCATTGCAGCCTGTAATTAGTACGTGCATCAAGCGTTCTTTTTGTTCCCAGTGTTGCAGGGTTGATCATTGCCTGGTTGGATTTATACTGAGTATAATAAGGCATTTGCTGAGAAAAACTTGTAATTGAAAAAACAATAAAGAAAAAGCAAAGCAATTTTTTTATTAGCATACAATTCAATTAGCTTGTTTGATCATTTATAAATATTATCTGATGATTGTTAAACCTCCTCTTTTAATTGGCTTACCCCTTCCCGGATCCAATACATAATAATAGGTAGCACAGGGCAACCCGTGTCCATCAATTTCTCCGTTCCATTTATTTTGATAAGGCGCAGCTCTATAAACCATTTTTCCGTTTCTGTTAAACACTTCCAAAACGTTATTGGGATAGAATTCGATATTGCCTATGTAAAAAAGGTCATTTATGCCATCCGAATTAGGTGTAAAGGAATTGTAAAATATAAGTTCATCGCTTGGTAATACTTCAATGGTTACACAGTCGTAATTTGCGCATTGATTGGCGTCTGTTCCTGTAACACAAAAGGTAGTGGTCTCAATGGGCGTAGCGGCCGGGTTCGCAGAATTTTGATTAGTTAGCGGTGCTGTTGGTGTCCAGAAATAATTAACAGCTCCTGTTCCATTGAGCGATGTGCTTCCACCCGAAAGTATGGTTTGGTCAACTCCGGCGCTAACTGCCGGTAAGGGAAGTACAGTTACTGTTATGACATCACTGACTTTAG
>CAZCJN010000094.1:1575-9228 GCA_964498865.1 uncultured Bacteroidia bacterium
GCGCTAACTGCCGGTAAGGGAAGTACAGTTACTGTTATGACATCACTGACTTTAGTACCTGTACTGTCTGTAACCGTGAGTGTATAGTTGGTAGAGGAGGTTGGTGATGCATTGGGGTTAGATAAATCAATCGCATTTAGTGCGGTTACGGGCTGCCATAAATAAGTATAGGGTTGAACTCCTCCACTTGCAGAGGGGGTACCACCAATGGTTATGCTATTGCCTTTGCAAACATTGGTGTTGCTGCCGGCACTTACAGTGAGTGCTGTTTGTGCATAAGAGTTGATAGAAAAGAGAAGCAAACCATAATACAGAAATGTTTTTTTTAAAAACTCTTTTTTAAACATAGTTATAGGAAGTTACTCTTGTGTTTTTTCGTCTTCTTGTTTTATCATATTTAAAGCACTGCTTACTATCCACATCACTAAACTGAACAACAAGGCCCACCAAAAGTTATTTACATGAAAGCCATCGATTAAGGCATCGGTAATAAGTATAATAAATGTATTAATGACAATAAGGAATAAACCAAGTGTAAATATAACAGCAGGCAGTGAGAAAAGGATGAGAAACGGTTTTATAAAAATATTTAAACATCCTAAAACAATAGCAACGATCATTGCTGTTATAAAACTATCGACATAAACTCCGGGAAGTACATAAGAGGCAACTAATACAGATAAGGTAGAGATAATCAATCTAATCAGCAGATTCATGTTAAATACGCAATAGTTAATTACACAAAGATAAAATTATACGCCTTATTTAAGAGATAGTGGGAAAAAGGATGACAAGGGGTGTTATCCTTCAAAATTGATTGAAAACAACCAAACCTTAGAGTTTAACTTGTCAATAGGCATGGACCAGGTAGTGCTTTCATGATATAAACGGTCTCTTAATCCTGCCGAGAACTTTAATTCGGTAGAAAGTTTGAAAAATTCCAGGTAAAAATCAAAACCTACACCTGCTTCTACACACAGGTCGTTTTTATTTAGTTTAAGGATGTCCGGATCTTTTGTTTTTGCCTGAGAAGCCAGATCAAGACTGTATTTACCACCTACTAACAGATAGGCAGACATATTATTCAAACGTTCAGAACGTATTTTAAAGTTGATAGGGAAATCAAGTAGAGTGGACTCTGCACTTTTTTCGGCGGTGTAAAATTTACGTGGCCCCGAGTTACTAGCCGAATCTATATCGTACATTAATTTTCTTCCTTGAAAAGACAGGGCCGGCAGAATGCGAAGTGTTACATAATCATGTAACCTAAGATCGGATATAATACCGAGATTAAATCCCCAGTCAGGCTTACAATCAACATTTAGTACAGAGTCAGGTGTAATTGTATTGTTGGCTCGGTATAAAGCAAAATCGGCTTTATTGATACCCAGCGAAAATCCAAAGTGCAGTCTTTCATAGTCGTAAGTCGGTAAGTTCAGTGGCTTTACCTTTTGAGCATAAGAAATGTGTATGCATCCGATTATGGCGAAAAAAAGAATTATACTCTTGGATTGGCTTTTCATGTAGTTGTGCTATAACGCAGTACTGTCTATATTATTTTTTTGCAATGTAAATTGTTACTATGCCTAAGGTTTGAGGGTAAAACCGAACTTCTGAGAAACCGCACGTCAATAATATCGATTTTAATTTTTCCCCGTATGGAAAATTATATACCGATTTGAAAAGATATTCATAAGCAACAGGATTCTTAGAGATCAGCTTTCCGAGTAAAGGGCATATGTTTTTCAGGTAGAAATGGTAGAGTTGCTTTACAGGGAATTTTTCAGGAAATGAAAATTCAAGTATGGCGAATGTCCCACCTTTTTGCAGAGTACGGCACACTTCCGATAGTCCTTTTTCGAGGTTTTCAAAATTCCGTATTCCAAATCCAACGGTTGCAGCATGAAAATGATCATTAGGGAAGGGCAAGTTCTCACTATCGGCATGAAGCAGTTCTATCTTGCCCGACAGTTTTTTTTCTTCTAATTTTTTTCTCCCTATCGCAAGCATGTCTTTTGATATGTCAATCCCGGTTATTTTGCCCGGATTTAAACGCATGGCCTCTATGGCAAAATCGGCCGTTCCTGTGGCGATATCAAGCAGATGCATATTTTTATTTTGAGCCGACGATGCTATTAACTGAATGGTTTTTTTCCTCCAACGTTTATGAATGCCAAAGGATAAGAGTTGATTAAGCAGGTCGTATCTGAAAGCGATCTCATCAAACATTTTCTCCACCTGCTCCTTTTTTCCATTCTCTGAATGAGTATAGGGAGTAATAGTTATAGAATTGTCGTTGGATGAATGCATGTTGTAATCTCAATTACTTATTTACAAAGCAAGGTAATGCTTTCTTGTAAAAACTGTTCTTTATTAATAGGCGCTACACCTACTTTTTCACAAACCATTCCGCCTGCAATGTTGGCCAGCTCCGTCATGAGGACAGGATCGAGTTTAAGAGCCAGGCAAAGGGAGGCTACGCTAATGACTGTATCCCCGGCACCGGAAACATCGGCAATGTTTCTTACATGGGCAGGAATTATTTTTTGCATTGTTTTGCCCGATATGTACATGCCTTTTTCAGAAAGAGTAATCAATATATTTTCAATGCTGCTTTTTGTTTTCAGTTCTTTTGCTACGGCCTCCAGAATTTCTTCGTTCGTAAAGTCAAAGTCTATTCGTATACCGTCTTTTAACTCTTTCAGATTAGGTTTAAAAAGCGTTACGTTCTTATAGTTCTGAAAATTTTTCTTTTTAGGATCAACAGCTACAGGGATTTTCTTTTTAGTTGCTTCGATCACCACTTTATGGATCAATTCGTGGTTGATTACTCCTTTATCGTAATCTTCAAAAACAATAACATCGATCGCATTGTTTTCTAACATGGAGAAGATGGCTTTCAGCATCATGCCTGTTTCTTCCAAAGAAACATCCGATTGCATTTCTTCATCCACTCTAAGCAGGTGGTGGTTGTTTCCGATTATCCTTGTTTTTACCGTAGTAACCCGTTGGTTGCTTTTAAAAATAGCTTGCGTGGTAAGCTTTTGGGTCTGCATCAGGTCCATGAACTCTCTCCCGTACATGTCTTCACCAATAATGGAACAAAGTATAGGAGTAGCGCCCATTGCCTGCACATTTAAAGCAACATTGGCAGCTCCACCCAGGCGTGCTTCTTTTTTATCTACCGTTACAATAGGGACAGGAGCTTCGGGAGAAAGGCGGTTTACTTTTCCCCATATATAGGCATCAACCATGGCATCGCCAATGATCAATACGCGTACATTGTTAAACGATTCAAACAGGTGGTGTAGATCTTTCGCAAGCATCTTATCTTATTTTAATTCTGACAAAGCCAATTTTATATTCTTCATTGCTTGCTTAAGATTTTCTTCCGATGCTGCATACGACATGCGTATGTGTTTATCATTGCCAAAAGCATCTCCCGGTACGGCAGCTACATGGGCCTTGTCTAATAAATACGCACAGAGGTCGGTAGAATTTTTTATTCCTCCTTTTCCAAAGTAATAAGATACATCAGGAAAGAAATAAAAGGCTCCGTCGGGTAAGGTTGTTTTAATGCCGGGTATTTCTTTAAGCATGGAGTAAACCAGGTCTCTTCGTTTTTTAAATTCATCGCGCATAGGTAAGATGGATGCAATTTCCATCTCTACCGCTGCATGCAGTGCTTTTTGTCCGATAGAACAAGTAGCTGAAGTAAACTGGCCTTGCATTTTATCGCAGGCGATGGCTACTTCTTTAGCAGCACCAATGTATCCCAGCCTCCAGCCCGTCATGGCAAATGATTTGGAAGCTCCATTGATCACGATCGTTCTTTCTTTTATTTCCGGAAACTGCGCAATGGATTCGTGTTTGCTTACGTAGTTGATGTGTTCGTAGATCTCATCCGAAAGAACATACATGTCTTTTTGAGGAACGATCACATCGCAGATGGCTTTTAATTCTTGTTTGCTGTAAACACTTCCTGACGGATTACAGGGCGAAGAAAAAATAATTGCCCTTGTTCGGGGAGTAATGGCATTTTTTATTTGTTCAGCGGTAACTTTAAAATTACTTTCTGTAGACGATTGGATAACAACAGGTTTGCCACCGGCTAGTTTTATCAATTCAATATAGGTTACCCAGTAAGGTGCGGGAACAAGAACTTCATCACCCGGATTTACGATGCATAACATAACATTGGCGATGGATTGCTTGGCACCCGTAGAAACCACGATTTGTTCAGCCGTGAAATCTAAGTTATTATCCCGTTTAAATTTTTTTGTAACAGCTTGTCGTAATTCCAGATAGCCCGATATATGTGTATAATGTGAGAAGTTCTCATCAATGGCTTTTTTTGCTGCTGTTTTAACTACTTCGGGTGTGTTAAAATCCGGCTCTCCTAAACTCAGGCTTATCACATCAACCCCTTGCGCTTTCAATTCCCTTGCCTTACGTGCCATACCTATGGTTTGCGGCTCAGTTATATTTTTAATACGATCGGATAAAAACATATTTTTTTTTAGATGATCGCGAATGTACAAATTAAAGTAAGAAGCATATGGAAAGCTACATAGCAAAAACAGTCATCTATTTTTTTACATTTACATACAAAACCAATTTTATGGATATATCTCCGGAAGTGTTAATGGTTATCATTCCATCGTTAGTAGCCCTGGCACTTATGTATTTAATGCATAAAAACTTTATCGATTCCTTAAAAGCTTACTTCTACGAAGATCTCAAACGCAAGAAGGAGGAATCTAAAACCAGTAACCAGAGCATAGCAGCTCCGTTAAGGATACAGGCCTATGAACGGCTCATTCTCTTTTTGGAGCGCATTTCCCCCGTGCATATGGCTGCGCGTTTACACCACGGAGGAATGACGGGAGTAATGATGCAAGCCGAACTGATTAAAAATATTCGTGCTGAATATGAGCACAACATAGCACAGCAAGTATACATGAGCATTGGCGCCTGGGAGATGATCAAAACGGCAAAAGACGAAACCATAAAACTGATCAACATAGTTGGAAATAAAATGCCGGAAGCAGCAACGGCTCTTGATTTTGGAGATATGCTCATCAATATTTCTGCGCACGTAAAAAAACTCCCCAGTGAAGTAGCCATTGAGTATTTAAAAAAAGAGTTCGCCCAGAATTTTTAGCCCCTAATCTATTTGAACTTACGAATGAAGACACAAGAAAAAAAGCAGGAAAAAATATTTTGTACCGATTCCGGAATTGAAATAAAAAGGATATACACCCCTACCGATGTTGATCAGAAGAAATACACCGATGCAGGACAGTTCCCTTTTACGCGAGGCATACAACCCGATATGTATAGAGGGAAACATTGGACCATGCGCCAGTATGCAGGTTTTTCTACCGCCGAAGAATCGAACAAGCGTTATAAGTATTTATTAGCAAACGGCACTACCGGCCTTTCCGTGGCATTCGATCTTCCTACACAAATAGGGTATGACTCGGACCATAATTTAGCAGATGGAGAAGTAGGGAAGTCGGGGGTGGCCATCGATTCCTTACGCGATATAGAAATTTTGTTCGATGGAATAAAATTGGAAGACATCACTACATCCATGACCATTAATTCTACCGCTTCTATTTTACTGGCCATGTACATTGCGCTTGCGAAAAAACAAGGAGCGAATATTCAGAATATCTCCGGCACCATTCAGAACGATATTCTTAAAGAATACGCTGCGCGCGGAACCTATATCTATCCGCCTAAGCCTTCTATGCGCATCATTACCAATATTTTTGAATACTGTTCTAAAGAAGTCCCTAAGTGGAATACCATTTCTGTTTCCGGATACCATATACGCGAAGCAGGCTCAACCGCAGTGCAGGAACTTGCCTTTACATTGGCGAACGGTAAAGCCTATTTGAAAGCGGCGTTAGAAAGTAAGCTGGATATAAATGTTTTCGCAAAAAGGATTTCCTTCTTCTTTAATTCACACAATAATTTATTTGAAGAGGTAGCTAAGTTTCGTGCTGCACGCAGAATGTGGGCTGCCATTACCAAAGAATTAGGAGCAACCGATGAACGTGCCATGATGCTGCGCTTTCACACCCAGACCGGAGGAAGTACCTTAACTGCTCAGCAACCGCATAATAATATTGTACGCGTAACCGTTCAGGCATTGGCTGCTGTGCTGGGTGGAACCCAATCATTGCATACGAACGGCTACGACGAAGCCTTGAGCTTACCCACCGAAGAAGCGGCACGCATTGCTTTGCGTACGCAGCAGATCATTGCTTACGAAAGTGGCGCTCCCGATGCTGTTGACCCTTTAGGCGGCTCTTTCTTTGTAGAAAAACTCACCGATGAAGTAGAGGAGAAGGCATGGGAGTACATACGTAAGATAGATGCCATGGGCGGCTCGGTAGCGGCTATTGAGCAAGGGTATTTGCAAAATGAAATTGCCAGATCTTCTTATGAATACCAGGACAGGATAGAAAAAGCAAAGAAAGTAATTGTAGGTGTAAATAAATTTACCATTGAAGAAAAACCTCAGGAAAATGTTTTCTCCATTGATGATTCCATACGCAAAGTACAATCGGATAAAATTAAAAAAGTAAAAGCTGAACGTAACAACGAGGCTGTAAAAGCAGCCCTTGCTAAACTGGAAGAAGCTGCTAAGACCAATACCAATCTTATGCCTCCTATTTTACAGGCAGTAGAATGTTATGCTACCCTTGGCGAAGTTGCCGATGTAATGCGTAAGGTGTTTGGAGAATATAAGTAGTCATAAACGCTTCGGCAATGAATGTTAGCTAATTAAGTATAAGATGAAGCCGACTTTTTTTTCAAAACCCTCCGACTTTAGAAAGTGGCTTGAAAACAACCATAGCAAGAAAACAGAATTAATTGTCGGGTATTATAAAGTAGGCAGCGGCCAACCGAGTATGACCTGGAGTCAGTCTGTTGATCAGGCTCTTTGTTTTGGCTGGATAGACGGCGTTCGCAGATCCATTGATAAGCATCGTTACCAGATCCGCTTTACTCCCCGAAAAACCGGCAGTACCTGGAGCACCGTGAATATTGAAAAAGTAAAAGAGCTTACCAAACAAGGACTCATGCAAGAAGCGGGGTTGGCTATTTTTAAGAAACGAACAAAAAGTAAATCCGGAATTTACTCTCATGAAAATGAAGAAATGAAATTTTCGCCCGGACTTAACAAGCAATTTAAAGGGAATAAAAAAGCATGGAAATTTTTCGGGTCACTTGCACCATCTTATCGTAAGTCTTCCACCAATTGGGTGATGAGTGCCAAGCAGGAGGCTACGCAAACCAAACGAATGAATATGCTCATTGCAGATTGTGAAGCCGGAATAAATCAATGGAAGAACAATAAGTATATTAAAAAATAGAAATGAATTAATAATGAATGTATCTTATTTATTTACGGGTTTCTTTTGCAAATAATTCTGTTTGTTTCGGACGATTATCATACTATTTGCCTGAGTGTGTCCATAAATATTTGTTAATCCTTGCCTTGGATGTGGAATAGCTTACTCTGCCCTCAGTATTGGACATTCATCTAAATTTAAAGCATTCTTATGTTTGTCTTGGCAGTCATAGCTTAGTTTTGCTCTGTGTTTTCCATTGTCATCTAAACCTATACCTATTCGT
>CAZCJN010000095.1:0-3331 GCA_964498865.1 uncultured Bacteroidia bacterium
TTCCTTTTTGGCAACGCATGGCGAATGCATCTAAAGGAGGAACTCTGGCGATTTTAAGTACCCACCCCAGTGATGAGAAACGTATTGCAGAAATAAAAGCGTTTATTCCGAAAGCTATGAAATACTATAGACCCAATCAACAATGAGTCTTGCAGCCATCCTTATCCTTATATTAATTGGAATTATTTTATTAATTGCTGAGATTCTCTTCGTACCCGGAATGGTGCTTGGAATTTTCGCCACAGTCCTCATGCTTATCGGTATTTTTTTCTCATTCAAAAATCATGGAAATACTATTGGTTTCACCATTCTCGTTTCTACCGCTCTTGCAACGGCAAGCGCCGTGTATTGGGCATTCAATTCAGGGATATGGAAAAAACTACAGGTCAAATCATTTATTGATGGAAAAGCTACTGCCTCTGTAAATGCTTCCATTCACGAAGGTGATAGCGGTAAAACAACATCACGCCTGAATCCTATAGGAAGGGCTACTATTAATAATATACAAACCGAAGTACAGGCGATTGATGAATTCATTGATGAGCATAAAGAGATTATTGTTACCAAAGTCTATCAGAATAAAATATTCGTAACTGCAAAAACGTAGTACTTTCGCATTCAGCTATTCAAATCATACTTTAAAATTCATATCATGGAATCAGGACAGTTTTTATTATTTGTATTTATTGGATTAGGAGGACTTATCTTTCTATGGCTATTCTTCAGAATCCTGCCTATAGGATTATGGGTAACTGCTCAACTATCAGGAGTAAAAATGTCTCTTATACAACTAGCCTTGATGAGGTTTAGAAAAGTTCCTCCCGGAATCATAACCAATGCTCTCATCAATGGACATAAAGCAGGCATACAACTTTCCCGTGATGCATTAGAAGCACATTATCTAGCAGGTGGAAAAGTTCAGTCTGTTGTAAATGCACTTATCTCAGCCGATAAAGCTAACATACCCCTTGACTTTAAATTAGCTACTGCTATTGACCTGGCAGGGAGAGATGTATTTCAAGCTGTACAAGTATCTGTTAATCCGAGAGTGATAGACACTCCTCCGGTATCTGCTGTTGCAAAAAACGGAATACAACTTATTGTAAAAGCACGCGTAACAGTTCGTGCTAATATTAATCAACTGGTAGGAGGCGCAGGAGAAGAAACCATTCTTGCCCGTGTTGGAGAAGGAATTGTTACCACTATTGGTTCTGCCCATGACCATAAAACAGTTCTTGAGAACCCGGACCAGATCTCTAAAACTGTTCTTTCTAAAGGCTTGGATGCAGGGACTGCATTTGAAATACTTTCTATTGATATTGCAGATATAGATGTATCAGAAAATATAGGAGCAAAACTTCAGACTGAACAAGCGGCAGCTGATTTAAAAGTAGCACAGGCAAAAGCAGAAGAAAGAAGAGCAATGGCAGTAGCCAGTGAACAGGAAATGAAATCACGTGCGCAGGAGGCACGCGCTCATGTAATTGAAGCCGAAGCACAAATACCACTTGCCATGGCAGAAGCTTTAAAATCAGGCAATGTAGGTGTAATGGATTATTACAGAATGCAAAATATTCAGGCAGATACAAGTATGCGAGAGTCGATAAGCAAACCACAAGGAAAAGAAAAACCTAAGAGTGAATAGAGAAATTAACCGTAGTAGAGAACTAGAACTTAGGACAAGGAATTGCTGATTTTCTTTTCCATTGACAAAATTGATACGTCAAAGATAATTCATGCGAGCCTCCTGTTGAACCAGCCAACCATGATATTGTAAGATCATAGCTATATCCGAACTTAAAGCGCTCAATGGAAGTACCTATTAAAAAGGCCACAGCATCGTGATTGGGATACCCTCTTTTATATGCTTTAAAAAAGGGAATACCCCTATACCAAAGTCCAAATACAAATTTTGAATACTCATAATAACATCCGGCATCAAACTGATCGAATTTACCCTGCGCTCTATAATTAATAGCCGGAGTAATATGAGTAATACTTTTACCCGCCATTCCTCTATGAACAAGAGGAATAACCCAACCTAAATGCACCGAATATAAAACAGGCAATTGACTTTTAGCTCCTAAAAGAGATTGATTGGGTGTATTCAAGTGATGGGTAGAAAGTCCTATCCACAAATCATGGGAGTATAATAAGATGCCGGAAGAAGCATCTAAATAACCTTTAAAATCATTTGTTTGAGGAGTAACAGAAATAGCAGTACCGTGAGCAATTTGGTCACCAAATATAAGTTTATCAAAATTTATACTCCTGGCTACATATCCTATCTGAGCACCTGCATTCAATATCCACTCACGGGATAAAGTAAGGTGATAAGAATACTGCGCATTAAAACTTGTTGTACTTAATGCTCCACTCCCGGCTTTATCATTAGTAAGAAGAACACCTACCCCACTATTCTTTCTCATTATTGCATGGTCAAAAGCGAGAAGGTAAGTTTGAAAAGCACCTGGAATAGATGCCCACTGCATACGATAGTTAGTAGTTAAACGCTGACAAACTCCGGCACCGGCAAATGCAGGATTAAGAAACGTTGGTGATGCATAAAATTGTGTAAACTGATAAGCCTGGGTAATGCCATCAATACCTTTTAGCATAAAAAAGGAAAACAAAAAATATATTTACTACTAGTATTCCTTTATAAAATATTCCGTTCATAAAGTCGTATCTGTTATTTTTTATAAAAAGCCCGATTTTCATCAGGCAATCTTGATTAATTAATACATGAAAATCGTTAAGAATATAATTTTCAGATTATTGAATGGTGTTAAACCCATCAACATGTATTATACTTTAATTATATTATTTGGTTACGCATTTTGATTGGATACGAGAAAAGGTATTTTCGTACATTCGCGCCACCTTTTTTAGAGGTAAGGTTATTAAGGTCTCGTAGCTCAATTGGATACCTGCCGGCAGGCAGGGAGCATCTGACCAAAATAAAAAAAATGTTCTTTGTATATATTTTAAAAAACCAGATAAACAGTAGTTTGTACAAAGAAATTACAAGTAATTTATCTAAACGCCTGGCAGAGCACAATAGTGGAAAAACTAAATCAACAAAGGCATATTGCCCATGGAAATTGATTTACTTTGAAGAATACAAAACAAGGCACGAAGCAAGAGAAAGAGAAAAATATTTTAAAACAGGAAGCGGTAGAGAATTTATAAGAAAAAAGGGTCTCGTAGCTCAATTGGATAGAGCATCTGACTACGGATCAGAAGGTTAAAGGTTCGACTCCTTTCGAGATCACAAACATAACCCTGAAGTGAAAACAGTTCAGGGTTTTTCTTTTTTTTCATCTGCCAA
>CAZCJN010000095.1:3431-9181 GCA_964498865.1 uncultured Bacteroidia bacterium
GGGAGCATCTGACTACGGATCAGAAGGTTAAAGGTTCGACTCCTTTCGAGATCACTAACCCCGATTCATCAACTGATGAATCGGGGTTTTCTTTTAACATGCATGCAATTATTATTTCATAATCTTTACATTTGGCAAAAAAAATGTGGAGAAAAAATACAAGCCTATTGTCATTTGGCTGCTAACCGGTTGTATTCTTATCTATGCAATGGTGGTTATCGGGGCTGTTACGCGTTTAACCGGTTCCGGTTTATCCATTACAGAATGGAAAATTGTTACGGGAACTCTGCCTCCCCTTTCTGAAGAAGCATGGCAAAAAGAATTCGATGCATACAAACAAATCCCTCAGTACAAGCTTATCAACTCACACTTTGAGCTTAGTGATTTTAAAAATATCTACTTCTGGGAATACTTACACAGATTAATCGGCCGAATGATAGGAATCGTTTTTTTAATTCCTTTCGTATGGTTTTGGATAAAGAAAAAACTCCCGCAGGACTTTATGAAAAAAGCAATGGTGCTTTTTGTACTAGGCGGCTTTCAAGGTTTTTTAGGATGGTTCATGGTAAAAAGCGGCTTATCAGAAAATGTGTATGTCAGTCATTATCGTTTAGCTATTCATCTTATTAGTGCATTTACCGTATTTGGTTTTACATTTTGGTATGCCCTCGATCTTATTTATACAAATAAATACCCTCACCCTGCATTAAGAAAAATTTCTATTCTGCTTTTATCTGTTATTATTTTACAGATTATATACGGGGCCTTTGTGGCTGGCCTTAAAGCCGGGTATGGCTACCCCACCTGGCCTAAAATGGGAAATGAATGGCTTCCCTCTGATATTGTTGCATTGGAACCTTTATGGAAAAACTTTATGGAAGGTCATGCCGGAGTGCAGTTTATTCATAGATACTTGGCCTATATAGTAGTAATCCTGGTGGGTATTTTATTCTTTAAATCAAAAAAAACAAATACATCGCGCTCGCAAAAAACAATCATTAATTCATTGGTGATAATTGTACTCGCACAATTTTTATTGGGGGTTCTTACCTTATTATATGGAGTACCCATCACCGTAGCGGTGCTTCACCAAACCGGTGCATTTTTTCTCTTTTCAACCACTATTTTATTTTTACATAGAATCAAATAACAAACCAAGACTTATATAACAAAAAATAATCCATGGAAAAATACGAACTACTCTTTCATCTTTCTACCATTCTACTTATTCCACTTATCCCTGCTTTCATACTTTATAAATTCTTGCCTTCAAAAACCATGATCACCGGTCCATTCAAAGGTTTGAATTTAAATCTTACGGGAGCATTCGGTGGTTATTTCCTGCTTGTGCTCATCTCGATCAGCCTCACTTACTTTGTCTTAAAAAATCAATTAATGGAACAGGTTAAAGAATCTCAGCTTACTATAGCATCCTTAAACCGACAAGTGGATGAACTTACTACAACCATCTCTCAGGAAAAAAATAAGTATAAAAAGTGGAAAATGGTTGGAATGTTACAATCCAGGTCACCCGAATCAACAAAGATCTTTATTGATGAAGAAAATATTTCTATTAACTCTATCGGTAAGTTCAATGCCATGCTCCTTATAAAGAAAGATGAGAACAATAAAGAAAGACTTCCGGGTGCAGCTTGTTTTTTTAACAAAGAGGAAGGTTATAGCGTCATCGATCTTACTCAAAAAGAAAATGTAACCATTGATACCAGTTCGAATGAAATAAAAATAAACAATAGGATCATATTTAAGGCACCAAGTTCATTTTACACTTACTAAATATAAACCTATAGTTAGAATGCATTTTTATCTCCCTTGAGCACATTAAAAACAGTGGAGAAAATAATTTTTATATCTAATAAAAAAGACCAGTTCTCTAAATAAAAAACATCCATTTTAATTCTGCTCTTCATCATTGCCGGATCGGTGGTTTCTCCCCTGAACCCTTTCACCTGAGCAAGGCCTGTTATACCTGGCTTAATAAAATGGCGTACCATGTATTTCTCAATATTATCTCTGTACTTATCATTTAACCAAAGTGGATGAGGTCGGGGTCCGACAACACTCATGTTTCCGAGCAATACATTTAAAAATTGAGGAAGTTCATCCAAACTGGTTTTCCTTAGAAATGCCCCCACTTTAGTAATACGCGCATCTCCCTTAGTCGCTTGTGTACCGTCTGCCTTATCACTCACATACATTGATCTGAACTTGTAGCAACTAAAATGGTCATTGTTTAAACCTGAGCGTCGTTGTTTGAAGAAGGCAGGTCCTTTTGAATCAAGTTTAATAATAATTGCAATAAGAGGGAAGAGCCAGGAAAATACAAGTACAAAAAGCAAAATAGAAAAAACAATATCGAATGAACGTTTTAAAATTTTATTCAGCGTATTATCAAGTGGTATGGTCCTGAAAAGATAGATCGGTAAAAAGCCATAAAAATCAATTTTAAAATTCTTAAGGCTTAAACCTACTGAATGAGGAACAAACTTTAACCTTAAAACTTCTTTATCTGTAAAATCGATCAAATGACTTATCTGTTCAAAATTAAATTCAGGCAAAGAACAATAGATCTCATCTATGCTGTTTTCGAGGCAATATATTTTTACATCCTCTAATAATTTCCCAAAGTCGTTATTATACAGTCCCAGGTCAAATGTTTTATATAGCTTATATCCAAAGTGCGGATGGCTCTGAAAGAAGTCAATCATGTCTTTTGTGGCTTCGTTAACACCCACCACAATGATCCTTCTGAAGTTGTATCCCTTTATCCGTAAAAACCTCAGCGTTATGGTTGCCGCCACTCTCCATAAAAGAATAAAAAAACCGGTGATGGCATAAAATCCATATACAAATATTCCTGAGTGATGAACAGTTGTAAGTATTCCATCGCAGGCCTCAATGATGATGTAATACAAAATGAGCACACGCAGGGTATTATTAATAATAGAGATAAGCGTTTGTACCCTGTATAATTTGTAGGTCTTTAAAATTAAGATAGAGGCTATCCAGGAAAGATTAACAACCAGTTGCAGCTTGGAATACGGACTGGAAAAATATAAATGATAGTCATTTAAAAAAAAGTAGCAAGAAAACAGATAGGCAGCATTAATAATAAGAATGTCCCCTATAAAATGTATAGGTCTAACCATTTTATTATAAAATCCGGCCATGCTTCTTATTAAATATCAAATAAGCGTTGAAGATAAAACAATAGTAAATACCATATAAGAATAAATGCAGGAAACGCTGATCTACCGGAAATATTTTAACAACTGCTACAATAGATGATGCCTCTATGAATGAACTCAAACAATAAGAGACAAGCGGGATGTTTCATTACAACTACCACCACCCACTGATGAGCTGAGTGAATCATCTCAGGTGAAACCTTCTACTCTCTTTTTATTCCATTAATACATTAGTTGACACCGTTTCATTAAATAAGCTCTTATTTAAACCATTGTGGTTCAATGTTGCAGAAATTTGCTTTCATGCTACACTTACCCAGTGCTACTTTCTACTGAATTACTTCTATGCCGCAGCTCGGAAGTACAATATTGCAGCAATTCACTTCCATGTTGCCCTTGCTCCGTACAAAATTGTACTGAGTTGATTTAATGTTACTCTTATTGGGTTCTATGTTGTACTGAAGAAGTTCAAATTTGTTCTTAGACCGTATGATGTTGAAGTAAGCCGCTACAAGCTTGTATGGAGTTGCTTCAACGTTGAAGCTCGTAAGCACAATGTTTCAGTAAAGGAGAACAACATTGTACTGATTTGCTACAAAGTTGTAGTAAACATAGAGTCTGTTCAATGAACTGTGTCAAATGTATTATTTGACACAGTTGGGTCTGTTCATTGAACAGACTCTCAACTTTCTATCTTTTTTGCAGAAAGCAATACAAATTAAGTTCCGGGAGGATAGTCAGAAGTACCTTTTTCTACATTTTATGTTCGACTTTCTATGTTTTATGAAAAATAGGTACTTAAAAGGCTCGGCGAGGATGCTCCGAGGTACCTTTTTATACCTTTTAAGTTCGGCTTTGTCTTAATTTGTAGAAAGAGGTACCTCAAAGATTCGGTTTAGAACTTCCAACATACCTTTTTCTACTTGTTTAGTTCGGCTTGGAACTTCTTTGGTACAAAGTCTAGCAAAAAAGGTTCGACTTGGTACCCCTCGCCTAGCAATTTTTACTGATTTAGTGGGTTATGGAATTAACATTCAAATTTGTAGTAATTTATATATCGCTGTTTCACCCCAGTTGAGCAGCATTATAATCCGATAGCTATCGGATACCGCTTAGCTGGGGAGTAGAAAATGCATAAGGCTGCGCATAATAAATATTTTAAAATTGAAAGCGAACGGTATTATTTAAAATACGCATTGCGCATTTTAAATATATAACACCATTATCTTATTCATTAACAATCATGTAGTATGAAAATAGATATGCAATGAATTAGTTATATACTTGCGTATAATAATTGTTGTGCGTCATTGTATCGGACGACAAAAAAGTCGTCTGCGATACGACTGACGAGTGACCCGAAAAATTTGTAAAATTGAACTTATGAAAGTAAAAGTTTTTCATATCAGACTAACAAAAGAAAACTTGCAAACTGACCAAGACAACTTAAACAGCTTCTTGGACAGCGTGACAGTAAAAAAGACCGCGACCGAACTAATAAACGGACAACCAAATTTTTGGTCAATTTTAGTTTTTTATGACGACCAAAAAACAGAAAAACAAGAAAAAAAATCGGACAAAATTTCCGTAACAGACGAGAGCGAACTCACAGACAATGAAAAAATAATTTTTGCAACACTAAAACAGTGGCGACAGGACAAGGCAACACAACTAAACATTCCAAATTTTATGGTTTGCCATAACACGGAACTTTTGACAATTGCGAAAGTTAAGCCTCAGACATTAGACGAACTTTCAAAAATTAAAGGCTTTGGCGGACAGAAAATCGCAAAATTTGGTGACGATATTTTAGCTGTATTAAATTCAATTTAGAAATGGGACACGCAGAATTACAACTTGAATGGTATGAACTGACTTTAAAAGTAGTTGCCGCCAGAGTTTCAGAAGAAAGAAACACAAACATTAATTCAGAAAAAATCGGTTTAGCCTTAGCGGAACTAAATGGCTATTCTCAAAATCTTCAAGTGTTTTGGCACGTCCTTGATAAAGGGTTAAAGATATATGATGAAGTCAAAGACTTTTCTTTTGGTGAAGTATTGGTTTCTATTGAGCTATATGGTGACGATTGTATCTTACCAAAAGGCATTCCTGTTCACCTTTACGAGAAACAAATAAAAATAAAAGGACAAATTTGGGAACTACATAAAAATGATGCTGACCCGTTTCCTTCAGACCCACACGCACATAATTATGAAACAGGTTTAAAACTTGATTTATCAAACGGCAATCTATACAAAAAGAAAAAACTTACTGACTCAATAACTAAGAAAACTCTTTTACTGATTAGAGAAAAATTCACAGAAGCAGGTTTCACTATGCCAACACTGACAGTATGAGAGAACAACGAACGCACAACAGCACCTACACGCAAGTGGCTGTTCAGTGGTTAAATCAAGCTTTGTGCTACTATCAAAGTTTGTTCTTGGCTGACAGTACATCGCTCCGAAATCGCCACCTGCGTGTAGCTGCAAAACGTTAGCGGTCAGGCTAAAAAAACCGAACGTAAAACAAAAATTGACAATC
>CAZCJN010000096.1:0-5764 GCA_964498865.1 uncultured Bacteroidia bacterium
AAGTCTTCAGTAAACAGGAGGAGAAAAAGCTGGAGCTCAGTGTAAAAATGAATCGCCTCGGTAAAAAAATATTAGAACTGAATCATATTAAAAAAGCATTTGGCGATACAAAGATCATCAACGACTTCTCTTATATTTTTAAGAAAGGAGAAAAAATCGGAGTTGTAGGAAAGAACGGCGTAGGCAAGTCCACTTTTCTAAACATGGTCATGGAACTGGACAAACCCGATGCAGGAACAATTACAACGGGCGAAACCATAGTGTATGGATATTATTCTCAGGAAGGCATCATTACCACACAGGATAAACGGGTGATTGAAGTAGTAAAAGACATTGCCGAATACATCCCTCTTGCTGATGGTTCTCAGCTGAGTGCTTCTCAACTGCTTACCCGTTTTCTATTCCCTGCCGATGTTCAGTTCAGCCCGGTAGCTAAATTAAGTGGTGGCGAAAGAAGAAGGTTATTCTTAATGACCATCTTGATAAAAAACCCTAATTTCTTAATACTGGATGAGCCTACCAATGATCTTGATATTGTTACATTAAGTGTTTTGGAAGATTTCCTCACTAAATTCCAAGGCTGTGTTCTAATCGTTACGCACGATCGGTATTTCATGGATAAACTGGTAGATCACCTTTTTGTATTTGAAGGCAATGGTGTTGTACGCGATTTCCCGGGCAACTACACTGAGTACCGTGAAAGAAAAGAATTGGAAGAGAGAACAAAAGCTGCTGAAAAAACGGGAGCACCTGTTAAGAAAGAAACTTCCACTATTACCGAACAACCTGGTTCTGAGAATTCTTCTAAAAGAAAGCTTACGTCAAAAGAAAGAAGTGAATACAAACAACTGGAGAAAGACATTGCTAAATTAGAATCGGAAAAAGAAGAGCTTACCAGGCAACTTAGCGAAGGCATTGACGACCATCAGAAAATGATGGAATGCTCGGAGAAAATAGGAAAGATCATGTCATTGCTGGATGAAAAAAGTATTCGTTGGCTGGAACTAAGTGAAGAGGTCTAGTTCTGTTTGTATGGCTATGTTATTATAAAACGTATAGGTCAATAAAGTTTGTTAATTACGATACGATTTTAAAAAAAATTAAGTTCACAAAGTCAAACTACTAAACCACCTTCAAATGCAAATAACAAAAAAATTTAAAACAGTAGATGAGTATTTGGCAGCTTGTCCAAAAAACGTACAAAACACTCTTCATGAGCTAAGAAAAATAATTAAACAAGCAGCTCCAAAAGCAGAAGAGCTGATTAGCTACAATATGCCTGCCTATAAATTAAACGGCATTTTAGTTTATTTTGCTGCCAATAAAAATCATATTGGTTTCTATCCAACCTCTTCCCCCATCAGAGTTTACAAAGACAAACTCATTAATTACAAAACTTCAAAAGGCGCTATTCAGTTTCCTATTGAAAAAGGGATTCCGGCAACATTGGTAAAGCAAATAGTTAAATTCAAAATAAACGAAAATAAAGAGAAAACAAAGCTAAAAGCTCGTAACAAATAATGAGTTAACCTTTACTAATCGGGAGTTCGTACGCACCAGTTTATTCCCGGTCCAAGTATAAGTTGAAAAACGACGATATTAACACGAGCATGCCCGTTAACAATAGGTATGTTCGCAAAAGAAGTATTTATTTTTGCTTCGGAATTTATGTAAAAGGTTTTGTTGATTCTAAATTGCCTTGCAACAGCAACGTTCAACGATAAGCCTTTTAATCGGTACCCTTTAATATCAAAGCCCGGCCCTTCAGGATAAGACATTCCGCGAATAGTACTTTCGCCATGAACAAATGCAGACCCCACCCCTGCTCTTAGAATTACTTTCCCGAGCTGCCTGCCATGATTAAATAAAACCATATTATATCCATGAGAAATACCAAAACGATCTACTTCAGCAGGTTTATTTCTTAAATAAAATTTATGGTGTATAGCTTCAAACTCTATACTCTTATTCTTAAACCATTTAGAAAAACGCCAGGACCAGTATGGGGGATCTACAAGCGGTTCGGAATAAAAATCAGCTTTATTAATTATGATATCCGGATAACCTTGTTGTTTGATCACAAGAGGCAGATCAAGACTCTGCACGACACCAAACTGGAGCTCAAACGACCAACGTGTTTGTGAAAAAGAAAATATACTGCAAAGAATAAAACAAGTATTTAAAACGATATGCTTCATAATGCTAATTCTATAAACCTTAGCACAAAATTAGCTTATTACTCAACAACCACTTTTCCCTGAGAGAAAATTCCTTGTTTCTTATTTTTCACCAAGTACATATACATGCCACTACTTAATACTTCTCTTCTTAAATTAAATTTTTGTATGGCAATATTTGTCTTTTCATAAACCACTTTTCCATAAAGGTCATATAATATAAAATCAAAAGGAACAGGCATAGGATCATTTAATTCAATGGTAAGAATATCTGAGAACGGATTAGGATATAACCGTATATTATGAATTGTTGCTTCCATATTTTGTGTTCCGGCAGGAGCCATGATCTTATAAAGATGTACTCCATAATTAGAAAAACTATCCGTGAATTTGCCTCCGGAAATAGTGAGGGTTCTATTTTCACCTAAAACCTCCACGCTAACTCCTGAGTTAACAGTAAATGTTGCAGTTGTACTGCCGGAGCGCATGGCTACAGCAAAAATATAGTTTGCCCCGCCCTGATTTTTAGTCATTATATCGATAGGAATAGCCGTATTACTTGAACTCACATTTGCATACCCAAAAGTAGAAGGGCTATTCAGTACAGTTGCAAGTGACGTAACTTGATTATTGATGGCCGTTACAGCTGCCAACATGGGGGCGTCATGAAGTAAGGCTGCTTCATCAAACGGTGAAATCTGATGACAAAAATATCCGTAGCCCTTTACTCCGTGTATTAACGCCATCCATACTTCCGATTTCACATTGTCAACAGTAGGTTTTGCAGCCGATGAGGTATTAATTTTTGTACACTCAATCCAGCACCAAACAGGTTTTTTATTACTCGACCAACTTATTAAACTATCTATTCCTTTAGGCACATACCACAAATTACCTTTGATCTTAGCATCTGAGTTATTAACCGGGTAGATATCAAAAGAGGCGATATCACATCCTTTTAAATAACCATTATTATAGTCCGGATACATTTCCGTTTTACCGGTACAAGTTCCTCTTCCTACCCAATCTGTATAGGAAACACCCTGACCTAAGTTAAGGTAAACAGGTCGAGAAGAGTCATTAGCTTTAACCGTGTTGTATTGGTTAATAATTACAGATGGATCGATACAAGGATCATATTGATTAGTGGTTGCATTCCATTGAGCATTGTCAGGCTCATCGTCCAAGGCCCAACCATAGATAAGCGTATCATTCAACTTTGTTAAACCAAAAGCATTTTGCTCGCATATTACTTTCATGCCCGAATTGGTAAGTTTGGTTAACTGGGCAGCATCTAATTCATTCCACAAACCAACGTATATGTTAATGCCTGCATTTTTATATGCAGCGGCGTTAGAGGGATCCTGTAACCATACTGCTACAGGAAAAAAATTAGGATTAGGATTTTGTCCGAAAATCACAACCGGTATAAGCAGTGACACTAACAAGATGTACTTTTTTTTCATGGCTATTGGAGTTTTATATATTAGCATAGATAAAATATTTTAATCTTTTTTCCTAACCATTGATAACACCATCTTTATCTATATGCTTTCATATTTTTTTCTACAATCTAGGTAACCCCAAAAAAAAACGCAAAGAATCGAATACCCGTATTGCAACTCTTAATTTCTTTTATATTCGTACAAAATTAAACTCATGAAAAAAGTATTATTTCTATCCCTGGCAGCGCTTCCTTTTTTATTCTCATGCGGAAGCGGAGAGGAAAAAGTTGTTAATCACTATGAAGACAGCTTAAAAAATGTTAATCAAAATTTAAGTGGGCAAGTTGTAGAAAAAGACTCTGCCATATTCGGTTTCATTCGCGCTTTCAACGAAATTCAAGATAACTTAGATGTAATAAAAGAAAAAGAAAAACTACTCACTACTTCCAGTCAAACAGGTGAGTTAAACCAAGATCAAAAAGGAAAAGTAATTGCGGACATACAAGCAATTTATGATCTAATGGTGAAGAATAAAGAAAAACTGAACTCAATGAATAAAAAGCTTAAAAAAGCTAATCTTAAAATATCGGAGTTTCAGGATATGATTGAAAGATTGAATATTCAAATAGCTGAGAAAGATGCTGAAATCTCTAGTTTAAAAGGGCAATTGGAAAAGCTAAATGTAGAGCTTACAGAAGTAACTATGAACTACGAAGCAGCGAAACAAATGCTTGAAGAAAAAACTGTTCAGTTACACAAAGCTTATTATGCCTTTGGTACTTCAAAAGAATTAATTACACAAGGCGTACTAACCAAAGAAGGTGGTTTTATTGGAATAGGAAAAGCGCAAAAATTAAAAGATAATTTCAATAAAAATTATTTCACAGAAATTGATGCTAGTGAAACAACAACGATTCCTCTCTCTTGCAAAAAAGCTAAAATCATAACAAATCACCCTAGTGCTTCTTATAAAATGGAAGGCACTAAAGAGAAAGTTGAAAAGCTTTTAATCAATAATGCTGACCAGTTTTGGAGTGCATCCAAGTATTTAGTTGTAGTGGTAGAGCAGTAATCCTTGTAATTTCTTCAAAAAAGCCATTCTATAAATATAGAGTGGCTTTTTTATTTAAAGATTTTTTCGTTTCTTCGCATATCACTTATGAGAAGTATATTAATTGGGTTGATTTTAATCATCTCAGGGTATTCGTTTGCGGGAACGGATAGCTTGTCAACCACATCTAAAAGAGCACATAAAAACAAGAAGTCGGACAGTCAACCTCGTTTGATAGAACAAATGACGGATGTACAGCTGACTAATCTGGTTGACCGTATGTTTGAAGCAACATACATTCCCCCTGACCTATGGGAACAAGTAATGCTTGAAACTGCAAGAAGAAATCTTTGTAAGATCAACAGAACCGGAGTAACAATTGAGCCTTCTTGTTCCGGCTACCAGGCAGGAAATCTCATGATACAAAAAATGCGTCCGCAACATGTGGAACCTTCAGATACTAACTCCATGCTTATTTTTCCGGCAACTAATTATTACGATGATTGGGATGAAGACCTATCTTGCGTATTTAGAGATAAATTTAAAATAGACACCACCTACATCATTGAATTGGAAAATTCTGAATTCGGTTGTTATAAGATGCCGGCATGGGGGCCCTTATCCTCCCCATTTGGATGGAGACATAACCGCTATCATAAAGGAGTTGATATACAACTGAGAAAAGGCGACTCGATTACCAGTGCTTTCGATGGTATGGTGCGTCTTGCAAAAAAGAAAAGTGGCTATGGCAATGTAGTAGTGGTTCGTCACTTTAATGGAATAGAAACTGTTTACGGACATCTTTCAAAAATAAGTGTACATGAAGGAGATGTTGTTTCTTCCGGCGATTTAATTGGTCTTGCCGGAAGTACAGGACATTCTACGGGACCACACCTTCATTTTGAAATGCGTTTTTTAGGCGACCCTATCGATCCTCAATATTTTATTTCATTTGATTACGGCCGTCCGCTTTACAATACTGTGTGTCTTAAAAAAAATAAGAACGGATTACTTTCTGCATATCACCCGGAAACTGAATTTCATATGGTAGAAAGAGGGGAAACATTAACAAAAATTTCCGCTCATTACGG
>CAZCJN010000096.1:5864-8980 GCA_964498865.1 uncultured Bacteroidia bacterium
GTTTTTAACCTGGAAAGATAGGCTTGATCGGATGCCTGAGCTATATCAGAAATTTTATTGTCTTTGCCTAAGATATTAATGCGGATCTTATCCGGCCTGTATGCATCGTTTGTTTCAGAGTGTGTAAAAACAAAATACTCAGACTCTCTCGGAGTGATTTTATATTTCAGCTGAGCTTTTCTTTGCAAAGCCCTTACTTGTTTAGTCGAAAAAGGTTCATTTTGAACCCTTACTTTATATAGTTTTCTGTTTACAAGATTATTGCTAAGGGTAGAGAGTATAAAATCACTGTTATGTACCCATGTCTTAACACTTGCATATACATCTGAATCATCTAATTCAGCAAACATATCGAGCAGTTGTTCATTTCTCAGAAAATCTTGTTTACCATATCTGTTATATAAAAAAACATGTAATGCCGGCGTGCAGAACAGCTGCGCCCCCTGCTCTGCTAACTCTTTCGCTCTTTTAAGAATGTTTACCAATAAATATTCGGCGCTAAGAACAGTTTTATGAAGATATACCTGCCAATACATTAACCTACGGGCGATTATAAACTTTTCAATGGAATATATACCTTTTGCATCAACAACCAACTTACCATTTTTAACGTTTAGCATTCGTATAATTCTATCTGAACTAATAACACCTTCCGATACGCCGGTGAAAAAGCTATCTCGGTTAAGATAGTCCAGCCGATCCATATCCAGCTGACCTGAAACCAATTGATGTAAGAATGTTTTTTTATATGTGTTATTAAATATCTTTTGAGCAATGGAAAGCTTACCATCAAAATCTTTATTCAACTTTTTGAAAAAGAGCGCGGAAATATCTTCATGAGAAACTCCATGCACAATACTATGCTCTAATGCATGAGAGAATGGACCATGTCCAATATCATGCAATAAAACTGCAATAACAACTCCGATAGCCTCTTCTTCCAGTATACTTACACCTTTCGACCTCAAAACTTCTACTGCCTGCATGGTTAAATGCATGGCCCCCATTGCATGATGAAAACGGGTGTGAAGCGCACCGGGATATACTAAACTAGTCAATCCTAATTGACGTATCCTTTGCAGCCGTTGAAAGTAAGGATGATTAATAAGCTCATGGATAAATGGATCAGGGATAGTAATCGACCCATAGATCGGGTCATTGAATATGGTATTTTTTTTAGGCACGTTGCAAATATAAAGCATGAATCAAGCGGTAAGTAACAAGCAGTAAGAAAAATTATAAACTTCAATTGCTCCTCCTATTATATTGCTGCAACCCCCGCTTTTTTACTTAACCGGCAACTATTACTTTCAAATATTTTTTCTTGTTAGGCGTTGTAGATTTATAACTTAGTACTATGAATAAAATAAACATACTGTGGGCCGATGATGAAATCGATTTACTCAAACCACATATTCTCTTTCTAAAAGAAAAAGGCTATGAAGTAAAAACAGCCAAAAGCGGGGATGAAGCTATTGGAATGATTAAGAATGAATTATTTGATGTGGTTTTCTTAGATGAACAAATGCCGGGGCTGAGCGGAATAGAAACACTGGCCAGAATCAAAAATACATATGCCGATCTACCCGTTATAATGATCACAAAGAGTGAAGAAGAATCTATCATGGAAGATGCTATAGGCTCAAAGATCTCGGATTATTTAATAAAGCCTGTTAATCCCAACCAAATATTGCTTTCTCTAAAAAAAATCCTTGATAACAAGCGCCTAGTTTCGGAAAAAACAACAACTAATTACCAGCAAGAGTTCCGGAATATAGGCATGTCTTTAAGCGACAGGTTAGATGCCGAATCATGGAAAGATGTGTATAAAAAATTAGTTTATTGGGAACTGGAATTGGATAAATCAGGCGATGAAAGCATGTCTGATATGCTAAATATGCAAAAGCAGGAAGCTAATGCAAGTTTTGGAAAATTTATTGAAGCCAATTATTTAAAATGGCTTGCAAGCGCATCTTCCTCTGCTGCTCCTTTAATGTCGCATACCATTCTTAAAAACAAGCTTCATCCGCTTTTAGATAAAAAAGAAAATATCTTTTTAGTTGTAATAGATAATCTAAGGTATGACCAATGGAAAATCATACAACCTAAAATAGCTGAACTGTTTAATATACAGGATGAATCGCTCTACTATAGTATATTGCCTACTGTCACTCAATTTGCACGTAACGCTTTATTTGCCGGCCTTATGCCCAGCGAGATTGCAAAGATACGTCCCGACCTCTGGAAGAACGAAGAAGATGAGGGGAGCAAAAATCAATTTGAACCTGAGCTTTTTGCTGCTCAGCTCAAACGTTGGGGTTTAGGCGATTTAAAACATTCGTACAACAAAATCGTAAATTTAAATGAAGGAAAAAAATTAGCAGAAAGCATTTCCAACCTCATGAAGAATAAACTCAATGTGATCGTATACAATTTTGTTGATATGCTTTCTCATGCACGTACAGAAATGGAAGTGATTCGTGAATTAGCTGACGATGAATCTGCTTACCGATCACTTACTCTCTCTTGGTTCGAACACTCCCCTTTACAGGATATATTAAAACAAATTGCTGCTAAAAAAGGTACTCTTATCATCACTACGGATCATGGCAGCATAAGGGTCACTGAACCCTCAAAAGTAGTGGGCGACAGAGCAACAAGTACAAACTTACGTTATAAGCAAGGCAGAAGTTTAAGTTATGAAAAACGAGATGTGTTTGAGGTTAGAAATCCTGATGATGCCTTTTTGCCAAGGATTAATGTCACAACAACCTATATTTTTGCAAAGCAGGACAAGTTCTTCGCTTACCCTAATAACTTTAATCATTACGTGCATTATTACAGAAACACCATTCAGCATGGAGGTATTTCATTGGAAGAAATGCTAATTCCCTTTGTTACACTAAGTGCCAAGTAATAATAGAATTAAAGGTTCGTGTGAAAACAATTCATTTAAATAGCATCACGGATTTATCAAGAGCTGCTGAAGAAATACTCATATACTCAACAGGAAAAAGAATATTTTGTTTTTATGGAGAAATGGGCGCTGGAAAAACAACGCTTATTAAAGAGATCTGTAAACAGTTGGGGGTAAATGATGAGGGAAGCAGCCCTAC
>CAZCJN010000097.1:0-1567 GCA_964498865.1 uncultured Bacteroidia bacterium
AACATGTTTTAAGAAATAAATTTACGCATGAGTGGAGCACTCGTTAAGCTTGTCACTAATGCCATTACAACTAACGCAACAAACAGCTGAGATGAAATTAAGCCGGCATTAAGAGCAAGTGTTCCTAAAATAATTTCCATAGCACCACGTGCATTTAAACCAAAACCAACAGCTAATGCATTATTTATTTTAAGTCCCCCCAAATAAGCACCGAAAGTTGCACCAATTATTTTTCCGAAATAAGAAAGTACAAGCACAACCGAAACGATTACAATATCAAAATTTTCAACAAAGTTTACCCGAAGTCCTATGGAAACAAAAAATAATGGGGCGAAAAAATTAGTAACAAATTGATGAATGATTTCTCGTGCTTTCTCGTGCAGATGCACCGAATCACCAAAAGCTATACCTGCTATAAAGGCACCTAATATTGCGTGAATATTTATTTTTTCGGTGAATGCTGCACATAATAGACATATTCCTATTGAAATGGAAAGAACACCCCCTGGCCAGGAAAGCTTCGTTTGTATCCAAGGTAATGCCTTGTCAATTATTTTTTTTCCAATAGTAAACATGAACAAGCCAAAACTGAGTATATAAATAATAGTATATCGCACACTCGATACTTCCCCACCCGATTTAATTGCCAATAAAAAAGAAAAGATAAGCCATCCTACTAAATCATTAAACATAGCTGAGGCAATAATCAGCATCCCGATACTGGTCTTAAACAAATTCATATCCATAAGAATACGAGCAATAACAGGTAAAGCAGAAATAGCTAATGCCGTACCTACAAACATGGCAAAGAAAATACCAGACTGAGCTGGTTGATTTCCAAACCAATGTGGAAAATAATAGGCTGCACTAAACCCGGTCACAAAAGGGATAAGCATACTAAAGAAGCTGGTATATATAGCGGTTTTCCCTTGCTTAAGCACAAGGGGTAATTGCACTTCTAAGCCTGCAACAAAAAGAAGTAAGACAACCGAGAGCTTCACTAATCCGTCAAAAGCAACAGGAACATTTCCCTGTTCAGGAAATACTCTTAAAAAAAAATCCGGATTAATAGTCCCAATGATAGTAGGGCCTAATAAAATACCCACAATAATTTCACCAATAACAATAGGGAAACCAAACTTCCTGCCCATTTCAGAAACAATACGAGATAATATCAAGATTGAGCCTATGACTGTAAGTAAAACAATAAGATCGCTATGAGAGAATTTAGACACAACTATTAAACTCTGGAGTGAACAATTAAAAGGTTACAAGGAATATCGGCAAGTATATACTCAATATCATGAGTAAAGATTCTATCAAGCAATGTTAAATGCGTATCGGGAGAATTAATTACCAGTAAATCTGCTTTTTTAGTTTCTGCATATTTACGAACTGCGTAACCATGCTTACCTTTTATTACCTTTTCATTGATCTTTAGCATCCCATTATCACATTTAGCTATAATATTATGCAGCTTATTACTTTCTTCTTCTGTAAATTCTCTTTTAATCTTAGTTACTTCAGGAGCACTGCTATTCTCTGCCATTGTCATGGCAAGAGCGGG
>CAZCJN010000097.1:1667-4120 GCA_964498865.1 uncultured Bacteroidia bacterium
TCAGAAGATTTAGCATCAAGAGCTGGTTTTCCTGCCTGCTTATCATATATTTTCTTCATCAAATCACCCAGAGGAATAGTGTCACCATTATTGGTGTATATACTGATATTATCCAAAACACTTATCTTATAGCTGGATTGAATAGGCATTCTTTTTTTGTCTGATAATGACTCCACAATAAATCCGTTCTTGCTTTGAGCTATTACTTTGTACAGTCCGCTTGTTCCCGGAATAGAAATGATCTTACTTAAATCCATATATTAAATCAATTAGTGTTTATAGAACAAATTTAGAAAAAAATGCGGGGGAGCAAGTAACCACTAAATTATATACCAACAACTTTGTTCCTGTATATTTATCTTACTTTCGTTATGATTATCTATTCAGACCAGATATGCACATGTTTATTGAAAATATTCGTATAGCACTCAATTCAATTGGAAGTCAGCTATTACGCACTATTTTAACCATTTTAATCATTGCCATTGGTATAATGGCTTTAGTAGGAATTTTAACTGCTATTGAAAGCATTAAATCTTCCATCAATAGTAATTTTTCAAACATGGGTGCTAATACATTCACTATCCGCAATAGAGAAATAGGCATCCGCATTGGGAAACAAGGTAAGAAACCCAAAAAATATCCTGCTATTACTTTTAGTGAAGCTGCGCAGTTTAAACAGGAATTTAGATATGCAAGTGCTGTATCTCTTTCAACGTTTGCTTCCATGAACGCACTCCTGAAATACAAATTCAACAAGACCAACCCAAACATACTTGTAATAGGCACCGATGAAAGTTATTTGGCTACTTCGGGAAACGAGCTAAGTATGGGACGAAATTTTACTATTCATGATATAGACAACAACGGACATGTTGTGATCCTGGGTGCTGACCTTGTAAAGGTATTGTTTAAGAAAAAAGAAAATCCCATTAATCAGGTTATAAGTATAGGTAATGGCAAGTTTACAGTTATTGGAGTTCTAAAATCAAAAGGCAGTTCAATGATGCTGGGGGGAGATAAAGTATGCTTAATACCGGTTACAAGCACAAGGCAATATTTTCCTAATCCTAACATGTCTTTTACTGTTAATGTACTTGCTTACAATTCTACCGTACTGGATGCTACAGTTGCAGAGGCAACAGGGTTATTTAGAGCAAAAAGAAAATTACCTATAGGTGAAGACAATAATTTTGAAATCACTAAAAGCGATGCCTTGGCAGGAATGGTTATAGAAGATATTCAATATGTAACCATTGCTGCTACACTTATTGGCATAATTACCCTCTTAGGAGCTGCTATTGGATTAATGAATATTATGTTGGTGGCTGTTGCAGAAAGAACCAGAGAAATAGGAATACGAAAAGCATTGGGCGCCACTCAGGCAGATATAAGGAAACAATTTTTATTGGAAGCTATTGTCATTTGCATTCTGGGTGGTCTGGCAGGAATTATATTAGGAATTGGAATAGGTAATATTACTTCCATTCAAATGAATTCAGGGTTTATAATACCATGGTTATGGATTTTATCCGGTATACTTATCTGCATTTTTGTTGGGATTATTTCAGGCATCTACCCTGCTCTTAAAGCTTCTAAATTAGACCCTATAGAAGCATTGAGATATGAATAGCTAATTAATTGAAAATTATATATATATTAAGATATATAACACAACTATTTCATTGCTCATACAAGCATATTTCAACTAATGATCAGCCATATTGGAGAACTAATCATCGCAAACAAAATCAGTAAAAAGTCGTTGTATAAATAGATTTGAGATAACTATCAAAACAAGTAATCACTAAAACAAAAAATCCCCAAGATATACTTGAGGATTTTTGCGGACTGGACGGGACTCGAACCCGCGACCCCGTGCGTGACAGGCACGTATTCTAACCAGCTGAACTACCAGTCCTAAAAAGGAATGCAAAAATATAGTTTTTTCATTAACAGCAACTATACTTAGAATTTCTTTTTACAAATCATTTATAGGACTTCATCTCCTTATCGAGAGATTTTACAGTTTGCATGTTAATGTTTACTAACGGAAGGCGTACATAAGAGGAGCATATTTTCATCTTTTCCATTAAATGTTTAACACCGGCAGGACTACCATCTGCAAAAATAAGTCTGGTAAGCTCATCTAATTTATAATGCAATTTCTGTGCACTCGCATAATCACCTTTCAATGCTTGTCTTGTCATTTCAGAAAACCCCTTTGGAAATGCATTCGCTATAACAGAAATAACCCCATCCCCCCCACAGCTAATAATAGGCAATGTAATCAAATCATCTCCGGAGATCATTAAAAAATCTTTGGGTTTATATTTAATAATTTTCATTATCTGATCCAGATTACCTGAAGCCTCTTTCACACCAATAATATTTTTAACCTCTCTTGCCAATTGTAACGTAGTCTCAGGAGATACATTAGAACTTGTTCTACC
>CAZCJN010000097.1:4220-8923 GCA_964498865.1 uncultured Bacteroidia bacterium
AGTCCATTAAAATCAATTGCACCGTTGCTTTGAAAAGGAGTAATAAGTGCTACTCCTGTTCCTTTAAGTTTTTGGTAAGTTCTCGTCATAACTAACGTGATTGGTTGTGTTTTTATTAATAATAAAGATGTAACTATCCATGTTTCGTAAAAAATACTTTAACCCTTTTGAAATATCCGCATCGATCATCATATCAAAAATACCACTACTCTTATCATCTTTTTTACCTACTTTAAATTTGGCTCTTGATAAAGCAGAAATGTATTTTAAGGGGAAGAGATCAGTCAGATTTAAATCAAGTAAAATATCGTATTCATCCTCAATAAAATTCCTTACATAAATAGTATCTGGAAAGTTATACCAATTCAAATCCTTAATTGAAAAAAAGTCATATTCCAGCTTTGAATAAGTCATTGGAGGGGGAGTACGCTGATTGTAAAAACCTATGGCTTTTACTCGTTTCTTCATGTCTCTCAAATAAACAATATACTTTTTAACCAATTCAAAGTTTTCACTATTAGTAGCATCAAATAGAATACCTACAGAAGCAGCTTGCTCCATGTTAACAAATGCTTTTGTTCTATGGTGCGAGCGCAACTCAATTGAAAGAAAATAATTCCCTATAATATCTTTGACACTCTGTATAATATTCATTAGTCTGCTGCTATTATTCTATCATTAAGTTTTATTGCCGGATTTCCTCTGTAAACCGAATAGGGCTCTAAATTACTGCTTGTAACCGAACCAGCAGTTAAAACGGAATGTGATTTACAACTTACACCTCCACATACTATTCCTCCTGTACCTATCCAGACCCCTTCTTCAAGAATGATTTCACCAATCATTAAATCAAAAGTGGCTTTTTTATAATTATGATTACCACAAATAAGCATAGCACCTTGTGATATACAACTGTTTGAGCCAATATTTATTGTTGTAAGGCTATCCAACCATACTCCTTCCCCTACCCAAACGTAACTACCTATCGATATATTCCAAGGATATTTAATATTAACTCTTGGCTTAATAACAACTCCTTTCCCCACCTGAGCACCAAAAAATTTCAATAAAAAGATTTTAATAGAATTAAAAGGGAAATGCGAATTAAATACAGATGCATTGACTATATACCAAATTGCTCTTTTTAAAAAAGATGCTCCTGGTTTATACCAAAAATTATTATACCGCGATAAATCGGTTTTAACCATGTGCAAAGATAAAATTTTAAGAGAAAAGCTTCTTATTTGCTTGCAGAACATCTCCATCATTACAAAAACGAGAAGCCAGCATCAACGCTCCCTTAGAATAGATATCATATTCTTCTTGGCCCATAGCTATACACTTTTCAATAATTTCTATAAAGCGTTTTGGTTCACTTAACGAAACATCCCAACCGGCCTTACCTTTTTCTAATTCTTTCCATGGTGTATTATCACTAATAATAACCGGTACTCCTGCTAACATTGATTCAAGAATAACATGGCCAAAATTCTCACCTGCAGAAGGTAAGAACAGAAAATGATAGTCTTTCATCAACTCAAATAATTCATCCGGATTTCGTTCCCCTTTGTGGTTAGCTTTTATATTTTCAGGTAATGATGTGATAGTTTTAAAGCATTGCTCGGCATATGTTTCGTCATATACTGACCCATAGAAATCAAACTCAACATTACTTTTTATATTTTTTAATATCTCTAATGCATAGTAAAGATTTTTTTCAGGTGCAATGCGGGCAATATTCAACAATTTGAGCACTCCGCTTTTCTTTACTTTTTTAGCAACATTAGTCATATCTACTCTTCTTGGAAGATTAGGAGCAATTACAATTTTATTTTTAGAAAATATTTTCTGTATATGAGAACCCTCATCTTTAGAAGTTGCTTGAAAGATTACTCCACTAAACAAGCCCGTAATCTTAACATAATCCAAATAAACTTTCTTCTTGAAAGACTTGATCGAAAGAGCACTCGGAGCAAGCATTCCTCTTGCAGCCACTATTACCTTCATTTTATCTGCAATTAATTTAAGAGGAACCATTGTAAAAAAATAAGAGAATACGCCGTTCACATAATAATAGTCATATTCTACTTCCTCAATTATTTTTTTAATAGTTTGGGAATTAAGATTCTGTTTTGATATGTAATAAACCTTCGAACCATCTTGTTGTTTATTCCATACATCTTTGTTTACAGATGGGTAGGGAGTACTGGTCATATAATCAGTATCTGTAGTTACAATGTTAAAATCAAATTCATCCGATAAATGAGAAATAAGATTGGCACATGAACGTATAGGACCACCTGCTCTAAACCCAGGTAGATACCAATCAATAAATACAAGTATTTTTTTCTTCTCCATATTGTCTTCACTTATTACCAAGTTTAATCATAGACATTAAGGTATTTGCCCACTTTTCTGGAGTTATTTTTTGGGCAAGTTCAACACTCTTATTTCCCATAGATAACAACTCGTTCTCATTAAGGGAAATAATTTTTTTTATACATTTCTTTAATTCTGAAATATTACCCGCCTCAAAAAGAAAGCCATTTTTCCCGTTTTCAAGAAAAGCTTCTGCAGCTCCCACTTCTGAGCTACATATCAATGGAAATCCGGCAGCTGCAAACTCATGCACCACTACTCCCCATGGTTCAAAACGGCTAGGAAGAATAAAAATCGAAGTGTCAGAAATAAATTTACCCATATCGGCAGGCTGAACAAATCCAAAATGTTTTATTTTAGGATGAATAATCGGTTGAATACTACCTGTTCCTAAACACCACAATTCCCATTCATTAGGAAACTCATTATTTAATTGAATAAAAGCAGACCATAAGTCTGTTATACCTTTAAAATCATAATACCTACCAACATATAAAAATCTTTTTACGTTCTTAAATTTATCAGGTGATATATTAGCTCGATAGTGTTTAACATCTGCAGAATAAAAGCCTGAAAAAATTCTATCATCGCTAAAACCAAGGTGCTTAGCATAGGTTTGTTGTGAGGCGCCAGGCACCCATGCAGTGTTAAAGTATTTTAACAAAAAATATTTTGAAAATAAAGAAGCTGTTTTTTGTTTTAGGGTCGCTTTCCACTGATTGTCTAACCCAAGCACTACAGGTATTTTCCTTTTAAACTGCTTACATACATATAAATAGTCTTTATCTACCCACCCGCTACAATAAATAAGATCGGGGTTTATTTTTTCTACTAGTTGTAATAGTTCTTTTCTGTTTATTTTTTTTCGATCGATAAGCGATAATTTAGAATCTTTATCAAAGACAAAGGGTGCTTCTGAATTTATCGGCCAATGAATTAAATAAAACTCCCCACCATAATCAGAAATAAATTTATTTGCGCATGCTAACAAATAGCTAGCTAATTCAGTATATAAAAAAACAATCCTCACAATAAAATCATGATGTTACCAGTTCATTCACAACTACACCTTGTTTATATTTTTGCGCATTAACATAATTAAAATAATACAGCCAAATAAAAAATGGAAAACCGTTTAAAAAATAATGCCCTTGTCTAAGCAAGTTTACAACTATCATAGTTAAGATTGCTCCTGAAATAATCCAAAAAGTATCAGGAGCATCAGGCATGCGCTGCCTGTTCACAAAGCATTTAAAGGTAAGACCTAACATAAAAAAAGTGCCAAACAACCCTGTTTCTGAAATTAACCTCAGTAGCATTGAATTTGCATCTTGACTATTATTAGCGAAGCCAAATGTCTTAATATTTTTTGTTAATGAATACTTTTCAAAAGCAATTGGATGAGAGCCCAAGCCTGTACCAAAAAGAAAGTTGGTAGAAAAGTTCTTAAGTGCTACTTTATAATTATTGTAGAGAACAATTGAAGAACCATGCGTTTTACCTACTTCGTACTTTTCCGTCTCAAATACCCCTGTTGTACTATCATACCTTTCTCTAAATTCAGGTACATTATTATACAGATAATAAAATGAAACAATTAATATAGGTCCAAAAAATAGAACATATCTGACAAAACCATAATTAATTAAAAAAATAATAATGGCAACAAATAAAGCTATATAAGCAAGCCCAGAGAAAGTGAGCAAGTAGGCTATCAAGATAATTACACTTTGAACCTTAGACAGATAATAAGTTTGCTTCATAATTATATTATATAAAGAAATGAAAGCACCTGCTGAAACACATGCACCAAAATAAGTTGGTTCTGCAAAAACAGAGTTAATCCGAACACCGAAGTTCCCTCCAGGAACTACTCCCCATTTATTCAAAATCCAAGTATAGTCATATCCATATATAAAATTTATTTTAAAAGAAAAAAGTTGGAATAAACCTATTAATGAGACAATGTAACATCCAAACAAATAAAGCTGAAATAATTTTTCTACATCAAAATTGAACTGAGCAACTACATAATAATAGAACAAATAAGAAGCAAACACACCAATAAATATTTTAAAAAACTGAGCTGATGTATCATTTCCTTGAATAATATTAATGATGCCAAACAAAAACAAAAAAAAGAAAAAAATTAAAAAATATGTTGGTATTTTAAATCTAGGAATAAAAACAGGAAAAAGTAAAACATAAGCTATATAACCTATATAAATCTCTACAGGCTTTGTTGTAAAAACATATGAGTTAACAAATATGGATACTAGTATAAAAAAAACTAAAATTCTATTTACATTCTTCTGCATGAATTT
>CAZCJN010000098.1:0-3210 GCA_964498865.1 uncultured Bacteroidia bacterium
TTCTGTAAAAAGACCGCTTTCGCATAACGAGCCTCTACACTGCCCTGTTGGAGTTGCAATGCATTATCGAAATAGCCTAATGCCAAAGGATTCTTTAAATAAGAATGCAACAAACCCAATTGCATATACGCATCATAATACTGCTGATCGTATTCCACTGCTGTTTGAAAACTGGAAATAGCTTTTGCCGTATCGCCCCACTCTTTCAGGATCATGCCCTTTTGAAAATGAGCGACCGGATTCGTTTTATTAAAATGAAGACTCTTATTAATATAGATGGTAGCCGAGTCGAATTTTCTAAAAAAATAAAACAGCTGACTGTATTTTATAAGCGCTTCCGAATGGGTGGAATCAAGAGCTATCGCCACTTTTAATTCATTCTTCGCATCGCGGGTTTTATTTTGAGTAAAGTACAGGTCGGATGCAAATACATGGTAAGCAGCAACCGTGCTATCGATCTTAAGTGCAATTTGTACATCGCTTAGCGCATGTTCAACATCGCGGTGAGCAAAATACGCTTTTGCCCTTTCAAAATAAAGAGAGGGATTATTTCTATCCTCCCTGATTTTTAAATTAACCGCCTGAATGTCTGCCGGAAGAGAATCATTCGATTCAGGCAGGGGCAGATCCTCCCTTGCAGGGTTACATGAAAAAAGTGCACTGCACAAAAAGTACAATGCACTTAGTATAGAACTTTTTTTCAAAAAAGAAAACATCGTCGGTTCCTATTCAATTACGCTTCGCTGATGAGCACTGCTTTAATTTTGCTTTCTATTTCATTCGCCAATTCAGGGTTATCGTCAAACACCTGTTTAACCGCATCACGGCCCTGTCCTAATTTAGTATTCTCATAGCTGAACCAAGAACCGCTTTTTTGAATGATGTTATGCTGAACGCCAATATCAATGATCTCACCCACTTTAGAAATTCCTTTTCCAAAAAGAATATCGAATTCCGCAATACGGAAAGGAGGAGCCACTTTATTTTTTGCCACTTTCACTTTTGCACGGTTACCTACTATTTCTTCTCCTTCTTTTATCTGTCCTATTCTTCGTATATCCAAACGAACCGATGCATAGAATTTAAGTGCATTACCGCCCGTAGTTGTTTCCGGGTTGCCGAACATAACCCCTATTTTTTCACGAAGCTGGTTGATGAATATCACGCAGCATTTTGTTTTGCTGATGGTTGCCGTAAGTTTACGCATCGCCTGGGACATCAGGCGGGCATGCAATCCCATTTTAGAATCTCCCATCTCCCCTTCTATCTCCGCTTTCGGAGTAAGAGCCGCCACCGAGTCGATCACAATGATATCAATGGCACCCGAGCGAATTAAATTTTCGGTGATCTCCATCGCCTGCTCCCCGTTATCGGGCTGAGAGATAAGCAACTCATCCAAGTTAACGCCTAATTTTTTTGCATAGGTTCTGTCAAAAGCATGTTCCGCATCTACGAAGGCAGCAATGCCTCCGCGCTTTTGCGCTTCTACGATCGCGTGAAGTGAAAGCGTAGTTTTACCCGACGATTCAGGACCATATATTTCAATGATCCTTCCGCGGGGAAGTCCGCCTACACCCAGGGCCACATCTAAACCCAATGAACCTGTAGGAATAGCATCTACTTTTTCAATGACTGCATCCTTTTGCATTTTCATGATGGTTCCTTTGCCATATGCTTTTTCTAACTTATCAATAGTAAGCTGGAGTGCTTTCAATTTTTCCTTGTTCACTTCCGGTTTCATTTCCTTTTGCGATTCTTTTTCTTTTACTGCTTCTTTGGTTGCCATAGTGTATGAAAGTTAATATCAACAGAACAAGGGTTAAGACTTGCCCGTCAATTGTGATTTATTTTCTGTTATTTGCCCTGCATGATCTTTCGCTTCTACATCGCGTATGATCTTTTCTATTTTTCCTTTTTCATCGATCACGAAGGTAGTGCGGATGATTCCATCGTATGTTTTCCCGAAGATGGTTTTACTTCCCCAAACGTCATAGGCCTTGATCACTTTTTTATCCGTATCTGCCAGTAAGGAGAAAGGAAGATCGTATTTCTTAATGAACTTCTGGTGCGATTGCTCATCATCGGCACTCACGCCCAGCACCTCATATCCCTTGCGCTTTAAAGACGCATAGTTATCGCGCAAGTTACAAGACTCCTTCGTGCAGGTAGGAGTATCGTCTTGCGGATAAAAATAAAGGATCACCTTTTTACCCCTCAACGATTTTAAAGACACCAGTTCCCCCTTTTCGTTCTTTGCCGACAGATCAGGTGCCTGATCGCCCTCCTTAAGATGTGTGCTGTGATGGTTCATTTACAAAAGCAAACCTAAAGAAAAAAGCCCTAAGGTTTCCGATTGTTGAAATGTTTTCTGAAAGGCTGTTTTTGTAATTCTATTTACGAATTCGTGTTGAATAGTACCGGCAGAATGCCCTTATGCCGCAGGCCTCGCATTTAGGATTGCGGGCAACACAAACATACCTGCCGTGCAAAATGAGCCAGTGATGCGCCACCGCCAGTTTTTCCTGAGGAATGTGTTTCACCAATTGCATTTCCGTTTGCAGCGGATTTTTTGCACCCACCGTTAAACCGATCCTGGCCGATACACGGAACACATGCGTATCTACCGCCATGGCCGGCTTGTCATACACCACCGAGGCAATTACATTTGCTGTTTTTCTTCCCACGCCCGGCAACTTCTGCAACTCATCGATATCGGAAGGAACCCTGCCCTCAAAATCATTCACCAGCATTTTTGCCATGCCCACTAAATGCTTGGCTTTGTTGTTGGGATAGCTGATGCTTTTTATATACGGGAGAACTTCCTCCGGAAAAGCTACAGACAAGGCCTCAGCATCCGGATATTTTTTAAATAAAGCAGGCGTTATCAGGTTCACCCGTTTATCGGTACACTGGGCAGAAAGAATAACCGCAACAATTAATTCATAGGGAGTCCCATACATGAGCTCGGTAGAAGCCGAAGGATTATGCTTGCTGAAATAATCAATTACTTTTTCAAAACGTTCTTTGCGCGACATGAGGCTAAATTATAAATTATGAAGATCGGCGAGTTAATGTACGATGAAGGATTTGAGATCAAGGGTTTCACTATAACTCAAAAACTTTAGACTTATTTTATAACTTCGTTTACGCAGGTGTTAACACCTGACAACCACAAAAAATAAATTATATACTTGCGTAAATTAGTTGTTA
>CAZCJN010000098.1:3310-8908 GCA_964498865.1 uncultured Bacteroidia bacterium
GTTAGCGGTCAGTTTAAAAAGACAACATAATAATGGACAAGGTGGAGCAATTAGGAAAAGAATATTCAGACCATAAAGTATTCAGGCAACTTTCGGAGTTTGTCAACTTTTATGACTCTTTGGCTCATATGACAATGAGATTTATGAGTCCAGGGACAAAAGCAATATTGAATTTGGACATGTATGTGTTTAGTTCAATAAAAGGAACGCTTAACTCTATCAAAGAAATTTTATTGAACGGACGAATAAATGACTCTTACGCTTTACTCAGAAAATACTACGATTCGACTGTAATAAATGTATACACGAATTTGTATTTGAACGACCATTTCAGTCTTGACAATTTGATTGTTGAGCACATTGACAATTGGAGAAAAGGAACACAGACAATTCCGGAATACCGAGTGATTTCAAAATATATTAAAGACTCTGATAAACTCAAGCCAATAACAGATCTACTTTCAAAGGATGAACTTTACAAAGGGGTGAGAGATAGGTGCAATGACCATACTCATTACAACTACTATTACAACTTGTTGCTAAATGATAATGAAATTTATTTACCGAACAGAGTTAAAGCACTGGACATTTACTCTGCTGACTTGACAGCCATTTTTATTCAACATTTTGCTTATCTTTTTTACTTAAACGACCACTACATGATATCAACGGACTACGTTGACTACCTTGACGTAGGAATGACACCAGAGGAAGGTTCACAATACTGGGTATCACCATTTATTCAAAAGACCTTTGATAAGTGGATTAAACCTAATAGACCAGACATTGCGGAAGAAATAAAATCCAAGACTGCAGTGAATTTATAATAAGATTGAAACCATGTCAAAAAACAGAATTACAGACGTTACAAGGCAACATATTGCTGATGAAATGACAATTGGGAAAATTTGGTATCACGGTAACCAGACTGAGCCTGATTTTTTAGCCTTCATAATGTAGAAAGAATAGAAATCATTTGGGGGCCCGGTTCTGCTTTATATGGAGCCAATGCATACTCAGGAGTAATTAATATCATTAATAAAAAAGGCGCTGACATCAACGGACTCCACTATCAAAAAGGATATGGCAGTTTTAATACTGCATTTGATAAGGCAACTATCGGAATAAAGAGATCAAATTTCGATATTGTTCTTTCCGGCACCCTTTATAATTCAGATGGGCCTGTATTTACAAAGATGCATCCCAATTATACCAACTCCTATATACGTGATTCCTGGTCATTGAATAACAGTATTGAACATGAAGTAAAAAAATTTAAGACAAAAGCAGGCTTTAACGGTTTTGAAACCACCTTCGGGCTCGGCACTCTTGGTGCTTCCCCTACTACTCTTTACGGACTCCCTTCCATCTACCAAAACACAGGAAATACAGGAATAATATGTGCCGATATAGGAAAAGAAAAACCCAGTGCCTATAATGCGTACTATCGTTTAACATATTTACAAAATCAATTTACTCCTAACGAAAAATTAAAGTTGTTCACGCAAGTACAGTATATAGAATCAGGAGTATCGGGAAAATCGTATGGTTATGCAGCCACACCTACTCTGGCGAGTAAAACATACTTGACACATTACTCCAACAGAATATTAGGTGAAATAAGAGCTAACTATACCTTATCCGATCATCACCATATATGTGGAGGAATAACCATATCAAACGACAACCTGGAAAAAGCGTATAGGGAAATAAATCCGGACAGCTATATGGATACCATCGGCTCTATCATCGTCACCAATATGCATGCAACTTTTAAAGAAAGAAAATATATTATACAGAGCAATACAGGTGTTTATGCACAATACATTCTAAATACCCATATACTACATAAAACAAATTTTATTGCGGGTGCTCGTTATGACTTAAATAATATATATGAAGAAACATTTAATCCTCGAATGGGAATTATTAATCAACCTCATGAAAAACTAAGTATTAAACTTCTTTTTGGAACCGCTTTCCGAGCCCCTTCTGCCTTCGAGCTTTATTCTAAAATTCCAGGACGCATACCCAATCCTGACTTAAAACCTGAAAAAGTAAATACCTATGATCTGGGTGTGACATATACACCTACGCTATCCATGCTTATAAGGGTATCTGTTTTCCAGAATAATCTTATGGATATCATCGTCCAAGATGTTACAATAGCACCCGGCATTTCACAAAACCAAAATAAAGGGACTGCTATTACCAAAGGAGTAGAATTAAAGATAGAATATCTTACATCCAAAATAATATCTGCTTTTATGAACCTCACTTACCTTGACGCCGTGTCAAATGATGACATTAAAGAATTGGCAATGCCGAATGTTGCCAGATACAAAGGCAACGCCGGAGTTACATTTCATATTTCAGATCACGTCCAATCCCTTAGGAGAAGTGAAAGGTTATTTACTCACGAATATCATTGTAAGCACACAAAAACTTTTTAACAACCGGGTAAGCGCCAGCTTCAACCTGCAAAATGTATTTAACCAAACCTGGCTCGATCCCGGAATAAAACCTGTAAGCGGCATATTCGGTACCGTTCATGAGCAGCCGGGCATTAACGGTCTATTTAAAGTTTGTGTAACTATAAAATAACCTTGAAGTATTTCTTACCCAGGGTATTTGAGATTAGCTTTAGACTTATTTTATAACTTCGTTGCATTACAAAAGAGCTGGCATAATATATGTATGGCTATGTACAACCTAATTAAATTCAATACTATGAACAACAAGTTCTTCATTACCATTTTCATTGCTTTTGTTGCAATACTTCCAACAACATTTGCTCAAAAAACAGCATATGTAGATTTGGATTACATTCTAACCAACATACCTGAATATAAAAGCGCACAAGAGCAGTTAGATCAGATATCTGTGCAATGGCAAAAAGAGATTGAAACCCGCTTGGCCGAAGTGGATCGCCTGTACAAAGCCTACCAGGCCGAAGAAGTATTGCTTACTCAGGAAATGAAAAAGAAACGTGAAGAAGAAATTATTGCTAAAGAAAAAGAGGTAAAAGAACTACAAAAGCAACGTTTTGGTGTAGATGGTGATCTCTTTAAAAAAAGACAAGAGCTTGTAAAACCTATTCAGGACAAAACATACAGTGCCATTAAAGTACTGGCTGAAAAACAAATGATTGCTATCTTGTTCAACAAATCGGCCGACTTGAACATACTTTTTGCAAGCCCTAAATATGATAAAAGTGATGAAGTATTAGAGGCAATGGGCTTTAAACCGGGTGCAACAAAAGGAAGTAAATAAATACATCCATGCTGAGAGCGTGGAACAAAATAATTACAGACTCTACACTAAGTAAAAAGGCGCCTGCCTGAGTTAACATATTTTAGTATTTTCGCCTACGTCTTGAAGTAATTTTCAAGATATTTACTAATGACAAAATATAAACAACTAACAAAAACTATGAAATCTATTCTTAAGCCATTTATCATGGCGCTGGTTATTGCATCGCCTATGGCATCGTTTGCACAAAAAGCAGCATTTATCGATCTTGACTCTCTTATCTCTTTAATGCCTGAGATGGAAGCAGCTAAAAAATCTTCTGCTGATTATTACAAACAATTGGAAGGTACGCTATCTACCATGCAAAAAGAGCTCAATGATAAAATAGCCGAATACCAAGCCAACGAAAAAAACTATACTGATCTTATAAAACAAACTAAACAAAAAGAGTTGCAAGACCTGGATCAACGTATAAAAGACTTTCAAATGCAAGCGCAGTCGGACTTTCAAAAAAAGAATGATGACCTGACTCGACCTATTAACGATAAAGCTAAAAAGGCAATCGAAAAAGTAGCAAAAGCAAAAGGATATAAAATGGTTCTTGACGCAAGTACTCTTCTATACAAAGATGCTGCTGATGATCTATTTAATCTTGTAAAAACAGAATTAGGTTTAAAATAATTTAAACCTACTAAAAGGATACAATGCAGTATAACCAAAATAAAAAAGTGGTTGACACCGTTGTATCCTTTTTTTCTTTCCCGGTATCGCTTATAATTACCCTCTCGCTCCTTTTCTTTTCCCAATCGGCTCATTCACAAGCTGCAGATTCTATTGCTACTATGTTTATTCTCAAAGGGAATACACAACTTACTACCGGGAAATCAATTACAGGCGTCAGCCTGGAACTTAAAAGAAATGGCGCCACCATTTCAAAGTTCTTATCCGGCAAGAACGGTAAATTCCTGATTGAAATGGATATCAGTATCTCCAATATTAATAACGAGTATACTTTATATGTTTCAAAAGAAGGAATGGTTCCTAAGACGCTTAATGTAAACACTTATATCCCCAAAAACGAATTTTTAACACACGACTACGAACAGTATGATTTTTTTCTTGAAATCGTAATGTATGAACAACCCAAAAACGAAAATGTGGTTACTAAACACTCAGGCACTATTCAATGGAGCAGCAATGAAAATAAATTTATTTTAGATGAAGTTTTTTCTAAAATAGCGCCGAAAGAACAAGACAATTTATCGCTCAATAACACAAATCCTGTCAATACTGAAACAACCGTTACCACTACCACCCCTACTATCGAACCCGCTACTACCACTACAATCGTTGCTGAAAAAAATGAGATACCGGATAATACTAAATCCGCTCCTATAGAAGAACCCATCACTACTGCCAAGAAAGACAGCTTTTCAAAACAAGTGGAGGTATCGGCTGACAAAGCAACGATTCAAATAAAAAAGAACAGCAAGATAAATCCGAAAGCAGTAGATTTGGGTGCTTTTGACGGAACTGCTGTATACAGTATTAACATTGAAAGAAACGCATTAAACAATAAAAGGAAGAGAGACAGAAATGAACAAGCAAAGAATTCGTCTACAAAATATGAAACTGAAAATATACTCACCAGCATGCTTGACGTAGTTGATGAACAAACTAAATTGAATAAAACAAAATGAAAGGGGATAAAAATTCTACCGGTTATTTATTAAAGGTCGCTCTCCTGCTTATCGGTTTCTGTCTTTCAAACCTCCTTTTTAATCCGATATACGCTCAAACACTTAACCTCAATCAGTTTGGAATTGAAGAAGGTTTGCCTCAATCCAGTATTTACACCATGCAACAGGATAAATACGGGAACATTTGGGTGGGCACAATGAGCGGTGTTAGTAAATACAACGGACTGAACTTCGAAAATTATAGTAAAAAGGACGGCCTTGCAGAAAACAGGGTAACTGCTTCTTGCATAGACAACGAAGGAAATATTTGGTTTGGTCATTGGTCCGGTGGTATTTCAAAGTACAATATTACAAGCCAACAATTCGAAGAAATAATTCCCAAAAATATAGATTCAAAAAAAAGTATTTTCTCCATCCTGCAAGATAAAAACGGGATCATCTGGTTTGCAACAGAAGGGCAAGGGTTAATAAAATTAGAAAACGGAAATTTCTCATTGATCACCACCTCTAACGGCCTTTGCAGTAATGTTGTTTATGCCTTGGCGACAGATAAAGAAGGTACTCTTTGGGTAGGTACAACTAACGGCATCACCCAGATCAAACAAGAGAAATACAACAAAACTTTAGCAAGTAATTCAGTTCGCTC
>CAZCJN010000099.1:0-8890 GCA_964498865.1 uncultured Bacteroidia bacterium
GTTTTTGACATAGAAGAATTGGTTGATAAAAGAAAGGAAGATTTAGAAAGTGAAATACTTTATGATAATCCCAGAAAATGCACAATTGATATAGATGATGTTTGTATTAATGCCGAAAAACATTATAAAAAATCCCCTGTAGCCAGGCAGGTTACATCCATGCTTTTTGAACACTTGAATAAGCGAACTTCGTTTAAAAAAGTAGTAGTAAATAAAAAAGATACTGCAGATTTTTACATAACAGGCACTCTCTCAAAATTTTTTGGAAAACAAGATTTCTCTACCTCTGCCGCTGTTGGCGCCCAGTTTGGACTTATAGGTGCTTTGGCAACCGCCGGTGCCAAGACAGATGGGAAAATTATTTTTGAGATAACCAATCTAAAAATATACAATAAGAATGATGTTTTAATAAAAGACATAGGTTCATTTAAAAGAGTATATGAAGGCGAGTTTCATGCAGATGCATACTGCTGGTGTATTTTTGATAATGTAAATGCTAAACTTAAAGATTATTTTACAGATTTAATCGCAGCTGTTGAAACGGAAATAAAAAATAATAATTATGAATAAATATGTTCTTACAATAGCAGCTCTCTTCACAGTTAAAATGCTTTTTGCAATTACTGCGAAGGGAGTAAATGAGGATCAATCAAACGGCCATTTTGGTTTTTCTATAGGTAAAAACTTATCTTATCCTGTAGGCACTTATGATGATCATATGAGAGAGAAGGCAGGCGTTACCTTGAAAAGATTGGGTTATGCAGTTTCTATACATTATCAATACGGTTTTAGTAGTCACTGGGCGCTGCATACAGAAATTATGTATCAAGCCAAGCGTGATTATTTTTATAGGGGTTATTCGTATATAGGAGGCCAGCCTTATTTTTCTATTTCTGATGAGCTCAAGTTGTCTGTTCCTGTTTTAGTGAGGTTTAATTCAAAAAGATTTTTTGCAGAAATAGGCCCTTATATAGGCTTGATGAATGGAACAAAAATATATTCCTGCTCTTCTATTGGTGATAAATTAGAGCTGCTGTATAAGAGAACAGGCAGCGAGTTTTTTAAAGGTGCCTGCTTGGGAATAGGCTATAATGTGATTGACAAAGAACGATTTTCTGTTGCTATAAACCTGAGAAATGACCAGGAGATACTGTTTAAGAAAAAATTTCTATGGGATCATCCATATAATACTACTATGCTTTTGGCTGCGTTTAATTATAAGCTGTAATTTTAAAATCGAAAGATGAGAAGTCATATCTTTTCTTCATTTCTTCTATATTATTTGTGAAAATTTTCTTTTTTCACACCCCCCGCTAAGCGGCATTTATTCATTCGTATTATTTTTGTTTGGTATTCATGATACGCCTTGCTTGATTATAATGCCGGTGAATTTTCAATTCAGCATTTCAAAGCATTTAATTCTTTGTTTCCTGTAGTTTATCGTAAGTTACCTAACAACAAGGGAGAGAGTTTTAGCTTTTCCAGAACCTCTTTAGGTTTTCCTCCATCAAATTAACAGGCATTAATTCCCGACTGTTATATTGGATAATGAAATAAGTCAATCTTAACTAAGAGGGATTAAAAATTTAAAATGTGGAGGAAGACTTCACGCATGAATGGGTTTAGTGGTGATCCCGTTTGGATTCGAACCAAAGACCTACAGCTTAGAAGGCTGTCGCTCTATCCAGCTGAGCTACGGGACCAAATGAAATAAAAAATGACGAACGTGAATTACAAATTTTCCATTCGTTATTCATAATTCGTCATTTAATATTGTCGGGGCGGCAGGATTCGAACCTACGACCCTCTGCTCCCAAAGCAGATGCGCTAGCCGGACTGCGCTACGCCCCGAATATTTTTTTATTACTACTCTTCAATGAACTGCGGAGGGAGGGGGATTCGAACCCCCGGTACGGCTTTTCAACCGCACGGCGGTTTAGCAAACCGCTGATTTCAACCACTCATCCATCCCTCCGTTCCTAAATAACCTTATTTTCTTTTAACCAAAGATATCCATCAATAGATTTAAAAAACCTTTCTCGACTCATTGCTTCTTTGCGTGTATAGAAAGTTTCTTTATAATGTAATATAAATGGTTTTCTATGCTTAGTCGATTTTACTTTTCCTTTATTATGGTGTTCTATTCTGCTTTCTAAATTTTCTGTACTACCATAATAATATCTGTAGTCTTTTAAGCTTTTTAAAATATATACAAAGAACATTTCTTACTGCTTTTCAGTTTAACTCCGAAAAATAGCTTTCGGAAAAAAACCGCTGATTTCTACCACTCATCTCCGAAGGAGTCCTTCGGACCATCCCTCCTTCTTGCAAAGGGTTGCAAATGTAAAAAAAAAGATGAAAAAGAAACGGTTATTAAATCATTTTTAAAATAACCTCTGCAGCTTCCTCTCCTTTATTTCCAAACTTGCCGCCTGCACGGTTAAGTGCCTGCTTTAAGTTATTTGTCGTTAATACTCCAAATGCTACAGGTTTATTGTATTTAAGGGCAACATCCATAACACCTTTTGCAACGGCCGAGCAAATAAATTCATAATGATCGGTTTCACCTTTTATTACACATCCTAAGCAAATAACAGCATCGCATTTTCGGTTTAATAGCATTTGGGCTGCTAGCGGAAGTTCATAGCTGCCTGGTGTATTCATGCGTAAAATATTTTCTTTTTTAACCCCTGATTGTAAGAGAAATTTCTCTGCACCTTTGAATAGCTTTTCCGTTACATCGGTATGCCATTCAGAAACAGCAATACCAATATACAAACGAGAAATAATATTAGCGGGAATATTTAAACGAGTCTTTTTTCTAAGCGCAGACGACATTAGGAACAAAGCTTATTCTATACCTCCTTTGATTTTTGCAAGAGAAATATACTTGTCAGCTTCTTTTCCTTCCCTTGTTTCGGAATAATCTGTTTTAAGCTGTTCGTAGATCTTAACAGCATCAGAGAACTTATTGTCCGATTCATAGATCAAGGCTGCTTTCATTAAATAGATAGGTGTAGTAAAATCGTTTGGATTGGTTTCTGCAGCTTTCATGTATTTTTCTACAGCATCCTCTTTTTTTCCGAGTTCTGAAAGAGCATCGCCTTGTGCCCCAATAGCAATCGGAGATAACATGAGGTCTCCGCCGTCGTATTCTGCCAACTCACCCATCGCTTCTTCGTATTTTCCTGTATGCAGGTAGCTAAGTCCTAGATATAAGTGTGCGAGATTTCCGGATTTGGTAAGGCTATATTTATCCACGATGTCCTTAAACCCTAAAAACTGACCATCACCGTTAATAGCTTTTGCTAATGAGTCTTTTTCAAAATAACGTTCAGCAACGAACATTTGTTCCTGTGCCTCTGTTTCAAGAGGGGCAACATATAATTTTTTCCAGGCAAAGTATCCGCCAACAAGCACAATAACAGAGCCTATTATGATCGATAAACTTTTTTTATTGCTTTCAATGTATTGCTCTGCTTTTCCAATGGTTTCTTGAACATCAAGAACAGGTTGGTCTTTTTCTACTGACATGGTTTTATATTAAGGAGGGCAAAGATAAAATTATTTTATTAGGAACATACCCCTGTTTTCCTATGAATTGTGGGTTAAATAATTTATGTAGTGACAAGATCAGCAGCCTGTAATTTACTGCTTAGTAACTTTTTACCTTTGTACCAATTAATGAATAAGTTGATTTTATATAAAATATCGGTTGTAGGATTTAAGAACTATTCTCAGCTTAACCTTCATTTCTCTGAAAAATTTAATTGCATAGTAGGAGATAATGGTGGCGGAAAGACTAATTTATTGGATGCTATCTATTACCTGTCTTTTACTAAAAGCTATTTTAATTTAATTGATTTGCAGAATATTCATCCAGATTCTAATTTGTTTTTAATTCAAGGAGGCTTTAAGCAAGGAGAAAATGAAGATGAGGTATATTGCGCCCAGGTAAAAGGAGAGCGCAAACAAGTTAAGGTGAATAAAAATGAAGTTGCTCGTTTTGCAGACCACGTAGGTAACTTTCCCGTTGTTATGTCTTCCCCGTCTGATATTGAGTTAATATTTGATGGCAGTGAAACCCGCAGAAAATTTATAGATAGCATTATTGCTCAGTATGACAGGCAATACTTAGAAGATATTATTACTTATACCAAAGCATTACAGCAACGCAATGCTCAGTTAAAGAATTTTTCAAAAACAGGATTTGATGCTGATGTCTTAGGCATTTGGAACAGGCAGTTAGTAGAATCGGGTAATAGAATTTATGAAAAAAGAAAAAAAATATCTTTGGAACTCTTACCCGTATTTCAAAAATATTATTCTGCTATTTCAGCAGATAAAGAAAGGGTAGGGTTGACCTATAAATCTCAATTGGATAAAGGAGATTTTGAGGCTTTACTTAATGAATCCATTGATAAAGACAGGATCATGGAATATACTACGGTAGGTATACATAAAGACGACTGGGAGTTTAAAATGAATGATTACCCGATAAAAAAATTTGCTTCACAAGGTCAACAGAAGTCGTATCTGCTATCTGTAAAGCTTTCACAGTATGAATTCATTAGGTTGCAAAAACGGGTAAAGCCCATATTGATGTTAGATGATATTTACGATAAGTTGGACGAAAACCGGTTAAAACGTTTAATAGATGTGTTAAGCACCGATGAATTCGGCCAGGTATTTATTACAGATACAAATGAAGATCGTATTAAAACTCTTTTTAAGGTAATAAAATCAGAGATGAAAATATTTAATGTGAGAGATGGCGAAATTGCCCAAAGTTAATTCCTATCTTTGTTTTTCTCTAAAGCGGGTTACAGTCACAAAAAAAATCATATGTCATCTATCGAGCAAAATATAAAATCAGCTATTAATGATTTTTTAAAAACCACCCGTTTATCCGGTAAATTGGCTGAACAAAAAATAATTGATGGCTGGAATAAGCAAATGGGCCCTATGATTGCAAAACATACGCAGCAAATCTATATTTCCAATAAAAAACTTTATCTCCATCTTAACTCAGCTCCTCTTAAGCAGGAACTCTTCTATTCCAGGGAAAAACTTATTGTAATGCTTAATGATGAGGCCGGTGAAAAAGTAATTGAAGAGATAATTTTCAGGTAAGAAATTATCTCTTCAATTATCAAAGTTGTAGCCGAGGGGTTAATTAGGAGTCATTAGTTTATTTGCCAGTAATTCATTGCTGGGTATTGGCCAAATGTACTCTTGTTGCCAAGGAGTAATAGAATTTACAGTTGATTTACTCGGTATTGTTTGTAATCGTCTTAAAATATCAATAGATCGGAATCCTTCTCCTAACAACTCAATTCTTCTTTCAATAAGTATTCTTGCTATTATTTTATCTTTTGTATCTACTGTTGTAGTAGCAAAGACATAGGTTGCATCTGAGCGGTTGCGTACTGCTTTTAATAATTCTACAGCTTTTGTAAGGTCTCCTTTTTCTGCAGCAGCTTCTGCATAATTAAGTAAAATTTCTGCATATCTGATAACAGGCACATAGTCTGTAAACGGAGAAGGTTTGTTAAATTTCTTTAGATAGGTATTGGTCCCGGATACAATAAGAAAATTTACTTTTCTTGCATCAGTAGCTTTCCATGAAGTATCAGTAAATATTCCACTCCCGGTTTTATTAATGAAATACTCGCCATTTCCAAGCCCGGGAACATTATAATAATAACATAACTGGTTTTGTACGCCCGGAGCATCTGTATCGGTCATGGGCATAGAAAATATAGATTCTGTTGTAGTATAATTCGTAAATGGGGTAGTAACATTGGCTTCTAATTTATGTGCTACACCATTCGGTGCTTGGTATGGAGCACTTCCTGACACAATTTTAGATGCTTCATTAACTACATCTGAGTATCTTCCCATTGATAATAATATTCTTGTTTTAAGGGCAATAGCAGTGTTTTTGTGTGCTCTCGTTACGTTAAGAGCGGAAGATGAATAAGAAGAGGGAAGGTCAGCCTCCGCTGCGTTCAAGTCAGCTAAAATAACATCATAGGTTGTCTGAACAGAACTCCTTGCAAGATCATTATTAGCGGTAGTAGTTTCTGCCTGCATGCGAAGGGGCATACCGGGTTTACTTCCATTGCCGTCTGCATAAGGGCGGGCATATAATGTCAGCAGATCATAATAACATAATGCACGCATAAATTTTGCTTCTGCAGTGTATTGTTTGAATAAGTTGGGGTCTATTTTATCCTTGTTATCATTTAGTCCTTTTAGAAATACATTGATTCTGTTAACTGCAGCATAAATAGCAACCCATAAATTTTGTACTTCGTTAGTTGAAGAAGATAAGGTGTGATTCCAGGTTTGTAACCCTGTTACACCATTGGTGAGCCTATTTATAAACTCCTCACCTCTTATATCATTATAAATTAAATATCTTCCACCCAGAAAATTACCTGACTTAAGTGCATCGTACAGCCCATATACCTGTGCTAATACTCTTTCAGGAGTATCAAACGCATTTGCTTCGGCGATTTGTGTTTTTGGTTTTGGGTTTAAAATATCTTTATGGCAAGATATCATTCCAAATACAGGGAGAGTGCAAACTATTGCTGCAATTGTTTGCTTAATACGTTTATTGATATTCATATTTTAAATAGGAATTATTCAGTTTATGATTATAGTGTTAAATTGATACCAAAAGTATAGGTGGTTGCTTGCGGTACTGTATTACGGTCAACACTAGGAGTTAAGTTGCTGTTACCATTTGAAGAAACCTCAGGGTCAGAACCAGTATATTTGGTAAGAGTATATATATTACTTACTTGCGCATATGCTCTCAAAGAAGTAATACCTGTTTTCCCAAATACTTTTTCAGTAAATGTATATCCTAACGCTATGTTTCTGAATTTTATGAAATCTGCTTTTTCTACATTTTCAGATATAGCAAAAGCCGATCCGTTTGATACGTTATCGCCAAATACGACTTTGGGTATGTCAGTTACTTGGCCATCGGTAGTCCATCGATGTAATACATCGGTTGAATTATTCCAAAAGCGTTGATCGCGCATACCTGCTTTACTTCCGTTATAAACATAGTTCCCTCCTGAAAAAGTAATACCTATGTTCAAGTCTATTACATCTCTGAACTTGAAGGTGTTGTTAAAACCTCCGTACCATTTTGGAAGCGCATTACCGATAACTACAGCATCAGCACCAGTAATCGCAGGGGCAGAGGTGCCATCCATGTATGTCCATCTGCTTTGTCCGGCTGGTACAACATGGCAGAACTGAACTTGTTTTCCGTCTTTATTGAGAAATATGCGGTTACCATTCGCAGGATTTACACCTGTAGTCCTAACTGCATATATACTCCCTAAAGAATAACCCAAACGAGTAATATTAGTTTGCTCCAAGTTAGATGTTGTTCCAACAATATCAGCATTGTTATCTGTTAAGGAGGTTACTTCATTTGCTAAAGTCGTGAAGTTAATATTAGATGTCCATGTGAAATTAGACTTGGAAATATTTGCTGATTCTAAACTTAACTCAATCCCTTTATTATACATTGAGCCGACGTTTATCAATATCGAGTTATTGGGAATACCTTTCGAAGGGGCCTGAGGCGCATTTAATACAAGTCCATTTATGTTGTTATTGAAATAACTTGCTTCAAATTGGAACCTGTCTTTTAATAAGCCGACCACTATTCCTATGTCAGATTTTGTACTTGTTTCCCACTTTAGGTAAGGATTTCCTGCTTGAGCATAAGTAATGGTGTTTACATCTCCGTATAATCCAGAGTTGTATAAGGAGAGGGAACCAAAATCGGGTAAACCCATGTTGCCAACTTTTCCATAGCTGGCACGTATCTTAATATTATCTATAGTATTGCTGATCGATAGGTTTTTATAAAAACTTTCTTCTGATATTGTCCATCCTATTGATGCACCACCAAAATTCCCGTATTTGTTTCCATCTGCTAATCCGGAAAATCCGTCTCTACGTGCAGATGCACGTAGAAAATATTTCTTTTTGAAGTCATACTCTGCAATCCCGAAATACGATAAAAAGCCATTTTCTCCTTGGAAATTTAATCCGGCAGGAGTATTTTCGGTCAGATAATTACCTTGATAAGTGTTAAAAAAATCATCGGCTACTTTTTGCCTAGATCCTCCCCATGACTCTGTCATGGAATACAATTCTTCAATACCTGCAGAGAAGGCTATGTTATGAGCTTCTGAAAAGGATTGATTAAAGTCTAATTGATTGATTAATCCGGATCTATTTAGTTTGCTGTTCGAATTAGCTGCAACGCCTTTGTTGGTAAACCCATCCCCATGTAAAGGGTTGAGGTAAGATGATGTTTCTATTGAATTATTATCTATAAGATAGGTGGATTTATATCGTAAAAATTTAAAAATGTTCACCTCTGCATAAATAGATCCTGTGATGTGGTCGCTGGTAGATGTGAAAGTGTTTTTTTCTAAGATCATAACAGGGTTGTAAAACCCTGATTGGCTAAGATTATTGCCCTGTCCAATGGTGTTTGAATTGGTAATGTTGAAAGAGCCATCAGGATTATATGGAGCGACGTTAGGTGCAGTAACAAAAGCTAAGCGTCCTAGCCCACCGGTTCCAAAACCTTCTCCGGGTAATGATCCTGTATTTGGAGCAGAGCCGAAACTTGATGAGTAGCCCACATTTGCACCAACTTTAATTGGCTTTAGTACTTTTTGATCAATATTAAAGCGAATGGATTTTCTTTGAAACTCATTCTTTTTGATAAATCCATTTTGATCAGTATATCCTGCCGAGAAATAATATGCAGTCGCATCTGATGCACCTGATAAACTTATATGATTATTAGTTGATATGCCGGTTTGATAAACAAGATCAGGCC
>CAZCJN010000100.1:0-8846 GCA_964498865.1 uncultured Bacteroidia bacterium
AAGCGAACGCAGAAGGACTATAGCATGTCTTTTAAATTGCAGGTAGTACAAGAGGTAGAATGTGGCGAATTGTCCACCGTTTCAGCTTGCCGCAAGTATGGCATCCAGGCTCGTTCAACCGTTGTATCATGGTTAAGAAAATTTGGGAACTTTGATTGGGAAAACCAAACTCCTTCCCACATGCCTAAAACATCGGAGCAAAAGATCTTAGAGCTTGAGCAACAAGTAAAGCTGCTTGAAAAGCAGAAAGCATACCTCGAGAAGCAGGTGGAAACATCTGATAAAAAGGCCATCATTTTTGACATGATGATAGACCTTGCGGAAAAGGAATACAATATTGCCATCCGAAAAAACTCCTTACCCGGACAATTGACCACTACAGAGAAAAAAACAAAGAAACAGTAGTTTCTACCTGTGCATTGTTCGGGGTAAACAGACAGGTTTATTACCGTAAAATTAAAGCAAAAAGAAAACGACAAACCATAGCAGAACAAGTGATAAAGTTGGTATTACCCATTAGATCAAGAATGCCACGTATTGGAACCAGAAAGCTATATCACCTTCTTGAGGATCGTTTGGAATTACTTCAGGTTGGCAGAGATAAATTATTCAGCATTTTAAAAGCCAATCATCTGATTCTTTATCCTAAAAGGAATTACAGGGTGACAACCAATACTCATCACAGGTTTTATAAACATAAAGACCTGATAAAAGAGTTATCTATCAATCATCCGGAACAAGTCTGGGTATCAGATATTACCTATGTTAATTGCTGTCATAACAACACTTATCTGGCTCTCATTACCGATGCATATTCCAAAAAAATAGTTGGCTATGATTTATCCGACAGTTTAAATACCAGCGGTGTACTTAGATCTTTACAAATGGCGGTTAAAACAAGAGAGTATCCTAAGACAACATTAATACACCACTCCGATAAAGGCATTCAATATTGCTCTGTTGACTATCAGGCATTGCTATTAAAAAACAAGATTGTCTGTAGCATGACAGAATCTTATGATCCCTATTCAAATGCTGTTGCGGAAAGAATAAATGGAATTATTAAAAATGAATTGTTGAGTTTATTACTGTCCGCGCCACTATTGCCAATACGATGTTGTGTGCAGTTTATAAATTGTCAGTGTCATAAAATTCTAAATTAGCCATCTGTGCTTTGTTTTGTAAATTAATATCTCCAGTTACAATGATAATTAAACTATTGTGTTTGGCTTTTTGAATTTCCAATGCAGATGCAATAATTCGATCATCCATATTTTCAGAGTCGAGCCAATTTAAAGTCTGCGTAAAATTTGGTTCAGAGGCAATCATTTTAACTTTAATGGTTTTGTCAACCGTAATTCCTTGAAGAATGTCGCCCTGCGTTCTAAATCCTTTCAGTCGTGTAATTATTGATTTGACTTTTGTTCGGAAGTTGTCATCTCTATGAATAATTTTTAGTTTATCCAATTCACTTAATACAGTTGGAAGTATAATAAAGTCAAAACTCTGTGATGGCGGTATTTTCTTATAATTAGTTGGGTCAGGGTATTGAATAAGAGAATTTGTGTCAGGAATAACTAATGTTTGCCTTTCTTCACTTGATTTCAAAATTTGTAAGTAGTCAGAATATTTTTTTAAGTTATTCCTAAAAAGCTGCTTGGTTCCTTCTATGTTTGTATAAGCTTTTGTCTGTTCAATTGTATGTATATTTTGAGCGTTTGCTTTTTCTAATTCTTTTTGCACCTGCTTATTTGTCTTTACTAAAAGAAAATTAAAATCCTCACAAAATTTAAAATACAGTTCTTTTAATTTTATTTGTCCAGCAAGGTCTTTTTTTGACCATAAATAGTAGTCGAAACCTAAGAACACAACGCCTGAATCATCACAGTTCAAATCTCGATAGTGAATTGTAGAGTTGTCACATAATTTGTCAATTAAAGGGAAAAGTGATTGTATTTGGTTCTCTAATTTCTCTATGTATGTTTCCATATTATGGCTGGTTCAAATTGCACACAACGCACCTGAACTTGCCGATGTTCTGCAGGCTTTCCGCAGAGCGGGTATCGGTAAGGCAGCCCGCGGAATGTCGGCAAATTCATGTTGGTCGAAGTTCGCCGTTGAAATTAGAAATAAATTGTTTACCAAAGAAAAGCCCGGCGGCTGCCTTGTTCAGGCGCGTTGGACAAAATAGAAGACAGTATCTCCTAATACAGAAGGCATATACAATTATGTCAAATTCCAAACTGCATTTATACTCATTAGCTTCATGCAATTTCTTAAATTCGCTTTATTTCATTTTTATAATAGAATATGCAAACGGAAACCGCTTATCAGCCTAAAAATAAAATACGCATTGTAACGGCTGCCTCTTTATTCGATGGGCATGATGCTGCCATTAACATCATGCGCCGCATCATGCAAAGCACGGGCGCGGAGGTAATTCATTTAGGTCATGATCGTTCGGTAGAAGAAGTGGTGGATTGCGCCATCCAGGAAGATGCTCATGCCATTGCCATGACCTCGTACCAGGGCGGACACATGGAATATTTAAAATACATGTACGACCTTCTGAAACAAAAAGGAGCCGGACACATCAAAATATTTGGCGGCGGGGGCGGAACCATTCTCCCTTCTGAAATAGAAGAGCTGCATAAGTATGGCATCACCCGCATTTATCACCCTGATGATGGCAGGCACATGGGTTTACAAGGAATGATCAATGATGTATTAAAATCCTGTGATTACCCTTTTGGCAATAACCTCAACGGAGAAATAACTCATTTATCCGTAAAAGATAAAAAAGGCCTTGCCCGTTTAATTTCTGCTGCAGAAAATTTTCCTTCAGAAAGCAAACCTGTTCTTGATAAAATAAAAGAAAAAGCATCGAAATTAAAAACGCCTATTCTTGGTATTACCGGAACAGGAGGTGCCGGTAAATCTTCTTTAGTAGATGAATTGGTACGCCGGTTCATACTTGATTTTCCGGATAAAACCATAGGCATCATTTCAATCGATCCTTCCAAGAAAAAAACAGGCGGTGCATTGCTGGGCGATAGAATACGAATGAACTCCATCCGCAACGATCGTGTATACATGCGTTCGCTGGCTACACGCCAAAGCAACCTTGCCATGAGCAAGCATGTAGGCGATGCGGTTAACATATTAAAAACGGCCGGCTTCGACCTGGTATTGGTAGAAACATCGGGCATTGGGCAAAGTGATACGGAGATCATCGATCATTCAGACGTTTCATTATATGTAATGACGCCTGAATTTGGTGCTGCTACCCAGCTCGAAAAAATAGACATGCTTGATTTTGCCGATGTAGTCGCTATTAATAAGTTCGACAAACGCGGTGCCATGGATGCGCTGCGCGATGTAAAAAAACAATACAAGCGCAACCGCCAGCTATTTGATGCAAGCGATGACAGCCTGCCGGTATACGGAACCATTGCTTCCCAATTCAACGACCCGGGAACTAATTCGCTTTACAAAGCGGTGATGGATAAAATAAAAGAGAAGACAGGAGCGGCATTGCTATCAAAGTTTGAAATAACAAAAGAGATGAGTGAAAAAATTTACATCATCCCTCCTGCCCGCACCCGCTATCTTTCTGAAATAACAGAGAACAATCGTAAATACGATGCATGGGTAAAAACACAAAGCGACATCGCCGAAAAGTTATATGCCCTTCATCTAACCATAGGTACGTTTGAAAAGAAAAAAAATCAGGACATTGTAAAAGTGTTGCAAGCTGAATTCGACAGGATAAAATTAGAGCTGGATCCTAAAAACTGGAAGCTGATTGAAGATTGGTCTCAAAAAACAAAAACGTACAGAGATGAATTTTATTCCTTTAAAGTACGCGACAAGGAAATAAAAATAAAAACGCATACCGAATCGCTTTCCCATACCCAGGTTCCGAAAGTGGCTTTGCCAAAGTTCAAATCATGGGGAGAAATCCTCAGCTGGTCTTTATCCGAAAATGTACCGGGAGAGTTTCCCTTTGCATCGGGTATTTATCCGTTCAAACGGGAAGGAGAAGATCCTACCCGAATGTTCGCCGGTGAAGGCTGCCCCGAAAGAACCAACAAACGCTTTCACTATGTTTCATTGGCCATGCCTGCTAAACGTTTATCAACGGCCTTCGACAGCGTAACGCTTTACGGCAATGACCCGGACCATCGTCCGGATATTTATGGAAAGATCGGTAACTCGGGGGTTTCCATTTGTTGTTTGGATGATGCTAAGAAATTATATTCCGGTTTTAATCTTGCCGATCCTAAAACATCGGTGAGCATGACCATTAATGGCCCTGCCCCTATGCTGCTATCCTTTTTCATGAATGCTGCCATTGACCAGCAGTGCGAGCTATACATTAAGCAAAATAAATTAGAAGCAGAGATACAAAAGAAGATCGATGCCATTTATAAAGAACGGAATGTACCGCGCCCCAAATACAACGCTACCCTTCCTGAAGGGAATGACGGATTAGGGCTGATGCTACTTGGCGTTACCGGCGACAAAGTATTGCCAAAAGACGTTTATGAAAAAATAAAAGTAGAAACGCTCAAACAAGTACGCGGAACGGTACAGGCGGATATATTAAAAGAAGACCAGGCGCAGAACACCTGTATCTTCTCTACCGAATTTGCCTTGCGCATGATGGGCGATGTGCAGGAATATTTTATCAATAATAAAGTAAGAAATTTTTATTCTGTTTCCATCAGTGGTTATCATATTGCAGAAGCGGGCGCGAACCCTATCTCTCAATTGGCATTCACGTTAGGGAACGGATTTACCTATGTAGAATATTATTTAAGCCGGGGCATGAGCATTAATGACTTCGGCCCTAACCTTTCGTTCTTTTTTTCCAATGGAGTTGATCCGGAATATGCTGTAATAGGCAGGGTTGCAAGAAGAATATGGGCAAAAGCCATGCGCGATAAATACGGTGCCGATGAACGTTCTCAAATGCTCAAGTATCACATTCAAACATCGGGCAGAAGTTTACATGCACAAGAAATAGATTTTAACGATATCCGCACTACACTACAAGCATTGTATGCTATCTACGATAATTGCAATTCGCTGCACACCAATGCTTATGACGAAGCCATTACAACCCCTACCGAAGAATCGGTACGCAGGGCAATGGCCATACAGCTCATCATCAATAAAGAATTAGGGTTGGCAAAAAATGAGAACCCACTTCAAGGCTCTTTCATCATTGAAGAATTAACTGATCTTGTTGAAGAGGCTGTATATGCCGAATTTGATCGCATCACGGAACGGGGTGGCGTACTAGGCGCTATGGAAACCATGTATCAAAGAAGTAAAATACAGGAAGAGAGTTTGTATTATGAAATGCAAAAACACACCGGTGAATTTCCGATCATAGGAGTAAATACGTTCCTTTCGTCTAAAGGATCTCCTACTGTTCTTCCTAAAGAAGTGATACGCGCTACCGAAGAAGAAAAAGAAGAACAGATAAGAACCATTCAAAACCTTCACAAAAAATATTCGCAAGAGTCAACCGAATCACTTAAAAAACTTCAGCAGGCAGCTATTCATAACAAAAATATTTTTGCCGAATTAATGGAAGCCGCAAAATATTGTTCATTGGGCCAGATCACCAAATCTTTATTTGAAGTGGGCGGACAGTACAGACGTAATATGTAATTTTCTATGCTTACCATTCAACATAGTACACAAGAAGATATTGACGAAATATTCCGGTTTTACGATATGGCAGTTGAATATCAGAAAAAAGTTTTTCATAAACACTGGCAGGGATTTGACCGGGAATTAGTAGAGAAAGAGATAAAAGAAAAACGTCAATGGAAAATAATAATAGATGATACCATTGCCTGCGTCTTCGCTATCACCTATTCCGATCCTTTCATATGGAAAGAAAAAGATAAAGACCCTTCCATTTACATTCACAGGATAGTAACCCATGATAAATTCAGAGGCCGTAACTTTGTAGTAGAAATTATTAAGTGGTGTAAGGAACATGCAAAGGAGAAAGGTAAAAAATTCATACGCCTTGATACTTGGGGAGATAATCCGAAGCTGATTGATCATTATCAAAAATGCGGCTTTACCTTTTTAGGCATCATCACCCCTACTCCCAGTATGGATTTGCCCAAACATTATGATTGTATAAATTTGAGTTTATTTGAAATAAAACTATAAAACACTAAACCCATGAAAACTAATCACGAAATAGATTATAAAATTACGGGCGAAGAAATGCAATGCGTAGCCATTGAGCTCGACCCGCAAGAATCAGTTATTGCTGAACCGGGCAGCTTCATGATGATGGAAGATGGTATTCAAATGCAAACTCTTTTCGGCGACGGTTCCGGAAAAGAAGGTGACGGGCTTATGGGAAAGCTTTTTTCAGCAGGCAAACGATTGCTTACGGGAGAAAATCTTTTCATGACCGTTTACACGAACAATGCAGGAGGAAAGAAACACGTAACCTTTGCCGCTCCCTATCCGGGGAAGATCATTCCTATGGATCTATCCTTATTAAACGGAAGAATGATCTGCCAGAAAGATTCTTTCTTGTGTGCTGCTAAAGGTGTATCGGTAGGTATTGAATTTCAAAAAAGACTAGGCACAGGTTTATTCGGTGGTGAAGGGTTCATCATGCAAAAACTGGAAGGCGACGGAATGGCTTTTGTACATGCAGGCGGACATATTTTAGAAAAAGACTTAAGACAAGGAGAAACATTAAAAGTAGATACAGGCTGTATTGTTGCCTTCACCAACACTGTGCATTATGATATACAATTTATTGGCGGGATAAAGAACAGCATCTTTGGCGGTGAAGGATTATTTTATGCAACCTTAACCGGCCCCGGAAAAGTATGGATACAATCGATACCCATTAGCCGTCTTGCCGGCAGAATATTACAATTTGCACGCGGCTCAAGAAAAGAAGAAGGAAGTTTACTGGGAGGATTGGGCAACCTGCTTGACGGAGATTAATGACAGTGAAGAAATATAAAATCGGGTTACTTTATCCGGCAATTCTGTTTGTGGTATTTACTTCTGTAGGCTTTTCCCAGGAAAATATTTTTACAGCAGGGTTCCAATACAAACCTATTTTACCCAGCGCTTTCTTTGGTACAGGAACTAAAACCGTTTCTCAAAAGGGTATTGATTTTTCGATCGAACAAGACCAAGGAGTGTGCTTAGGAATGATCGTACGGAGGGGATTTACAAAAAGACTGTCTTTTGAAACCGGAATTAACTATACAAAACGGCTCTACCAACTTACGCTTAACGACACCGGTTTTACCAACTCATCTGATTTTAAAATAATAGGTTATGAAATACCTCTGCAAGGATTGATTTTTCTTCAACTGGCAAAACACCTGTTCATGAATGCATCCGCAGGAGTTTCCGTAGATATGTATCCTACTAATATCAAATCGTACAACGATTACTTTTTCCACTTTTCAAAACGTCACTCTCTGTTTCAATTTTCATCCTTATTCAATACAGGTTGTGAGTACCGAACAAAAAAATCAGGCTACTTCTACCTGGGCGCATCGTATCATTTACCCTTCTCTTACTTTTACAACTCTTCCATTCAATACATGCCTGATAAGGTCATATCATCCATAAAATTATCGGGGAATTATCTTTCGCTTGATTTAAGATATTACTTTCACGAAGAACCTATAAAGCCCAGAGTAAAAAAGAAAAAAACAGCAAGCACGCCCAACCCATATAGCGATTAACACAGAAAACATATACTAAACACCATTCGCTAATCAGCATATTAGCCAATCATCAAATTACAAAATTGTGAATTACCTTTCAATAGAAAACATTTCAAAAGCATACGGCACAAAAGTTCTATTCAACAAAATAAGTTTCGGGCTTAATAAAGGACAACGCATAGGGCTCATTGCAAAGAACGGAGCAGGAAAATCAACCTTACTTAAAATAATTACCGGGGAAGAGATTGCCGATGAAGGAAAAGTAACTTTCCGTAATGACCTTGCTGTTACCTACCTCAAACAAAATCCGGTTTTTGATGAGGACGATACCGTAGAAGAAACGATTTACAAAACAGATAATCCCATACTGAATGCAGTTAGGGAATATGATTTTGCTTTAGAAGATTTTGAAGCAGACGTAAACGACAAAACCACCCTTCGCCTGGAAAAAGCTACCGAGGCAATGAACCATATGGATGCCTGGCAGGTAGAATCAAAAGTAAAGGAAGTATTACAACAATTAAAGATTGCTTTCCTGCATAAAAAAATTGGGGTGTTGTCCGGCGGGCAGAAAAAACGTGTGGCCCTTGCCAAGGTGTTGATTGATGAACCTCAATTACTTATCATGGACGAACCTACCAATCACCTGGATGTAGAAATGATAGAATGGTTAGAAAATTATTTAGTAAATAAAGACCTTACTTTATTATTGGTTACCCATGACCGGTATTTCCTTGACAGCGTTTGCAACGAGATCATAGAAATAGATAACAAAAAAATATATCCTTATAAAGGAAACTTTCAATACTACATAGAGAAAAAAGCCGAACGTGAAGAAATGGAAGGCAGCGAAATGGACAAGGCAAAAAATCTTTACAAGCGGGAATTGGAATGGGTACGAAAAATGCCACGCGCACGAGGCACAAAATCAAAGTCGCGTGTAGATGCATTCCATGATATAAAAGATAAAGTATTTAGTAAACAGGAGGAGAAAAAGTTGGAGCTCAGTGTAAAAATGAACCGCCTGGGTAAAAAAATATTAGAGCTGAATCATATTAAAAAAGCATTTGGCGATACGAAGATCATCAACGACTTCTCTTATATTTT
>CAZCJN010000101.1:0-8650 GCA_964498865.1 uncultured Bacteroidia bacterium
TCTTTCGTAATGGTGCAATTACAAGCAACACCCAAACGTACCGCAAATTCAACTACCTGCTTATTAGCTTTTGGCAAAGTACCCGGATGTCCCAATGTGATAACACTTACATTCGTATTAGGTAAAGCGCCAAATTCCGTAGAATCAGAAGCGAATGCTTTGCTTTTGGTAAGCAACTGAATGTGTACTTCCAATCCAATAACAGGTTCGTATTTTTCGTAAACAGACATCTTTAAAAAATGTAAAGCGAAGATACAAATTAGCTGATGTGGTAATTAGCTGATTTAAAAATTAGTGATCCCCGAATGGAGAACATTTACACACATAAAAAAGACAAGAAAGGCTTAGCTTCTTTGTTTTTCCATTATATCTGCCATAAGGTTTGCTAGTACATCTTTTTTCAGACGCAGCTCTTGAATAATATTTTTATAATCTTCATCACTTCTATTTTGACTCATTTTAAAAGCCGCCTCTGATTTTTTAATACTTATTTCTATCCCCACTATGCCGTTCATTTGCTCTTGTACAGATTTAGGAAGCGTATCTAGAGAAACAGGATGTGCCGATGTTTGCTCATGGCGGTTTGTTAATCTTCGTACAGATTCCCACAACTTCTCCCCTTCAATAATTTTTATTGTACCGCTTATATGTACACTTATATAGTTCCAGGTAGGCGCATTCGGATGGTTGTACCAGGAAGAGGATATGTAATGGTTAACGGGTGAAAGAAATACCGCCAATACATTTTCATCTTTTTGAAAATCTTTCCATTGAGGATTTGCTTTTGACAAATGGCCCCATAAAACCTTTTCTCCTTTCTCATTTAATTCCAGCTCCAAAGGTATATGTGTGCCTACCGGAAAAGAGGAACCTTTTGAAATAAGCGTAGCAAAGCTTATTTCTTTTATCATACGTTCTATAATTGTATTTTCTGTTATTTCAAACAACTTAGGTATATGCATATAATTATTTTATAATAAAGTTTATGCTACTACTCATTAGGCTCAATGTGAATTAATACATGACCCAATTCTGGCAGTTTACTTTTTAATGTATCTTTTAATGTATGAGCAATATCATGTCCTTCTTTAACAGAAATAACAGCACTAACGGTCACATGCAGATCAACATGATATTTCATACCTGCTTTACGAATAAAACATTTCTCAGTAGCAATGACTCCATTCACCTCTTGTGCTACATGTCGAATCGAATTAATTAAGTCGTCATAGACATGTTCATCCATCATCTCGGCAAGAGCAGGTCGAAATATTAAATAGCTATTGTATAAAATAAACCCGGAGGCGAAAAGAGCAGCCCAATCATCGGCCGCTTCATAACCTTTACCTAAAGAAAGTGCAACAGAAATACCAATAAATGCCGCTACAGATGTTATTGCATCACTTCGATGATGCCATGCATCTGCTTTTAAAGAGGTACTGCTTGTTTGTTTGCTTTTTTTTATCACAATACGGTAAGAAATTTCTTTCCAGACAATGATAACACCAAGTACAATTAAAGTATAGGATTTAGGCAACTCATGTGGAGTACGGATATTTTTAATACTATCATGGGCAATGATAGCTGCCAGTGCCACTAAAAAAACCACTACAAGAAAAGTAACCAGCGGCTCAGCACGTCCATGACCGTATGGATGATTATCATCGGCAGGTCTATTTGCATATTTCAATCCAATAAGAACAATAATGGAAGAAAAAATATCAGAAGTAGATTCAATAGCATCTGCAATTAACGCATAGGAATTACCGAAATACCCTACTACCCATTTAAGCAACGCTAATCCACAACTTGTAGCAATACTAAAATAAATCGTTCTAACTGCTGTCTGTTCTCTACTAATCAATTGCATGTATTGTTTTTATCTCTTTATTTAATAAAGAGGGGGTCACTTTTGTTTTATATAGAGATGAGAATAACAATCCATACACTCTTCATATATATACAATGTATCTTTCCCTCCGAATTTAAATGATTGTATACGACCATCCGCATACTCGATTAAATAACCGGGCTTATGAGAAAAAATAGATTTGCCTTCTTTAAATTTAAATTTCATTTGAGATTCTTTCTTATCATTCTTATACACCTTATGTATACCCTTACGCAAATATTCTATATATTTTTCATAATGCTCTGTTGAAGGAGAAAGGATCTGCCCTGCAAAACCGCCTGATGATTCGATCCACTTCCATTTTCCAAAAAGCCGTTCAAACTCAGGTTGTGGAACCGAAATGCCTTCTATACATGAAATTGATAAAAAAGAAAAAAACAGTATAGATAAAAGACGAACTGCCTTATAAAGACTGGCGATTTCTTTTAAAATTTTATTAATCATAAACTAATTTAGTACAGCAAGGGTGCTATTAAAAATAAAACCTTCTTTTAAGAAACTCAAAAGTAATTAAGCAAATGGAATAAAAATGGAAAATACAGCAATTGAAAAAGTAATCCTATTATAGTGAAACAGGCATTAAAATAATTTGAATAAGAGATATCATAATTCCTAAGTATCTTCGTCCGAATGATTTACTTTTTATCTGATTTTCACCTTGGGGTGCCTGATCATGCCACTAGCTTGATAAGGGAGAAAAAAATCGTTGCTTTTCTTGATTCCATTAAACAAACAGCTTCTGAAATTTATTTAATGGGAGATATGTTTGATTTTTGGTTTGAATATAAAAAAGTAGTTCCAAAAGGATATGTTCGCCTGCTGGGAAAGCTAGCTGAGCTGGGCGATTCCGGCATTCAACTTCATTATTTTACAGGCAATCATGATATGTGGGTATTCGACTACCTGCCTAAGGAAATAAATTTGAAGATTTATAGAACGCCGATTACAAAAGAAATAAATGGGAAGAAATTTTACTTAGGTCATGGCGATGGTCTTGGTCCGGGTGATTATGGATATAAATTCATCAAAAAAGTTTTTGCAAGTAAGTTATGCCAATGGCTTTTTGCTCGAATTCATCCTAACTTAGGAATTGCCATTGCTGAATTTTGGTCAGGAAAAAGCAGGGCTTTAAAAGACGACAGGCATTTTCATGGAGAAAAAGAATGGTTAGTTATCTATTCAAAAGAAATTTTACAAAAAGAATATTTCGATTATTTCATCTTTGGACATAGGCATTTGCCTCTTGATATTATACTAAATGAAAAAGGATCTCGCTACATTAATTTAGGAGAATGGTTCAGCCATTATACGTATGCAATATTTGACGGGAAAGAATTGGAATTAAAATATTACAAACCGTGAATTCTCTCGATCAGCTCTGCTAGCCTGTTAGAATACCCTGCCTCGTTATCATACCACCCAATTACTTTAACCATTCTGCCTACTACAGAAGTAAATTCTGCATCAAAGATGCAGGAATGAGGGTTGCCAATAATATCGATCGAAACAATAGGCTCTTCTGTATATTCCACAATTCCTTTTAAGATACTTTGAGCAGACTTTTTAAATGCTTCATTAATCTCTTTTACAGTAGTATCTTTTTTAAGTATGCATGAAATATCGGTAAGCGAACCATTAGGAACGGGTACACGCATACCGCACCCACCTATTTTACCTTCTAAGTGCGGGAAAATTTTAGTAATGGCTTTAGCTGCTCCGGTAGAGGTAGGGATAATGGATAATGCTGCCGCTCTTGCTCTTCTTAAATCCTTATGCGGCGCATCATGCAGGCGCTGATCGCCTGTATAAGAATGGATGGTAGAGATATATGCATCTTCAACGCCCCAGTTTTCATCCAATACTTTTATCATGGGGGCAGCACAGTTAGTGGTACAAGAAGCATTGGAAACAACAGTATCTCCGTTTGAAAGGATAGAGTCATTAATACCTAAAACCACCGCCTTTACATTATCTTTTGCAGGAGCAGATATAATTACTTTTTTAGCTCCGGCTGCTATGTGTTTACCTGCACTTTCTTTATCAAGGAAATGCCCGGTAGATTCAATTACTACATCTATATCTAAGCTTTTCCAAGGAATGTTCTCAGGGCTTTTTTCTGAAAATATCTTTACGTTCCTTCCATCAATAGAAATAGAGCCATCGCCTGCTTTTACATCACCTGGATAAATACGATGAATGGAATCATATTTAAAAAGATGTGCCAATGTTTGACTATCCGCTAAATCATTGATGGCTACTACCTCGATCGCTTTTTTCTGTTGGGCAATACGGCAAAACGTTCTCCCTATTCTTCCAAAACCGTTAATGGCAACTCTAATGGGTTTCATAAAAAAAATTAGAACACAAATATAGTTTTATATAAGGGAAATACTGTTAAGCGTAATAAAAAAAACATAAATTTGCTCCACTTCATATAACCTATATATGCCAAACGTTGTAGAGAAAAAATCAGCAGATAAAAACAAATCAACTTTTTCTAAGGAAACTTATTTGTGGTGGTATGAACAAATGTTGTTAATGCGTCGTTTTGAAGAACGTGCCGGACAATTGTATATCCAACAGAAGATTCGTGGCTTTTGTCATCTCTATATCGGCCAGGAAGCAATTGCTGCAGGAAGTGAAACAGCGATTACTAAAAATGATAAAGTAATTACGGCCTATCGCGACCATGCCCATCCTATTGTAAGAGGCGTGCACCCAAAACAAATTATGGCTGAGCTATATGGAAAAATTACCGGCTGCTCAAAAGGAAAAGGCGGATCGATGCATATGTTCTCGAAAGAGCATAATTTTTTTGGTGGTCATGGAATTGTTGGTGCACAAATTCCTTTAGGAGCAGGTATTGCATTTGCTGATCATTATAATGGAAACAAAAATGTTACTCTTTGTCTGATGGGAGACGGGGCTGTTCGCCAAGGGGCATTGCATGAAGCATTTAATATGGCTATGACCTGGAAACTCCCTGTGATTTTTATTATTGAAAATAATAATTACGCCATGGGAACTTCTGTAGAAAGAACTTCTAATGTGCATGATTTATATAAACTAGGTTCTGCATACAATATGCCTTCTTTTCAAGTGGACGGTATGAGATGTGAAACTGTGCATGAAGCAGTTGCTTCGGCTGCTGAACGAGGAAGAAAAGGCGAGGGCCCTACTCTATTAGAAATAAAAACATACCGCTATCGTGGGCATTCCATGTCAGACCCCGGAACATATCGCACAAAAGAAGAAGTAGAAGAATATAAAAAGCTAGACCCTATCGAACAAGTGCTTGCTACGCTAAAACAAAATAAATGGATGGATGACAAAGGGGTAGAAAAAATGGAAGAAAAAATCAAAGCGATTGTAGACGAGAGTATACAATTTTCTGAAGAGTCTCCCTTCCCCGATCCAAGTGAAATTTACAAAGACGTTTACGTACAAACTGATTATCCTTATATAAAAGATTAAATACCACATTCTACTTTTTATTTTTAAAAGGGGTGTGGAGCAAAAAATATATCATCTATAATCTAAAATTTATAATCTCTAAACATGGCTGAAATAGTAAGAATGCCCAAACTAAGCGACACAATGACGGAAGGAACTGTGTCTAAATGGTTAAAAAAAGTAGGTGACAAAGTAAAATCAGGAGAAATACTGGCTGAAATTGATAGTGATAAGGCTACCATGGAATTTGAAAGCTTTTATAATGGTACATTATTACACATTGGTATTCCCGAAAAAAAAGGAGCACCTGTAGATGCGATCCTGGCTATTATTGGAAAGGATGGTGAAGACATTGGAAAAATACTTGAACAAGAAAAAAATAAAGTTCCTGCAAAAACCGAAGTTAAAGCCGAGCCCAAAAAAGCAGAAGAAAAAAAGGTTGAACCTAAGAGAGAGCCTACTATCGAAAGAAGGGCAGAACCCGTAGCACGACCTGCCACATTTGTTTCTGATTCTAAAATAAAAGCATCTCCTTTAGCCAAAAAATTAGCGAAAGACCAGAATCTTAAACTTTCATTAATTGCAGGAAGTGGAGATGAAGGGCGTGTAACAAAAAGAGATATTGAACACTACTTACATCATGCCGCTGCCCCTTCAAATGGAGGAAGTCGCACTATTGGTAAGGAATCATTTACGGAAGAAGATATTTCTCAAATGCGTAAAACCATTGCAAAACGTTTAAGTGAAAGCAAATTCACAGCCCCGCATTTTTATCTTACCATGGAGATTAATGTAGAGCAGTTGATTAAAATTCGTGAAACAGTAAATGCAGTTGCCTCAACAAAGATTTCATATAATGATTTCATTATTAAAGCGGTTGCAGCAGCATTACGAGAACACCCCAAAGTGAACTCATCTTGGTTGGGTGACACTATTCGTTACAATAACCACATAAATATAGGTGTTGCTGTTGCCGTAGAAGAAGGACTACTAGTACCTGTTGTAAGATATGCAGATGGGAAAACCCTTTCACAAATTGCCGCAGAAGTAAAAGATTTTGCACAAAAAGCAAAAAATAAAAAGCTACAACCTAAAGATTGGGAAGGCAGTACATTTACTATTTCCAACTTAGGCATGTTTGGTATAGAAGAATTTACAGCTATTATTAATCCTCCCGATGCTTGTATACTGGCTGTTGGAGGAATAAAACAAACGCCGGTTGTAAAAGATGGACAAGTAGTGCCTGGGGCTGTTATGAAAATAACTCTCTCTTGCGACCACCGGGTGGTAGATGGAGCCACAGGAGCAGATTTCTTGCAAACCTTAAAAACAATGCTCGAAAATCCTGTATTATTTTTAGCAGCAAATTCAATCTGATTGATATTTTTGTATTTAATTTTAGATCATAGACTTTAAACTATTTATTATATGGAACATCACACAGAACATAAACGAGACAAAACAGCCTTCGTATTTTGGACCATCATTGGTATTGGAATAGGAATTGTAATTGGCGCTTCAACAAAAGAATGGGGTATTTCTCTTACTTCCGGGTTAATAATTGGGATAGGTATGGGCATTGCTGCTACTAAGAAAGGATTGGACTAAAAAATTGCCTCATATAGATTTTGCATAAAGGTTTCATGGTCGTATTTTACCTCCATGAAGCCTTTTTTAATCACTGCTGAGATACCTATACCCCATACATCTTGTTAAAATTTTTGCTGGAAAACGAAAAAAATAAGCATCTGTATTGATAACTATTTTAAGTCACTTATTTTTAAAAACTCCTGCTCTTCTTTAGATTTACAACAATTAATATCATTTCATTGGCTCTGTTGACAACCTGTTAACTGTTGTTCATAAGAGACCAATTATTAATAAAAGAAAAAGTATCGTCAATCAAAAAAAAATTCTGACCATTGCGCCCGCTTTAAAAAGAAAAAAAATTAAGCAAACGATTAAACATGAGTTTTAGAAAAGAAAATCAGGATACACGTAAGAGAAGTAAATCCACTATTGCACCTCAACAATTATTAGAACTAGGAAAATTACAACCACAAGCTGTAGATTTAGAAGAGGCTGTATTGGGTGCACTTATGTTAGATAAAGATGCACTCACCAACGTTATAGGAATACTTAGACCCGAAACATTCTATAAAGAAGCACACCAGCGCATATTTGCCGCTATACAAACCCTGTTTGCTAAAGCAGAACCTGTGGATATTTTAACCGTAGTGCAGGAGTTAAAGAAAATAGGGGAACTTGAAATTGCAGGTGGCGCTTATTATGTTACAAGCCTAACCAATAGGGTTGCATCAGCAGCCAATATTGAGATGCATGCCCGTATAGTCCTTGAAAAATTTCTTCAGCGTGAACTTATTCGAATTTCTACTGACACATTACAACACGCTTACGAAGATTCTTCAGATGTATTTGAACTGCTTAATAAAGCAGAGCAAAATCTTTTTTCCATCAGCCAGACAAACATCCGTAAAGATTTTGAACATATACGACCCATCCTTGGCAAAACGATTCAAGAAATAGAGGCTGCCCGTGATCATAAACTTGTGGGCGTACAAAGCGGTTTCACAGGATTAGACAGAATAACAGGTGGATGGCAAAAATCAGATTTAATTATTCTGGCAGCACGACCGGGTACAGGTAAAACAGCCTTCGTCATTACTATTGCACGAAATGCTGCTGTCGATTTTAAACGACCGATTGCTATTTTCTCACTCGAGATGACTTCTAATCAATTGGTAAGTCGTTTCATTTCGGGAGAAACAGAGCTTCCTGCAGATAAACTTCGTAAAGGAGAACTGCGTGAGCATGAATATCAGCAACTCAATAGTAAAATTTCCAGATTAGTAGATGCTCCTATCTATATTGATGATACCCCCGCTCTTTCCATATTTGAATTTCGTGCAAAGGCAAGACGATTAAAACAGCAGCATAATATTGAAATGATCATTGTCGATTACCTACAACTGATGGTATCTGGTCAAGAAGGAAAATTTTCTCGGGAGCAAGAAGTAAGTATGATCTCTCGTTCCCTGAAAGCGATTGCCAAAGAATTAGATGTGCCTATCATTGCTCTTTCACAGTTAAGTCGGGCTGTAGAACAACGTGGGGGAAACAAACGCCCTCAACTATCGGATTTACGTGAATCAGGTGCTATTGAACAAGATGCTGATATCGTTATGTTTATTTACCGCCCTGACCTAGCCGGTATTACTCAAGATGAAAACGGAAACTCTACAGAAGGCATGGCAGAGATAATTA
>CAZCJN010000102.1:0-5476 GCA_964498865.1 uncultured Bacteroidia bacterium
ACTTTTGATTTTTCAGACCCTAAAGCCATGATTGATAGTGGTTACGTAGCCACCATTCGTACTATTGATGTAATAAAAAACAGAGTGGAAAGACGAACCGATCCCGGTGAATTGACAATCAAGAGAACAAAATTTTCAGCAAAAATGCCACCCTTGTTATTTAAAGATGTATTCATTACGGGCCTCAAAAAATCTCAATCAAATTATATCAAAAACACATTAAGAAAAAAGGGAAGTACAATCTCTTTAAACACCTTAAAAAAAGGATATTATCGGATCGTGGAAGATGATAAGATTAAACAAATTTTTCCAACAGCTCAATACAATTATTCTAATCAGAGCTACGATCTTTTTTTGAAAATAAAAAAGGAGAAAAATATTGTTGCGGAAGTAGGCGGTAACGTATCAAATCGCCCTATCTCCGAAATATTTGCCGCATTTGAATACAAATACTTAGGAGATATTGGAATACGTTTAATGGCAAATGGTTATTTTGGCAAATTATATGCATCTGCACAAGCAAGCATACGATTTGACTTTCCTTTCCGAGTTCCCTTTTATATAGAGCCGGAAGTTACTTTCAACCGATGGGATTTTTACAAAAGCAGCAATTTATTTTTTGAGGATGTAAAACCTGCCTATTTGGTTCAATACGACCAATATGCCTACTTAAATGCCGCTTTACCCATTACAAATAAAGACAAATTAGTTGGAGGTGCCGGTATCTCTAATATGAGCTATGAATATTATCAAATAGAACAATTTAGTGTAAAAGATACCCCTGATGTAACCGTTTTTGACATGGCCACTGCGCATCTTTCTTATGAGTTAAATACGTTGAACAGGAAACAATATGCTACACAGGGAACCTATCTTAATTTTAAAGGCAGAGCGATTTATGGAGAAGAGTACTCTATACCCGGCTCTACAGCAAATGATAGTATAAAACCCACACGGGCTATTCATCAATGGATCCAATTCAAATTTGTATATGATAAGTACTACAAGCAACGTGGATTATTACGTATGGGTTTTCTTTTTGAAGCCGCGCATTCTACACAACCCTTCTTTAATAACTATACAGCAAGTTTACTTTCATCTCCTGCATTTCAACCATTGGCAGAGAGTAAAACATTATTCCAAAAAAATTTTCGGGCTCACACCTATGCTGCTTTTGGACTAAAAAATATTATAACCGTTAAAAACAAGATCGATTTAAGGATGGAGGCATATATCTACCAACCATACCAGGAAATTGATCCGCACACAAACCAATATTCTGAACCATTTTTGAGGAGGTATTTTATAGGAACAGCGGCTATTGTTGCTCATTCCCCTATAGGCCCTGTTTGCTTTAGCTTAAATTATTACCACAACGAGTTGCAACCCTTCTCTTTTCTATTTCATTTCGGATATATTATCTTTAATAAAAAATCTACTGATTAATTTTACTGATGAATATTGCCCTTAAAAATATAGGAAAGCGGTTTAATAAAGAATGGATATTCCGAAATATAAGTTATGATTTCACTATAGGAAATGCCCATGCTGTACTCGGAACAAACGGATCGGGGAAATCTACCTTACTGCAAATTATTTCAGGAAGTGCGAGCCCAACAGAAGGAATAATTAACTATACTATTCCGGAAGAATTATTGTTTAAAAAAATGGCTTATGCAGCTCCCTACCTCGAACTACCCGAAGAGATGACTTGGAAAGAAGCCATCTCCTTTCACAAACAATTTAAACCATTTATTGCAGGACTAGATGAAGCTGCTGTTTTAGAATTATCAGGCTTAACCGGTTCTTCTGACAAGCAAATAAGAAACTTCTCTTCCGGGATGAAGCAAAGAGCCAAATTAACCTTAGCAATTCTATCTTCTGCTCCCATGCTATTATTAGATGAACCTACTTCAAACTTAGATGCTCATGCTGTAAAATGGTATCAGGCGCTTGTAGAAAAATATAGAAAAGACAGAACAATTATCGTTTGCTCTAATTACAATAAAGATGAATACAGTTTTTGCACAAAAGAATTGGTAATTAGGGCGTTTTAATCAAGAATCACTTTCTTAACCGTACTTCCTTTATCAGAATTAATTTTAATAAAGTAAACTCCTTTTGGCCGGGAAGAAAGATTAACTACATAATCTGAAACGAGTCCGGATATTTTCATAGAAGAAACTATCGATCCTAGTGCATTATACACGTCTATATTTTTAATATTTAAATTTTGAATGCCTTTTATTTTCAAATATACTTTTCCGCTACTTGGATTGGGAAATACCTCAAACATATCTACAACCTTATTTTCAGAAACTAACGAATCGTGCGCTGCACAGAAGTTAGATACACCATGGCCTAATAAAGAATCTGGTTTTTCATACTGACTTGCCGTTTGTTCAATCGCATTTAATATCTGCATATTTGTAAGTGTTGGATGTGCCTGCCATAAACAGGCTACCAAACCGGCAGTAATAGGGCATGAAAAGGAAGTTCCGTTTACATAAAAAATACCGGCATTAAAATTCGTTACAACAGCATCTTGTCCTTGTGCAACAACATTTGGCTTAACTCTACCATCAAAAGAAGGCCCTTGAGAGCTAAACAACGCATATTTGCCTAATGAATCTACAGCTCCCACTGCTAATACGCTATCCGCATCTGCAGGGGCACCTATAAAGTTCCATGCAGTACCACCTGAATTACCTGCACTGCAAACAGGTAAAATTCCTTTACTGGCTGCAATGTCTGTAGCGATGGATATACGTGCTGTATTCCCATCCATATCTGCATAAGTATGGTTTTGAGAAGCATTGTCAAACTCTGTGTACCCCAATGAGGTAGAAAAAATATCAGCTCCAACACTATCGGCAAACTCTGCAGCAGAAACCCAATTATCTTCTTCAATAACATATTCAGTAGCTCCATCTTCTGTTCTTAATAACCAATACTGTGCTTTAGGAGCCGTACCGACAATTACCCCAGGCAAATTACCACCTAAGGTTGATAATACAAATGCGCCATGTGTGTGCTCAGCATACACTGTGCTATCACTATCAACAAAATCCCATGTACCAAGTATTTGGTGATTAACCCTAAGGGAATCATACGCACGTGCTGTATCCACTCCATAAAAACCTGCATCCATAACGGCTATTACCATACCCTTTCCATCATATCCTTTATCATGCAAGCACACACCACCAAGCATATCTATCTGATTGAATGAAGGGCCATAATTATAAACAGATGATGTAGAGTTATTCCTCAACAAAGTAGTTTGTACAGCACGTTCTTTTTCAACAGATGTTTCTCTGTAATATCTTTTAACTTGCTCTGTATTATTAACAAATGAGATTGTTTTAATGATCTTCATAGCATTTGTATCTGCTGAAATAGTAATGGCATTGAACCATTTAGAGCGATTGTAAACAGAAACGCCGGGAATTTTCTTAATGCTATCTATATAGGCAGGATCTATGGGTAGATCATTTATCGTAACAGGAATGTTTTGATTCGTTCTTCTCAGAATAGAGCGGGTAGATAAAAATTGATTGGGATTAGATGTAGAATATGGTGTATTTGTTTTATCTGTAAACTGAATCCAGTATCTATTGGTTTGAGAATAAAGATCGTTCCATCCGAAAACAAGTAGTGTAAAAAATAGAATGTAATTCTTCTTCATATGTTTATTATTTACCGTACGAAACAATTTTCTGTACAAATGTATACCCTATACTGTCAGGCGTCCCGCCGTGATAAACACTATCACGCTCTTTATAAAGAAGCCCAATATTCCTACCGTATTTCTCTATCTCATATCTGTATTGTATAAAATCAACTTTTTCAATTTGTTTCACAAACAGAACAGAATCAAAAGCAATTGAATTGATCACCTCCTTTTTATCTAAGGAAGCAACTTTGTATCTTTTCTCAGGAAAAGTATTATAACTATTAGCATTCCATTCAACACCATTCTTTAAAGGAAATACAAGACGTATATATCGTATATTTTCTTCTACTTTTTGAAAATCAGTAGATGTTTTATTAGCTATCCAAACATACGGAGCGGACCAAGGGATGGAATCATAAGGAACTCCTTTTTTATATTTCTTCCGGGAACGTTCTATCCTTAATGTTTTACGTCCAACATTATCAAAAAAAAACGAGGCTATTTGCTCTTTTAAAAGATAGCGTGTGGTATCACGCTTATGAGTTATATCGTCAAATGAAATGGAATCTACCTGGTAAATAATATAACTGCCTACATCATCCGGTATGTAGTTGTAGCCAAAATCCATACTCTCATTTGCGGGTTTATCTTTTTTACAAGAAAAATAAAATAGTGGCAGTAAAACAAACAGCAATACAGCTAATATGTTTATACTTTTTTTCATTCTCCTTTTTCTATAATACCCCCACCTACTACATCTTCTCCTTCATAAAAAACAGCAGATTGCCCGGGAGCTATGGCAGAAACTTTTTCATGAAAGAAAACTTCAACAGTATTTTCATCGATCTGATGAATGGTGCATTGTTTGCCCACATCTTTATGCCTTATCCGTGTAAGCGCCTGAAAATTTTCGGGGAGCTGTTTGTATTTAAGCAGGTTGATTTTCTTCACTTTCATTTTCTGCCCTTTCACATCTTCGGCAGAACCTAACATAACTGTATTAGTTTCAGGAAGAATCTTAGTTACATATAAAGGCTCACCAACAGCAATCTCCAACCCCTTACGCTGACCAATGGTATAGAAGGGATAACCTTTATGTTTACCCACTACACTTCCATCCGCCAAAACAAAATCACCCTCTCCTGCTCTTTGATCTATATCGGCTACTTTTCTTCTCAAAAAACCTCGGTAATCATTATCAGGAATAAAACAAATTTCATAGCTCTCACTTTTATTTGCAAGATCTGTATATCCTTTTTCCATGGCTATTTTTCTTACTTCTTTTTTAGTAAGATCAGCCAAAGGAAAAATAGTGCGCTTTAAGCTTTCCTGCGTCAGTCCCCATAAAACATAGGATTGATCTTTAGTTTCATCTAATCCTTTTGACAAAACATACCTGCCATTCTCTTGTCTAATGCGTGCATAATGCCCGGTAGCTATGTATTCACAATTCAACTGATCGGCACGTTTTAATAAGGCATCCCATTTAATATAGGTATTGCACAGCACACAGGGATTAGGAGTTCTTCCTGCTAAATACTCATCTACAAAATTATTAATGATGGATTCCCCGAACTCTTCACGCAGATCGAGTACATAATGAGGAAATCCATAGTTAACTGAAACCGACCGGGCATCATTGATAGAATCTAAACTACAACAACCCGTTTCTTTTTTTGAACCTCCGGCCGATGCATAATCCCAGGTTTTCATGGTGATACCAATCACCTCATATCCTTGCTCACAAAGCAAAAGGGCAGCCATAGAACTATCAATTCCACCACTCATTGCTACCAACAC
>CAZCJN010000102.1:5576-8635 GCA_964498865.1 uncultured Bacteroidia bacterium
CCATCTTTTTCATACCACTGTGCATAATAGCCATCTAATGAACCGGCATTATATGTTTCCACCATGAGATTGGTAATACCTTCTGGATTATGATAGGTCCATCTTCCATTTTTAAGTGAACGTTGATAAGCACCTGTAACAGCAGGTTTTTTACCGGGAAAGTAGAATTTAACAGGTCCTTCCAAAAAACCCGCTTTATAATTGCCTTCTTCTTTTACATCGCCATTTTCATAGTACTTTTTGTATTCCCCATCACGAAGACTATCCTTCCATGTTTTAAGCTCAACGAGATGCCCCTTTACATCGTAATTTTTTTCAACACCATTTTTCAAACCATTCTTATATGTTTCTTCAGATACCAATATATTAGGGCCGTCATAAAACTTCCATACACTATCTCGTTTCTGATTTACATATTTACCTTCTGCCATTAAAACCTTTCCAGGAAAATAATGTTTGGACTTACAAATTGTTCCATTATTTGAGAAAACAGATAAGGTTTGAATCTCGCCATTCGTATAATAATATTTAAACTCTCCTACAGGTTTATCATCTTTAAAAACGCCCTCATAAATAGCTTTTCCCTCAGCATCTTTCTTTATCCACTTTCCTTGCTTTTTTCCTTGGGCATCTGTTTTATTAATAGATTCCTGAGCAACAGATAGAAGAAACAAAGAAGAAAAAACAAGGGTGATTATGGTTTTCATCATAGCAAACGAAGATACAAATAATGAACCATTCAACTTCTGCCTGGGTTTAGCTAGGTACAGTATTATAAAAGTTGCTTATGTTTGAATTTTAATGGAAAAAACTAAAATACCAGACAAAGCCTTTTTTAAAAACAAACAAAACATTTTATTTCTTGTTTTGTTGTTGTATGCATTGGCCACCTCGATTATAACCTCTCTCGATGGTGGCGACTTTGATGTTTATTTAGAAGCTGCTCAAAAACTAAGTACAAAGGAAAACATATATGCCCCACCCTTTATTAGAGGCCTTCAATACTATTATAGTGTGTTTTTTGCACTAATATTAATTCCTTTCTCATTTACCACTTTTATAAGCGAAGTAATTTGGTCTCTACTCTCCTACTTCTTTTTATATAGAATATTTACTCTAATAAAAACCTATTTTGATTTTACCTTACTAACCACCAAACAATATAGAACATGGGTAATACTCACACTTATTCTATCCCTTCAATTCATCTTGTATAACGTGGCAATGATTCAAATAACTTTTTTTTTATTATGGGCTATCTTTGAATCCCTTAATTTAATTTCTAAAAGAAAAAATAGTTTGGCAGGTATTTTATTAGGATTAGCCATCAACATAAAGTTAATGCCTATCATTATGTTGGCTTATCTGTTTTACAGAGGGCATTTTAAAGCCTTAGGATCAACGGTAGTAACCTTTATTACACTGCTCTTTTTGCCTTCACTTTTTATAGGGCATGACTTTAATTTATACTTACTTTCTGAATGGTGGAAAATTATTAATCCTGCAAACAAAGAACATATGTTCGAAACAGAAATTGGAACCCATAGTATTGTTGCATGGTTACCTGTTTTTTTAACCGAAACCACAGGAGAAATGCCTTATAAAAGAAACTTATTGAATTTAGAACCGGATATAGTAAGCATGATTGTAAACCTTGTAAGATTATTATTTCTTGCGGCTTCTATTTTCTTTTTAAAATCCATACCCTTTAAGAAAGAAAATAATAAACTAAAATCATTTTGGGAGGTTTCTTATTTCGTGATGCTCATTCCATTACTATTACCGCATCAGCAGAAATACAATTTCATTTTAGTACTACCAATGATTATGTACCTGCTATATTTTTTTATAAGAACTTACAAAACTAATACGCAATTATTTCACAAGTTCATCTTTGGGTCATTTATAGCCGGCGTGATTATTTATACACCTCTATATGGGTCAGATATTATAGGGAAATTTTTATTCCGATATACACAGCATTTCAGGATACTGACCTTTTGCACTATTCTTTTAATACCCATTGCTTTGTATTGCAATCCTAAAAAACTGACAGTCCAATACGATTAGTCTAATGGATATACTTTTATAGCTGTTTAGCCTTGTTCCAATACACATCCATTTCCGACAAGCTCATTTCGCTTATCTTTTTACCATCTTTGGCCGACTCTGTTTCCAGGTATTGAAAACGCTTGATAAACTTTCGATTAGTTTTCTCAAGTGCATCTTCAGGATTTATATTAATAAAGCGTGCATAATTAATAAGAGAAAATAAAAGGTCACCAAATTCTTCTTCAATTCGTCCATTATTTGCTATTTCATCTTTGAGCTCATTCAATTCCTCATGAACTTTCTCTAAAACCTGCTGGGGCTTTTCCCAGTCGAAGCCAACGCCTTTGGCTTTTTCTTGTATTCTGTATGCCTTTATCATTGCAGGCAAAGAGGCGGGCACTCCACCTAAGGTAGATTTCTTTTCTTCTTTCCCTTCCTTAAGCTTTAGTTTTTCCCAATTACTCTTAACATCATGCTCATCTTTCACTTTCACATCTCCATAAATATGCAAATGTCTGTAAATCAGTTTCTCGCATAAAGTATTACACACGTCTGCTATGTTAAACTGGTTCGTTTCTGAAGCGATACGGGAATAAAATACAATATGAAGCAGCAAATCACCTAATTCGCCTCTTATCTTATCCATGTTTTTTTCAAGGATAGCATCAGAAAGCTCATAGGTTTCTTCTATAGTTAAATGCCTGATAGATTCAATGGTTTGCTTCTTGTCCCAAGGGCATTTCTCCCTTAGTTCATCCATTACAGCAAGTAATCGTTCAAATGCAGCAAGCTTATTATCCATGTACTTTTTATTTTAAAAGTAAAGTTAATACTTCTGCCTTCAACCAATATGCATAAAAACTATGTACAGAAAAAAATGAACGCTAGTTTAAAATCACCTCGGCTGATTTCATATCAGATGTAGTACCTGAGGAATTAATCTTGACAACTTTTAATGCCTTAGAAAAATTTAAAATATTCTTGATAACGGCATCGCTCGGTACTTT
>CAZCJN010000103.1:0-8613 GCA_964498865.1 uncultured Bacteroidia bacterium
TTTCTTCATTTCGATGCAAGGCTGTCTGCCAGTGATGTTATTCCGGTTTTTAATGAGTCAAGTTTGATTACTGCTATTTTTGCTTTGGTGATAGATGTGGTAACCAGATCATTCAATTTTTCTGAAGAATTAATTTCATTTTTAATATACTCATCTGAGAGTTTCTTCTCAATTAAGTCATTTTGCAGATCGTGCTTAAGATTTTCTATTCTTTTGTATCCTTCTGATAGAGCTCTACTTAAAAATTTTTTATTATCAAATAGATTTTCTAGGTTTTTTGTTTGTTCAAATGCATTATTTAAAACAACAGCAGTTGTTTTATTTAATGTGTCGTGTGCTATTTTTTCAGAGATAGATTGAAGTGTATTTATTGAAAAGCTATATGAAGATTTCAGTGAAATGGTATCAAGATTCAATATTGCTTTCTCGGCTTCTTTAAGTTTGGCAGAAGCGCTATCTAAAAGCACTATTTCTTTTGTATAATCATTGGGTTGACTACACGAAACTAAAAACAGTATAATTAAAATAGCGGAAGTAAAAGCACACTTTGCTTTAAACCGAATCAATAAAATTTTCACTCTAAATCAGTTAGATACAACTTTTTCAAGTTTAGAAATCCCTTGCGCTACTGTATCAGCTACAGTGAACACTGTATTTAGTTTTGTAATAACAAGTAACTCATTGATTTTGCTGTTTACATTTGTAATAACTGCTTCGCCGCCGGCTTTTCTTGATTTAGTCAGTATTTGAATGAGTATAGTAAGCCCGGTGCTGTTCAAATATTTCAAGTCTGCTAGATCTACTACAAATAGTACATTGTTTTTGGCGATGCAGTCATTTAGTTCTTGAAGAAGATTGTCTGCTTGGGTTTTTTCAATTAAATTTCCGGATAAATGGAAAACAAGGATGGATCCTTCTTTTTTAGAGGTGTAGGTAAATGACATGTTTTTAATTTTTTAGTAATTGTTTTTTAGGATTATTTAAATGTTCGCATGTTCCTTTTTCGCTTAGCTGTTTGCAATGGGCATATAAATTTAATGAATGTGAGGAGATGGAAAAATCTAATATATCACCCATCTTGTTTCTTATTTGTTGAATACGTGGATCGCAGAATTCAACAATTTTACCACAATCCTGGCAAATAAGATGATCGTGCTGTTTGTATTCAAATGATTTTTCAAAAAGAGAAATATTTTTTCCAAAATGGTGCTTTACAACTAAATCACAATCTAATAAGAGTTCAATAGTGTTGTATACCGTAGCGCGACTTACTCTATGTTGTTTTTTGCGCATTTTTTCATAAAGCGATTCAATGTCAAAATGACCGTCACTATTATATATTTCTTCTAAAATAGCATAACGTTCGGCTGTTTTCCTGTGATCATGTAGCTCTAAGTACTCAGTAAATATTTTCTTAACACTTTCTTTGATGGATGACATGGACGAAGATAAAAATATTAGTTAGTATCGAATCTTGAAACATTTATAACGCCATCTACTTTTTTTAATTTTTTCATTAAGTCTGTAAGGTGTTTGGTGTCATGAACAAACAACATGATCCGTCCATCAAAAATACCATCGTTACTATCGAAGCTAAGGGATCGCATGTTGATATTACTTTCGTTAGAAATTACTTTCGTGATGTTGTTGACAACTCCTAAACGATCAGTACCAGTTACTCTTATGCCGGCAAGGAAAGAAATAAGTTGTTGATTTGTCCATTTTGCTTTAACAACACGGTATGCATAGTTGGCCAATAACTTGGTTGCATTAGGGCAATTTACTCTGTGGATTTTTATTCCTTCATTTATCGTGATAAAACCAAATACATCATCACCGGGAATGGGATGGCAGCAGGGAGAAAGCTTGTATTCTATTTTATCCATGTTATCACCGATCACTAATAGCTCATTTGATTTTCCTCCTCGTACATTGCTTACCATCTGCTCTAAAGAAATGTTTTCTTTTTTAGCTTCTGTATCAGGGGACTCTTTTATTTTTCTAAAGTCTTTTATTTCCCCCGGTTTAATATTACCTACAGCTAAGCGGTAATTTAATTCCTGAACAGTGGGGAGCTTTAAGAATGCTACAACCTTATTTATATTTTCCGGTGTGAAAGGTATCTTTAATGTTTTTAAACGTTTCTCTAACATCTCTTTTCCTTTTTCTGCAACCTTTCTTTTTTCTTCTTTAAGTGCATTTTTTATTCCGGATTTTGCTTTTGCAGTAACCACAAATGCAAGCCACTCTTGTTTAGGGGCTTGTTTTCCTGATGTTAAAATTTCTACCTGGTCTCCGCTGTGCAATTGATGACTTAATGGAACAAGTTTATGATTTACTTTTGCACCAATGCACTGTTCTCCCACCTTTGAGTGTATTTCAAATGCAAAATCCAATGCAGTAGAATTGAAGGGTAAGGAACGCATTTCGCCTTTTGGTGTAAATAAAAATATTTCTTCGGCAAATAAATTGAGTTTGAAATCATCCAGGAAGTCCAATGCATTTTCATCGGCACTCTCGAGCATGTGTTTTATTCTTTTTAGCCACTCATCCAGTTGACTTTCTTTATCTACAGCATCTTCTTCTCCTACTTTATAACGCCAGTGGGCAGCAAATCCTCGTTCGGCTACTTCATCCATCCTTTCGGAGCGTATTTGCACTTCAACCCATTTTCCTTCAGGGCCCATGACCGTGGTGTGCAGTGCTTCATAACCATTTCCTTTTGGAGTAGAGATCCAATCACGAAGCCGTTCGGGGTTAGGGTAGTAAAAGTCAGTAATAACAGAGTACACTCTCCAGCAATCGGATTTTTCTTTTTCTTCTTTTGTGTCTATTATAATGCGAATGGCAAAAATATCATATACCTCTTCAAAAGGTACGTGCTTGGTTCGCATCTTATTATTAATAGAAAAAATAGATTTGGGTCTGCCAAATATTCTTACTTTAAAACCCATCTCAACCAATGTCTTATAGATAGGTTCAATAAATGTTTCTATGTATCTTTTTCGTTCGGGTTCTGTTTCTTTTAACTTAGACTCAATGGTATTGTATGTTTCCGGTTCAGTAAATTTTAACCCTAAATCTTCCAGCTCCGTTTTTATGGCATTGAGTCCAAGCCTATGTGCGAGAGGGGCATATAAATAAAGTGTTTCAGAGGCGATTTTTCTTTGCTGATGTTCCGTCATAGACTCGAGTGTGCGCATGTTATGCATGCGATCAGCCAGCTTTATAAGAATTACTCGTACGTCTTCTGATAGGGTTAAAAGCATCTTGCGGAAATTTTCCGCCTGGATAGAAAAATTGGTAGGATCAATTACTTCTACCCCTTTAATCTTTGTAAGTCCGTCAATAATTTGTGCAACCTTGTCTCCAAACATTCCGCGAATGTCTTCCAATGTAACATCAGTGTCTTCAACCACATCATGTAAAAGAGCGCAAATAACAGAGGTGGGACCTAACCCTATTTCTTCTGCACAAATTTGAGCGACTGCAATGGGATGATAAATGTAAGGTTCGCCTGATTTTCTGCGCATGTTTTGATGTGCTTCCATCGCCACATCAAAAGCCTTACGTATTTGTTGCTTATCGTTTTTATCTAATTTTCTTCTGCAAGACTTTAAGAGATTTCTGTAACGTCTTAATAATTCTTTTTTTTCTTCTTCGGTGTCTATGGTTACGGCTATTGGTGTGGGTTTTGTCATAATTGATCTATTCTCATCTCAAATCTACAAATTTTATGGTGGATTTAGGCATTTCATTTATAACTAAAGAGAAGATTAAATCCCCACTTCTGTTTTTATGATTGAGTTTTTTTATATTGATAGTTTATATAATGATATTGTTTTCACTTTTTCCTATTTTTGGCATCGTAGTTGTTTTAAAATATTTCTAAATTCTTCAATGCGATGAATAGGTTATGAATAAAATAAAAATATTTATATGGTCAGTGCTGATCATTGTACCGATAGTTGTCATAAAATTTATTTTTTTCTCCCCGGACGTTGCAAAAAGCCCTTCGCCAAGTCAGCAAAAATTACAACCCGTCATCGTGACTGCTTATGTTGCTAGGTCAGAAAAAATTACTAATACTATTTTTGCTACGGGTACTATTTTGGCGAATGAAGAAGTTCAATTAGTTCCGGAAATATCCGGGAAAATAATCAACATTAATTTTAAAGAAGGAACTGGTGTATCTAAAGGAGATTTGCTGGTAAAAATAAACGATGCTGATTTGCAGGCGCAGCTAAGCAAATTGCTTATCCAGGAAAAACTGGCACATGATAGTGAAGTGCGTGACAAAGCCATGTTGGCTGTAAACGGGATAAGCCAAATGCAATACGATGCAGCACTTGCTCATTTGAATTCTGTAAAAGCGGATATAGAAATACTACGCTCTCAAATTGCTAAAACGGAGATACGTGCCCCATTTAACGGCACTATAGGGTTGAAGCGAGTAAGTGAAGGTAGTTATGTGACACAAAACAGTATAATCGCCATTATTGATCAACTGGATAGAGTTAAAATTGATTTTTTTATTCCTGAAAAATACTCCTCACTAGTTAGGGTGAATGATACGATACGATTCTCTACAGAAGGGAAAGAGGCGAGTTATAGTGCTTCTATAATTGCCATTGAACCCCAAATTGATGTTACAACCCGTACTCTTCAGGTTCGTGCATCTGCACCAAATAAATCAGGGAAATTTTTTCCAGGTGCTTTTGCTAAGATTAATTTTCCTTTGAATGTATATGAAAATGTAGTGATGATACCTACTGAGGCTATTATTCCAATATTAAAAGGAGAAAAAGTATTTGTATCTAAAAACGGAAAAGCACAAGAGGTGATTGTGAAAACAGGATTAAGAACGGATAAAACAGTAGAGATATTAGATGGAATTCAAAAAGGCGACACGGTGATCACTACCGGTATAATGCAGTTGAAACCGGGGAGTTTGTTAAAAATCACCGCCGTTAAATAAATTTGTGAGCAGTTTATCTACCATAAGTATCAATCGCCCGGTTCTTGCCATTGTAATGAATCTCATCATTATTTTGTTTGGCATAATTGGCTATACATTTTTAGGTGTACGTGAGTATCCTTCTATTGATCCTCCGGTTATTACGATACGAACTAATTACCCGGGCGCTAATTCGGATGTTGTCGAATCGGAAATTACTGAGCCATTGGAAAAAGCCATTAATGGAATAGCCGGTATTCGTTCCATTGCTTCTTCGAGCAATCTTGGCTCAAGCATCATCACTGTTGAATTTACTTTAGGTATTGATTTGGAAGCAGCAGCTAATGATGTGCGTGATAAGGTTTCTCAGGCAGTAAGAGACCTTCCAAAAGATATTAATGGAACTCCCATAGTTACAAAATCAGATGCTAATTCTGATGCCATTGTTTCCATGACCATTCAAAGTGATTCGCGTTCGCATTTAGAGGTAAGTGATTATGCTGAGAATGTAATTGCGCAGCAATTACAAACTATACCCGGTGTTAGTACTGTGCAGATATGGGGGCAGAAGAAATATTCTATGCGTTTATGGCTCGATCCTTTAAGGTTGGCAGCCTATGGACTTACCCCGCTTGATGTGCAAAACGCTATTGCAAGGGAAAATGTGGAATTGCCATCCGGAAAGATTTCAGGTAACAATACAGAACTCACTTTAAAAGTAATGGGTAAACTAAAAACACCCGAAGATTTTAATAATCTTATTCTGAAAAATGAAAACAACCAGGCAGTAAGATTTAAAGATATAGGAGAAGCACGATTGGGGCCTGAAGCAGAAGAAACTATTTTACGCCAATCAGGAGTACCTATGATCGGATTAGGGATTGTACCTCAACCGGGAGCAAACTACATAGATATTGCAACAGAATTTTATAAGCGATATGATAAAATAAAAAAAGAAATTCCTCAGGACTATAAATTGAATATTGCTCTGGATAGCACCGTGTTTATTATACGTTCTATAGCTGAGGTGAAGGAAACACTTTTGATCGCAATTATCTTGGTAATACTAATTATCTATTTATTCTTCAGGGATTGGGTCATCGCTGTGCGCCCTCTTATAGACATTCCTGTATCTCTTATAGGAACTTTTTTTGTAATGTACTTATTAGGTTTTTCTATAAATGTACTCACTCTTTTAGCCATTGTGTTAGCTACGGGTTTGGTTGTTGATGATGGAATTGTCGTTACGGAAAATATTTTTAAGAGAATAGAAAAAGGACTTTCACCCAAACAAGCGGCCATAGAAGGGGCTAATGAAATATTCTTTGTTGTTATTTCTACCTCTATCACATTGGCAGCAGTTTTCTTACCCATTATCTTTTTAGAAGGGTTTGTTGGTCGTTTGTTTCGTGAATTTGGAATTGTAATTTCTACTGCGGTTATTATTTCTGCTTTTGTATCCCTTACCCTTACGCCCATGCTTAATGCAAAGCTTGTCCGTAAGAACAATAAGAAGAGTCGTTTTTACGAAAGAACAGAACCTTTCTTTGTTGGCTTGGTGAATGGCTATAGAAATTCTCTTGATTTGTTTTTGAAGAGAAAATGGCTTGCTATTGTTATTATACTTGTTTCAGTAGGTATGATATTTTTTATTGGAAGAATATTACCATCTGAATTAGCCCCACTTGACGATAGAGGCTGGCTTAGAATGACAGTTACAGCCCCTGAAGGTTCTTCCTATAATTATACAGATAACTTTATGCTTAAGCTTACAGATTTTGTAAATGATTCTATTCCTGAAAAACAAGTACTCCTTACCGTTACGGCACCCGGTTTTGCAGGCTCAGGCGCAGTTAATACAGGATTTGTTCGCTTAAAATTTAAAGACAGATCAGAAAGAGAAAGATCTCAGCAGCAGATAGCAGACTACATTTCTAAGGAAACAAAAAAATTTCCAGAAGCAAGGACATTTGTCATACAAGAACAAACGATATCTGCAGGTGGTGGACCCAGGGGTGCGTTGCCTGTTCAATTTGTTTTACAGGCACCTAACTTTCAAAAGTTACAAGAGGTTGTACCTAAGTTCATGGAAGAAGTAAATAAAAACCCTGTCTTTCAAGGGTCTGATGTGAATTTGAAATTCAATAAGCCTGAACTTAATATGACAATAGACAGAGAGAAAGCAAATAACCTGGGAGTTTCTGTTATGGATATTGCTCAAACATTACAAATGACTTATAGCGAGCAACGTTTCTCCTATTTTAATATGAACGGAAAACAGTATCAGGTAATTGGCTTAGTGAATAGGCAGAACAGAGATGAGCCGCTTGATTTAAAATTAATTTATGTGCGTAATAATAAAGGAATATTAATTGCACTTGATAACCTGGTTAAAATAGAGGAGGGTAGTAGTCCCCCGCAACTGTATCATTATAACCGATATCAATCAGCTACTATATCTGCGGGTTTGGCCCCTGGTAAAACAATAGCAGATGGAAATACGGCTATGAAAGAAATTGCAAAAAATGTTTTAGATGATAGTTTCTCTACTGCATTAACCGGCTCTTCAAGAGATTTTGATGAAAGTTCTTCGAATGTTTTATTTGCTTTTTTGTTAGCCTTAGTACTGATCTATCTTGTTTTATCTGCTCAATTTGAAAGTTTTGTAGACCCATTCATTATTATGCTAACTGTTCCGCTTGCTATCGCTGGAGCCTTGCTTTCATTATGGTATTTTAATCAGACTATAAATATTTTCAGTCAGATCGGAATCATTATGCTGATCGGTTTGGTAACTAAAAACGGAATTATGATAGTTGAGTTTGCTAATCAAATGAAAGAGGAGGGGAAAAATGTTGCCGATGCCATTCGAGAAGGAGCTGCGATGCGTTTACGACCTATTCTCATGACCAGTATTGCCACCGCTCTTGGTGCATTACCCATTGCTTTGGCATTAGGCGCAGGGGCAAAAAGTAGAATGGGTATGGGTATTGTGGTTATTGGTGGCCTGCTTTTCTCTCTTGCACTAACTCTATATGTAATTCCTGCTATTTATTCCTATTTGTCAAAAGATAAAAAACATGAAGCAAATTAAAAAAATATTCTTCATTTTTTGCTTTCCTTCCCTATGTGCATCGGCACAAGAGATGCTTACTCTTAATCAGGCAATAGAAATTGCATTAAAGAATAATCATTCTGTTCTCATTGCAAAAAGTCAATCAAATATTGCAGCTAATAATACGAGTCCGGGTAATGCAGGAATGTTGCCTCAAATAAACCTTAATGCCAGTGGTAATACTTCTGTTAATAATACTCAACAGCGTTTTTCAACAGGTGTGGAGATAGATAAACCAAATGTGAAATCTACTACTATCGCTTATGGCCCTTCTCTTATTTGGACACTATTTGATGGCATGAAAATGTTTGTTACCTATGATAAACTCAAAGAACAGCAATCCATGAGTGAGTTAGGTTTGAAGATAGAAATTGAAAATACAATTGTTAAGGTCATTACCTCTTATTGTGATTTAATAAGACAGAAGCAATTGATACAAGCTGCCCGGCAAGCCAATTTTATTTATGAAGAAAAAGAAAAATTAGCACAAGAACGGTTTAAAGTAGGATTAGCATCCCAATTGGATGTGATGCAGGCAAAG
>CAZCJN010000104.1:0-8561 GCA_964498865.1 uncultured Bacteroidia bacterium
GGTCATTCCTACTTGTAATGATTGTAAATGTTCCTGACTCTCGGTAGTAGGTTTGTATTTTGCCGTGTGTGCGTTGATAAGGTTTTTTGGTGCAGCCGGCTGCGGTTTCTTTACAGGAGTTCCCGCCTTCTCTCCCGAGGAGGGACTATATTTTATAGTGGGTTTATCTTGCCTGTAAACCGGTTCGTTATAGGTGCGGTCAATGGTATTATTTCCCCATCGGTTGCGTTGTTCTTTCCATTCATCTCTGCCCGTGGAGTGGCTGAACTCTAAAAACTTAGGGTCTATCTCTTCTATGAAACGACTGGGTTCTGTATTGTTTAAAGAGCCTCTGTGAAAACGGGTAGCAGCGTAAGTAAGGGTAGATTTTTTTTGCGCACGGGTAAGGGCAACGTAAAAAAGTCGTCTTTCTTCTTCCAGGTCATCTCGTGAATTCATGTTGAAAGTGCTTGGAAAAAGATTTTCTTCCATGCCCACTATAAATACATGAGAGAACTCTAATCCTTTGGCCTGGTGAATGGTCATCAAAGAAACATGGTCTTTGTTCTCTGGTTCTTGTTTTTTATCGGCATCAGTTAGTAATGCAATTTCAGACATGAACGCATCTAATGTTTTAATAGTATTTTGATCAGGCGCTTCTTGTTGAATTTCTATTTCCGGCAGATCAATGGCTTTAAAAGGTTCTCCCTCTTGTTGGGCATCGGGTGGGGTACAGAATTCTTTTAATGCCCCTAATAATTCTTCGATGTTTTCGTAACGAGAAACGCCTTCGGGCGACTTATCGTTGTAAAGCTCTTTTAAGATGGTGGTGGATGTAGCAATGTGACTGCCCAGGTCATAGGCATTGGTAACAGGAAGCATGGCAGAAAAACTTTTTATCATGGTCACAAAATCGCTGATGCGTTGTTTGGCCCCTGAATTTAGTTCCAGGTTAAAATCATTCAGGTTTTCCATTACCGTGAACATGCTTATGTTGTGATCGTTAGCACAAATAAGTATTTTTTCTATAGATGTATTTCCTATTCCCCTAGTTGGATAATTAATAACCCGCTTCATGGCTTCTTCGTCATGGTTATTAATTGTTAGACGGAAGTAGGCAAGAAGGTCTTTTATCTCTTTTCGCTGATAAAAAGAAAGTCCTCCGTAAATGCGATAGGCAATGTTTTTCTTTCTTAACGCTTCTTCCATGGCGCGTGATTGCGCGTTGGTGCGGTAGAGGATAGCAAAATCTTTCGGACGCATTTGGTTTTGCATCATCCCTTCAAAGATCATACGTGCTACCTGTAGCCCTTCTTCGTTATCGGTAAGTGCTCTCAGAACTTTTATCTTGTCGCCTTCTATATTATCTGTCCAAACTTCTTTAGGAATTTGGTTTTTGTTTTTAGTAATAAGGCTGTTAGCGGCGTTTACAATGTTTTTTGTGGAACGATAGTTCTGCTCTAACTTAAAGGTGCGTACATCGGGATAATCTGATTTAAAGTTGAGGATGTTTTGGATATTGGCTCCCCTGAATGCATAGATGCTTTGTGCATCGTCGCCCACTACACATATATTTTCGAAACGTGCAGCCAGTTGTTTTACAATAACATATTGAACAAAATTGGTGTCTTGGTACTCATCTACTAAAATGTATTTGAATTTATTCTGGTATTTGTACAGGATATCCGGATAATCGCGTAGTAAAATGCTTGTGTTGTAAAGTATATCATCAAAGTCCATGGCGCCTGCTTTAAAGCAACGTTTGCAGTAGGTTTCAAAGATGGTTCCGAAGTGGGGCCTGCCCGACATTCTATCATTCTCCGTGAATTGCGAGTGGTGTTGATAGGCTTCAAAGGAGATCAACTGTGTTTTCATGGAAGAAATTCTTCCCAACACCGTTGAGGCTTTGTACACCTTTTCATCCAATTGCAAATGCTTAACAATATCTTTTATAAGATTTTTTGAATCATCAGTATCGTAAATGGTAAAGTTGGCGGGGTAGTTTAACTTGTCGTGCTCGTATCGCAATATGCGCGCAAATACAGAGTGAAAGGTTCCCATCCATAAATTGCGGGCTTCTGAATCGCCTACAATATGGGTGATGCGTTCTTTCATTTCACGGGCCGCCTTATTGGTAAAGGTTAAGGAGAGTATGTTAAAAGCATCTACTTCTTTTTGCAGCAAATGAGCGATCCTGAATGTAAGCACACGGGTTTTACCGGAGCCTGCCCCGGCAACAATCATTACGGGGCCTTCGGTACATAGTACTGCTTCACGTTGCGATTCGTTGAGCTTATCTAAATAGTTAGTCATGTCTTGCAAAAGTAACTCAAAAGCAGGCTATGAATCTGCTTGTTGAAAAATCTTACATAACTTTGAAAAAGTATGGAACAGACAGGAAAAATATTAATTGCAGTGGGTGCCTTATTGCTTTTAGCAGGTATTATCTTTCTTCTTTTTGGTAATAAATTTAGTTGGATCGGCAATTTACCAGGGGATATAAAAATTGAGAAAGAAAATTTTAAACTTTATTTTCCCATCACTACGATGATCTTGTTTTCTATTCTCTTGAGTTTAGTGCTGTGGTTAATTAGAAAGATTGGTTAATAGCAGAATCTGATATTGTAACATTATCCACCTCTGGCTAATCGGGATTCGTATTTAATCTATTTGCCAGATAAGCTCCCATGCTAAAACATGCTTGTAATAAATATCCTCCCGTAGGGGCATCCCAGTTCAACATTTCACCTATGACATATTGATTTTTTATTTTTTTTAATTGATAATAATCATCCACTTCATTCAATGCTATTCCTCCAACCGTAGAGATGGCATCTTCTATCGGGCCTTGGGAGTTAATCATCAATGGGAGTTTTTTGATTTTATAAGCTAGTATTTCAGTGCTGGTAAATTCTTCTTTTGTTAAAATTGTTTTTAAAAGTGAGATATGGGTTTTGGACAGACTTAATTGATCTTCTAAAAGTTTTGTATAGGACTTATTTCCTTTTTTTGAAAATTTATCTTTTATTTTTTCTAATGTGTAAGCAGGCTTGAGGTCGATAAAAACTTCTGCCGTTTTTTTCTCATTCAATTGTTTTCTAATCCCAGGGCTTAATGCATAGGATGCGCCGCCTTCTATGCCAAATTTGGTAATCACTAATTCTCCTTTTATGGTATTTCCATTACAGGTAAGAGAAATATTTTTCAGCCATTTTCCTTCTGCTTCTGCGAGGAACTCTTCTTTCCATTTTATTCCATAGGTGCAATTAGAGGGTTGGAAAGGAATAACCTCAATTTCTTTTTCTTTAAACGCCTTTGCCCAGTCACCTCCTAAACTATTTTTGTTCCAGCTTGCTCCTCCTAATGCGAATACTACTTTATCGGCTTTTATTGTGAGTGTGGTAGTGTTGTGATCTATTAAAAGCTCATTTTTATTATTCCATCCTTTCCACGTATGATTGGTTTTGAGCTGAATATTTTTATTTTTTAGTTCTGCCAGTATTGCATTGAGTACATCAATGGGTTTTATTCCTTTTACCGGGAATATCCTTTTGCTTGTTCCGACATATGTATCGATTCCTATCTTTTTAAACCAGTTGCGCAGATCGGTATTGGTAAAAGCCCGAATGCTTTTTTCTAAAAAGGAAGCCGGTGTGTAACGGGAGATGAATTGTTCCAGCTCTTCGGAGTGAGTAAGGTTTAATCCTCCATCGCCTGCTATTAAAAGTTTACGGGCAGGTGCTGAGCTGCGTTCATAAATAGTTATGTCAAATAATTTTTCGTTTAACATAGCTGCTAATAATAAAGCAGCAGGACCGCTTCCTATTATAGCTATTGTCTTTTTCATCTTTTTAAAGGTAATCAACTTTTAACGGGACAACTTTTCGGGAAGTTGATAGTTCTCGATAAGCTATATTTATTTAGAATGGGAGATTTTATTCGACAATCGTTTCTTTTAATAAAGGTATTATCATAGAAGATTCAAATCCTTTTGAAAGAACAAACCTGAGTATTTTTTGGTTTCTTATAATATCCGTATCTTTTTTTAGTTGTCTTTCTTTTTTCTTAATCAAATCTTTAATGGTTTGCTTGTATTCGTTGAGGTTAATTTGATTAAGTGCATGTTGTATAATGGGCTGCGGTATTTTTTTTATTCTTAGTTCCGATGCTATTTTAATCTTTCCCCATTTCTTTATCCTGAATTTACCCGATGCATATAATTTTGCAAAGCGTTCTTCGTTCAAGTACTCATTTTCTTCCAATGAAATAAGTATTTCTTTTAGCTGAGCAGGAGTTAAATTAAAGTTTTTTAATTTTTTTTCTACCTCGTATTTGCTTCTTTCCTGATAGGCACAAAACTTTTCTGCAATTATATATAAATGCAATAATTCTTTATTCATGCTTTTGTATTAATAGGTCATTGTTGAAAACAAATGCGAATGTTTCTTGCTTTATGCATGAATGGCGCTTTTATTTGCAAACTTAAATGAATATTGATTTTTATAATAAAATAAAACTCGTTCACAAAAAAACAAAATACTATGAAATCAAAGGTGGTTACTTTTTCAATCGTATTTACATTATTGTTTTTTTCTAATACCCATGCACAATTAACGGTAAATGGTTCTGCACCCTATAATACGATAGATTATCTGGTTAAAAATGTATTATTAGGGAAGGGGATTACCGTAACAAATATTGAATATGCAGGGTCACCAATACAAATTGGTTTTTTTAATGGACAAAAATCTAATTTGAATTTAGATAGTGGTATTGTTATGACCACCGGGTCTATCACTTCAGCAGCAGGGCCCAACACGGTTGGGGATTCAGCAGTGGTGATTGATACTTTGCCGATGAATGATCCGGACCTTTTAAAACTATCACATGCAAGTAGTATTTATGATCGCGCTTCTATTGATTTTGATTTTATTGCTAACTCTGATTCTATTTGTTTTAAATATGTATTTGGCTCAGAAGAATACATGGAGTTTGTAGGTGCCGGGTATAACGATGCTTTTGGATTTTTTCTAAGTGGCCCCGGTATATCAGGCCCTTTCTTTAATAAGGCTGTTAATCTTGCTTTAATTCCTAATACTGAAACGCCGGTTTCCATAGATAGTGTTAATGCAGATATTAATTCAGGGTATTATGTTGAGAATGAATCTGCTGTTACTACCACGGTGCAATACGATGGATTTACCGTTGTGTTTGCAGCAAAGGCTCATATTCAGTGTGGAGAAAAATACCATATTAAACTTGCCATAGCCGATGCGGGAAATCCAGTGTATGATTCAGGCGTGTTTTTAGCAGCGACAAGCTTTTCCTCTAATACTATTTTATCAGCTTCATTTGATACTTCTTCTTCCGGAATGTATAATCAAACAGTTGCATTTCAAGATCAAAGTAAAGGTGCTTCTGCATGGGAATGGAGTTTCGGTGACGGTATAACCTCTACAGAAGAAAACCCTGTTCATACTTATAATTATGCAGGCACATATATCGTTACACAAGTAGTGACTCATTTATGTAATGCGGATACGTTTACACGTATTATATATGTAAAAGATAATATCATCTATCCCAATGTGTTTACTCCTAATGGGGATGGGCAAAATGATGAATATTATTTTCCTAATAGTGGTATGACGCAATATCAAGTTGAAGTATATGATCGTTGGGGGGTATTGGTTTATAAAACCAATGAAAGCCAAAATAAATGGGATGGAAAAAATATTTCCGGTAACACTTTGCCGGATGGTACTTACTATTATACCCTCAAAGGAAGTATGCCTAAAATGTTAGGAGGGGAAGAAGCAAAATCCAGTCAAGGTTATATTACCCTATTTTCTAAATAGCTTTTACTTTTTTTGATCTTTATTTGAATGACTGCTATCGGGTAATGTTCCCATTACGTTTATCCATATAATGCGAGAAAATCGGAAAGTGATCGGTAGTAGTAGGATAAGCAGAATTCCAAAGGCTGTAATGAAGTATCCTAACTTAATTTCAATAATTATCTGAAAGAGGATATAAAATAAAAAAAGGATTACAGCTTGTAAAATATAACTGACGATGGCTCCCCCAAAATAAAATCCTGGTTGTTGCCTGAAATCCATGTTGCAATAGGAACATTGCTTATTCATTTTTTCAAAATCCTTTAGGTTAAATGCATTGTTGGTAACGAAGTAATCGCCCTTTAAACAATTCGGACATTTATTATGGAGAATGCTATAAATATGCTTATTCATACTATGAATATAGGATTAAGGTGTTACAATCGCCCATTCATTTTCAGGGGTTAGCTTGAACCTATCCATGAATGACGATGAATGGGGAATGTTTAAATAAGGGTAAATAATCTTGGAAAGATAGAGACCTTGGGGGTATGCAAATTCAAGATTAGGATGCATTTCTTTTTTAATGAGATAATTTTCAAATTCAGCTATAGATAATTCACCTTTACCAATTTTTAAAAGTTTGGCAACAATGGCACGGATCATTCCGTGTAAAAATCGGTCTGCGGTAATTTGAATACGTATTCTATCAGTATTTGAATTAGAAAATAATTGAACAGATTTTATATTGCATAATGTATGTTTGTATTGATCAGGCGATTTGCAGAAAGAGCGATAGTCATTGTATTTAGTGAGTAGATTGGCAGCTTCGTTCATAAGATCATACCGAAGATTTTTTTCTAAATAAAGAGAACTTGATTGGGTTAAGAATGGATCTTTATAAGTATGAATGAAATAATCATAGGTTCTGCTTTTTGCATCAAACTGTGCATGTGCATTACGTTCAACCGGTATAATATTAAACAAAGCAATATCACCCGGTAGAACCTTATTCATTCTGAATACAAAGTCATAATCCCATTCTTCTTGAATGTCAGCATGAAAAAAATATTGACTTGCATGTACCTGAGCATCCGTTCTGCCACAACCCATGATCATTGTGGGCATCTTTACTATTCTGCTTAGGCAATCTTCTATTACTTCCTGAATGCTGATGTGCTTAGGTTGCCGCTGCCACCCATGATATTGATAGCCATTATAGGCAATGTGAAAAAAATACCTCATGAAAATTTAGAAAGCTTAATAATATCTTTTACTTCTATAATTGGTTTCTCATACCCTTTTAAAGCAGCATTGATCATCGCTAATCCCATTTCTTTTAAAGTAGTAACAAATGATGGGAAAAGTAAACGAAGAAGGGGGTAGAGCCAGCTTACATATTTATAATAGGGTAGGGCGTTTTTCAACCCTTTTGTAGGTTGCATATAACCCGGTCGGAAATTATATACTTGTCTGAAGGGTAGCTTGATTAGGTCATTCTCTGTTTTGCCTTTTACCCTTGCCCACATCATTTTTCCTTTTTCTGTACCATCTGTACCGGAACCGGAAATATAGCAGAAGGTCATATTCGGGTTGTGTTTACATAAGGTTGATGCAAAGTTTAAAGTAAGTGTATAGGTCATTTTGTAGAACTCTTCTTCTTTCATGCCAACTGACGAAACTCCAAGACAAAAGAAGCATGCATCATAATCTTTGAGGTGATTTTCTATTGCCGATAAGTTAAAAAAATCTGTATGAATTACTTCTTTCACTTTTGGATGAGTTATTCCGCTTGGCTTTCTTACAACAATTAGTATTGATTGAATGTCAGGATGTTGAATGCATTCATGTACCACGCCTTCACCAACCATCCCGGTTGCACCTGTTATAATTACTTTTATTTTTTTGTTCATAGAATGAATAGCTGACTGCGTTTTATTGTAAAAATATTCTATTTCCTCATTTAACTTATATTTGTCCTCTTAATAATGAAACAGCAAGATATCATAGAGTTAAAAGAGCTTTTATCTTCCCGAAAAAAGATAGTAATAGTTACGCATAAAAATCCGGATGGTGATGCAATGGGTTCTTCATTGGGATTATACAACTATTTGATACGTAAAAATCACAATGTGAAGGTAATAACACCAAACAGTTATCCTACCTTTTTAAATTGGCTTCCTGGTAACGATAAAGTAATTGAGTTTTCTAAAATACCGGAGAAAGCGCAAACGATCATAAAATCTGCCGATATTATTTTTTGTCTTGATTTTAATTCGCTTTCAAGAATTGGTGAGGTAGGTCCATTTATTAAAAAATCAAAAGCGACTAAGGTGTTGATAGATCATCATCCACAGCCTGAAAAATTTGCTGAGTACATGTTTAGTGATCGAAAATCATCCTCTACGGCTCAGCTCATTTATGATTTTATCACATTATTGGGCGATACTACATTCATCAATAAAAAGGTTGCAAATTGCATCTATACGGGTATTATGACGGATACTCTTAATTTTAGAATACCCACTACAACCGCCCACACACATGCTGTTGTTGCTCATTTAGTAAGAGCAGGGGCACAAACAACCGTTGCTTATGCTAATGTATTCGATACCTATACTGAAGACCGTTTAAGGCTGTTAGGGCATTGTTTGGGAAGAGAAATGAAAGTGTTGAAAGAATATAATGCAGCTTTTATGGCTCTTTCTAAAAGCGACCTTAAGAAATTTAATTTTAAGAAGGGCG
>CAZCJN010000105.1:0-8260 GCA_964498865.1 uncultured Bacteroidia bacterium
AACCGTTCAGAATAGTATGGGATGTACAGCTAGGGATACGATTGATATAAATATAAAAGGAGTGGCCCCCATAGCAGGTTTCCTTTCCCCATCAGTTTGTTTCGGAAGTGCTTTCTCGTTTACAGATACTTCATCAGTAATAGCTCCTGATAAAATAGCTTTGTGGAACTGGAATTTTGGAGATGGATCACCTACTAACACGCTGCAAAATCCAACTCATTCATACACCACAGCAGGAACATTTACTGTGGCACTTTCTATTGTATCCGATTCAGGGTGTACAGCCCAAATAACTAAACCGGTTACTGTTAATCCTAAACCTAACGCAGGTTTTTCTTCTTCACCTTCGTGTTCAGGAACACCTATACAATTTTATGATCAATCTTTAGTTATAAATAGTACTATCAATCAATGGGAATGGAACTTTGGTGATCCTTCCTCCGGTTTAAATAATACCTCATTATTGAAAAATCCTATTCATGTATATTCCGTACCAGCTACCTATACTACTACCTTAATTGTAACAACAACTTCGGGATGTAAGGATACTATTGTTAATATTATTACAGTAGATCAATCACCTTCTGCTTCTTTTAATGCGTTAGGCGTTTGTAAGGGAATACAAACTGTTTTTCAAAACACATCGGTAGGCAATATAGCTAACTGGCAATGGAACTTTGGGGACTTTACGCCTATATCTACCATGCAAAACCCTAGTCATGCCTATTCATCAGCAGGTACATACTCAGTTACTCTTTTTGTAATTGATTTAAATGGATGTACCAACATTACAACAGATACAGTACATGTTTACTCTATACCTGTACCTAAATTTACTCCTGATTCTACTTGTTTGAATAGTGTTACTCAGCTGCTGGATAAAAGTACTGTTGTAAATAGTACTATTAATTTATGGAATTGGAATTTTTCCTCTTTTGGTACCTCTACTTTACAAAACCCTGCGACTACTTATACCAGTACAGGAACATATTCAATTACATTAACAGTTGCATCAGCACAGACCTGTACAGCAACAATTACTAAGACCATTACTGTTTTACCTATCCCTGTAGCTGATTTTACATTTTCTCCTACTTTCGGAGCACCGCCGCTAGCTGTTTTATTTAACAGCAGCGCCTCATCATCTAATACCTATTCTTATTTGTGGGATTTTGGGAATGGTTCTCAAAGTTCTGTTCCTAATCCATTATATACCTATAATGATACAGGATTCTATTCAATAACATTAGTTGCGGCAACTAAGTTTGGTTGTAAGGACTCAATAAAAGATACGCTACGAGTTGCTATTCCAAAATTAGATGCTGCAGTTAAAGCTATTAATACGATTAACTCAAATACTATTAAGGTTTCTGCATTGTTGTATAATGCGGGCACACTTGATATTACTAATCTAGAACTTGTCGCATATTTAGATAACGGTACACATATTCATGAATCTTGGAGTGGTAAGCTTCAACCATACTCTTTTATAACATATAAGTTTAACTCATCTTTTGAGAATGAGAATAATAAACATAATGTTATATGCATTGAAGTGGTTAAGGTGAACTATATAGATGATGATGTATCTTCGAATAATCGTTCTTGCGCTGCTGTTTCAAATGATTTTGCTTTGCTCGACCCGTTTCCTAACCCTGCTGAGACAGAAGTGTATTTCTTGTTTACCTTGCCTGCAAATAAGCATATAAAGGCTCAGGTCTTAGATGCTGATGGAAGACTTATAGAGATAATAATGGATGAAGAAATGCCTCAGGGATTGAATACAATTAAGTATAATATTATTCCATTAAGAAAAGGAATGTATATTTTGAAGTTTGTATACGACAATAGTATAATTAAAACAAAAAAATTTATAAAAAAATAATCATAAGCCAATTTATTAAGCCTTTATTTTATACTCTTCCCAATATGTATAAATTAATTGTTGTTTTTACTTTACTCTTTACTTACTCTTTTTCACAGAATAATAATGTAATTGGAGTTGTTGATAATAACTTTAGTTATGACTCTATTGTATATGTGAAAGCACGTGCCAATGCTGATTATTCCACTGCTATTAATGCATTGTATTATATGATGGCAAAAAAACCATATCGTAGCATTGCCTATAAAGATTCTCTGACATGTATTTACTATCTCACTCAAGCATATCAGAAATGTATACTTATAGGTAATGAGGTGTTGTCACATCAACCGGATAATTTACATATTATGGAACGGGTTGCTATAAGTGAACGACTAGTGGGTAACATAAAATCGTCTTTAGAAATGTATGAGAAATTATATCTTAAAACTACATCTCTGGTACATGCTTATTACATAGCTGAAATGCAATTTTACCTACAACGTTATGGTGAATGCATGACCACTTTAGAAAAAATCATTTCTTCAGAAAACTCCAAAAATGAGAAGATAGAGCTGACTGTTAATTCTAAATCCAAGCAAATGGTCTCTTTGGCTGCAGCCGCTTTAAATATTAAAGGTATGGCTTATAATGAGTTAGGTAAAAAAGATGCAGCTAAAGAGGCGTTTAAAAGCGCATTATTATTAGAGAAAGACTTTATTTTACCTAAATCTAACCTTGAACAATTAGGTAAAAAATAGAGGTGCTGAAACATTTTGCCCCGACTGTAAGTATAATCTTCCAGAACCTTTATGTCTATTAAATTATGAAGAAAAAGCTATTATTTCTATATTTTTTAGTGATATTATGTTTATTAACCAATAAAATTTTTTCTCAAGGTGTAGGTATTGGTATCGCTAGTCCTATTTCTGTGCTACATATTTATGAAAGTACTACCAATGTGGGTACTTCTGCAGGACTTACAGTTGAACAAAACAGCACCGGAGATGCAGTTGTTCAATATCTGCTTACCGGAGGGCAAAGATGGGTTACAGGAATTGATAATAGTGACGGGGATAAATTTAAAATATCCAGCACCGTAGATGTCGGGTCTACACCCCGTCTAACTATTCAGACATCTGGTGAAGTAGGAATAGGTACTGCTAGCCCGGCTGGTAAATTACATTTGTATGAAGCTACCGGAACAACAACTTCTGCTACTGCGGCTACATTAATTTTAGAGCATGGAAACAGTGGAGGTGAAAGTGGTATCCTTTTTAAGAGCAATGTGAATGCTGGGAGTGACTATGGATATATAAAATACTCCGATGATGGAAGCGGTAACGGATCAACAAATGAAAATGGTCTTTTAGAGATAGGAATTCAGAATGACGGGGTATCAGCTGCGACTTATCAAGATGATATATCCATCATGCCTTCAGGTTATCTGGGGGTGAACACAAGAACTCCTGGTTCCACTTTGCATGTCAACGGGGCAGGTAGATTCGGGTATGCATCTACAACAAATGGCTCGATCATTTTTAACAATAGCACTAATGCTAATACTGTAACTGTTCAATCGGGTGTAACATCATCAAGTTATACTTTAACGATGCCCACTGCCCAAGGGGCAACTAACTCCATCCTTGTTAATAATGGTTCAGGTACTTTAAGCTGGGTCTCTTCAGGTATTACTACAAGGTATACAATTGCAGCCGGTAGTACCAATACATTCTATTCTGATACGTACATCCAAATCAGATGGAATACCACGGCTGATGACATTGAATTTACTCCGCAAAGCGGACATACAGGATGGTGGGATTCTTGGCAGGTGTTTGAGCGGACGCCAGATAATCTAGAAGGCAGTACCGCTAATTCAGGAGCAGATGACACTAATGCTACTACAGCAGGTACATGGTATGATTTGAATACAGGTTTTACAGAAAATGAGTATGGACCAGGGGGTATAATTTATTTAACTAAGGAAGATAGTAATGCTTATCCTATTTATAAAATAGAATATATACAGCATGGAAATTACCATACATTTCTTGTTACGGTAATTAACTAAACCTTCTCTTTTCCTAATTAATTGAATTTGATATCGTATGAGAAAAGCAATATATATAGTAATCTGTTTACTGGTCAGGCAATATGTCACGGCACAGGTAACTGTATATAATGATGGAATGGCTACAGTGAGTATTGTTTCTGGTTGTACGGTAAGTATTTTAGGCGGATATATAAGTCAGACCAGAGGTGGTGTGAATGGAAAAATAGATAATCAAGGTACACTTCAACTAACAGGAGATTGGACGAATAATAATTCTGCAGCTACGCCAAATGTATTTTCAACAAGTGCCGGAACTGTAGCATTTAACGGAACAGCTGTTCAAACAATAGGAGGAACTGCTGCTACTACTTTTTATAACCTTACATTTAATAATGATCCAGGAGTGGCTGGAAATGTAACCTTGGCTACAAATAACTATGTAGCTACCAACCAAATTACTATGACCCAAGGCATTGTAAATTTAAACTCACGTACTTTAACTCTTGGTGCAAGTGGAGGTGCATCTACTCTTTCCCGAGCTGCTAATACGTGGTTATATGGTGGAACATTTTCACGTTACTGGCTGAATGCTACTGCCATTTCAAGTACTGCAGGTAATTATTATGGACTGTTCCCTATGGGAGAATCAACAGCATCGTCATATAGTCCATTAGAAATTAATTCTACTGTTAGTCCCGGATCTAATGGTAATTTCTCCGTTACATACACTGCTTCTCCGGGAAATTATACAGACTTAAGTCCTCTCTATAATGATGCAGGTACTAATATTGAACGTATTCTTAGCAGTTCATTTAATACTTCTCTTTCCGGTATTGCCAGCGGAACCTACAATATAAATGTAACTATGACCGGAATCAATTCAACCGGTGCATTAAGCGACATAAGATTAGCTCTTTCAACCGGAGGAACTACAGCGAGCGCAGTAGGTACACATGCAGCAGCTACCGGAACTGTAGCAAACCCTACAGCTAAGCGAACAGCATTGTCTTCCGCAGATCTGGCTAAAGATTTCAGACTGGCAAGTTCTAATAAAGGAGCCACGCCCCTTCCTGTTACATTACTTTATTTTGATGTAAAACCTAATGGCAATACAGTAGATATTCAATGGTCTACCGCTACAGAATTCAATAATGACTATTTTATTGTTCAGCGTTCACAAAACAACTTACATTATGAAGATATAGTTAAAGTAGATGGGGCAGGTACTAGTACGATTCTAAAAAATTATTTTACTGTGGATCAAAACCCATACACAGGAATGTCCTATTATCGTCTTAAGCAGGTTGATTATAATGGTTCATATAAATACAGCTCAATTATACCGGTAGAATTTAATGCTGAAATTGTATTTGATGTATTCCCTTCAATTTCATTTGGAGATTTTAATATGATTTTTAGTGGTCAAAAAGACAAAGAGCTTCGATGTGTTGTACTTGATTTGTTAGGAAAAAAATACTATTCAACAGTTTATATGTTAGAGAATGATGTGAATATCATACCCATAAACCTTTCAGGTAAAGTTGCACCAGGCTTGTATACAGTTGTAGTATCCAATAACCAGCAAACTTTCTCTAAGAGAATTGTTGTTCAGTAATAAATTAAACGGCAGGAGAAAATTATTAGGCAACTGTTTCAGCAGTGGCTACTACAGCATCTTCTTTTAATTCATCAATTTTTGCTTTCTTGCCTATTGCAGCACGCAGGTAAAATAATTTAGCTCTGCGAACTTCGCCTCTTCTGTCTACATCAATAGATTCGATGAAAGGAGAATATAATGGGAAAATACGCTCAACGCCAACACCATTAGAGATTTTTCTAACAGTAAAGGTTTTTACAAGGCCATCTCCGTTTAGTTGAAGAACTATTCCTGTAAATTGCTGAACACGTTCTTTGTCTCCTTCTTTTATTTTATAGTTAACGGTAATTGTATCACCGGCTTTAAATGCTGGAACATTTGTTTTGGCAATTAATTGCTGCTCTGCGTATTTAAGTAAATTCATAACTGTGCTTTTTTGTTAAAAGGGATGCAAATATAATAGTTATTTTGAATCCCTCGCTTTTTTCATTTTTCGGTTATTTTAACAGATTTGGCCTCTTTTTTTCTGTTCTTTCAATTGATTGGTTATATCGCCACTCTTCAATATGCTTAGTATTGCCTGAAAGAAGGATATCCGGAACCTTCATCCCATTAAAATCAGCCGGACGGGTATATACCGGCGGGGAGAGTAAATTATCTTGAAATGAATCGGTCAGGGCTGATGTTTCATCAGAAAGAACACCTGGTAGCAAGCGCATTATAGAATCACAGACAATAGCCGCAGGTAGCTCGCCACCGGTTAAAACATAATTTCCGATAGATATTTCTTTAGTTATAAAATGCTCTCTTACGCGTTCATCGACCCCTTTATAATGACCACATAGTATTATAAGATTTTTAGAAAGAGATAGTGTATTAGCTGTCTTTTGATCAAATAACTCACCATCAGGTGACATATAAATCACTTCATCATACTTGCGTTTCTTTTTTAAGCTTTCAATGCATTTGGCTATAGGCTCAATCATCATTACCATTCCGGCACCTCCACCATACATATAATCATCAACTGTTTTGTATTTATCGGTTGTATAATCTCGTAAATTGATAATGTTAACTTTTGCCAGTTTTTTATCTATAGCTCTTTTTAATATGGAGTTTTGAAAGGGGCTTTCGATTAATTTAGGAAGTACAGTAATTATGTCTATATGAAGAGGTATAAATTTTTTCTTTTTCATTGGATAAATAAACTAAAGGTGCAAAGGTAATTAACAAGAGATGAGTTATTGTGTTAAAATTATTTTTAGTAAACACTATCAAAATGCTACTTTTGTGAATACAGTACATAATTATGAAAAAATATACTAAAGAGGAGATACAAGAAATCTACAATAGCTCATTACTTGATTTGATATTTAGAGCTGCCAGTGTTCATCGAATGTTTCACGATCCATCGGAAGTTCAAGTTAGTTCGCTTCTTTCGATTAAGACAGGCGGATGCCCTGAAGACTGTGGATATTGTCCCCAATCAGCTAAATACAGCACAGATGTAAATGTGCATAAGGTCTTAACTCAGCAAGAAGTATTGGATGCTGCAAATAAGGCGAAGTCGGGAGGTGCAACAAGAATGTGTCTTGGTGCTGCATGGAGAGAGGTAAGGGATAATTCTGACTTTGACAAAGTATTAGACATGGTAAAAGGTATTAATGAAATGGGCATGGAAGTTTGTTGCACATTAGGGATGCTTACAGAATCTCAGGCGCAAAAACTGGCTGATGCTGGTTTATATGCCTATAACCATAATCTTGATTCTTCAGAAGATTTTTATAAGAAAATTATTACCACCCGAAAATACGATGATCGCTTAAATACCATTGAAAATGTAAGAAAAGCAAAAGTAACTGTATGTTGTGGTGGAATTATTGGAATGGGGGAGTCTATAGAGGATAGAATAGATATGTTATACACACTTTCAAATCTTACACCTCAGCCTGAATCTGTTCCTATTAATGCTCTTGTGCCGGTTGAGGGTACACCATTGGAAAACAATCACTTGGTTGCTATATGGGACATGCTAAGGATGATTGCTGTAACAAGAATTGTAATGCCCCAATCCGTAGTAAGACTATCAGCAGGTCGGACTCAAATGTCCTTAGAAGGACAGGCTCTTTGCTTCCTTGCCGGAGCTAACTCTATTTTTGCCGGTGATAAGTTGTTAACAACGCCAAACCCTGATTTTAATGAAGATATAGAAATGTTTAAACTTTTTGGGTTAAAGTCTCGTAATGCATTTAAATACGCGAAAGAACAAGTAGCGGGTTAATAACCATTAAATGAGGAAATATTTACTATTTCTCTTTTTTGCATCTTTTGTAAAGCTACTTTATAGCCAAAATACACTTAGTTATTACACTAAAACAAAAGCTGGAGATAAGTATTTTATATCAGCAGGTGTTGGTATTGGTACAGCCAAGTGGAATTCCTTATTTGAAAACACTGATTTTTATGATAAAGATGGTGCGGTTATCAACAAAGGTGATTTTTATTTTGGCGCAAAAAGCCCGACTACCACTTACGATTTAAATGTTCTTGCTCCCATAAAACATATTCGTTTTGGATTAGGTATTGCATTCGAATATCACTATCTGACGCAACTACAAGTATATGATAAAAGTGGAAGCAACTATTTATTGTTTGATGAGATGATGCGTTTTGATAAAATATATTTAGACATACAAGTGCCATTTAAGTATTCCTCGCGTAAAAAATATTCTTTTAATTGGGA
>CAZCJN010000106.1:0-8250 GCA_964498865.1 uncultured Bacteroidia bacterium
ACTGAAGATCTGGTAAGCCGTACAGAACTGGAAGAAGAAACAATTAATGAAGTAAAGAAGATATTGAAAGCAGAATTTGAATAATAACATTTAGCAACTGGACCTGGGGTTAAGGGCAACTTTACCCCCCAACAATAAAACAATATGCCGGAAACAGTTATACACCGCCTCAGTAAAGTAGCCAAAGAACTCAACGTGAGTATTGGCACTATTACCGATTTTTTAAAAAGTAAAGGGCATGCTATTGAAAGCAATCCTAATGCGAAAATTTCGGGAGAGCTATATACTTTGCTTTTAGATGGATTTGGTTCGGAAAAAAAGGATAAAGAAGAATCCAAACGCATTAAAGAGCAAAAAGATAACCGTAAAACAATAGCTATTGAAGAGCCTGTTGTTGAACGTCCTGCTGCAAGGAAAAAAGAAGAGAACGAACTTATTATTCGCACTACCCAAACTGAGCCTGCTGTTGAAGAAACTATTATTCGTGCCCCAAAAGAAACACCTGCATTTACGATAAAAGAAGTAGGAAAAATTGATTTAGATGTCTTCTCAAAAAAGAAAAAAGAAGAGCCTAAACAAGAAAAAGTTGTTGAGAAAGAAAAGAAAGTTGAGAAGCCTACACCTCCACCCGTTACATCACCTCCTGAGCCACCCGCTCATATTCATGTTCCTGAGCCGGAAATGCACAAAACTACTTTCTCCAAATTAGAAGGTCCAACGATTGTAGGTAAAATTGACCTACCTGTTATTAAACAACAGGACAATAGCAGCTTTGGGGAAAAGAAAAAGAAAAAGAGAATAATAAAGCAAAAAGTTCAGCAAACAGAATACGCACGTTTTGCGAGTGATGCTAATAAGCAATCAGACTCTCCCACAAAACCACCCCAACATGCACAAACCGGTCATCAGCAACATAGAAAAAAAGGTGGTAAAAGGCGAGAAGTACGTAATGAAGTTACTGCCCAAGAAGTTGACTCACAAATTAAAGAAACATTATCACGTATCAGCGGAACCGGCAAATCACATGCTGCTAAATATCGTAGACAAAAAAGAGAGGCACACGGTGAAAAGTTAGAGCAAATTGCACAACAAGAAGAAGCAGAATCACAAATATTAAAAGTAACTGAGTTCATTTCTGTAAGCCAATTGGCAAGTATGATGAACTTACAACCTACGGATATTATCTCATTCTGTTTAAGCTTAGGCATTTTCGTTTCGATCAACCAACGTTTAGATGCAGAAACAATAAAACTTATATCTGAAGAGTTCGGGTACCAGGTTCAATTTATAAGTGTAGAAGCCTTAGAAGATATTCAAGAAGAAGTTGATACTCCGGAAGATTTAGTACCACGCCCTCCAATTGTTACAGTAATGGGACACGTAGATCATGGGAAAACTTCTTTACTCGACTATATTCGTAAAGCAAACGTAATTGCAGGTGAAGCCGGAGGAATTACCCAACATATTGGTGCTTATGGAGTAGTATTGGAGAATGGGAAAAAAATTACCTTTCTCGATACTCCCGGTCACGAAGCCTTTACAGCAATGCGTGCCCGCGGTGCACAAGTCACCGATGTGGCAATTATAGTTATTGCTGCCGATGACGGTATAAAACCTCAAACCGTAGAAGCAATTAACCACGCTCAAGCAGCGGGAGTTCCTATGGTGTTTGCTATTAATAAAATTGATAAGCCCGGAGCTAATCCTGAAAAGATAAAAGAACAACTTTCACAAATGAATTTATTAGTGGAAGATTGGGGAGGGAAATACCAATGCCAGGAAGTAGCAGCTAAAAGCGGCAAAAATATAGATCTGCTTTTAGAAAAAGTATTGCTTGAAGCCGAATTAAAAGATTTAAAAGCAAACCCTAATAAACATGCTGTAGGAACTATTGTTGAATCTTCACTCGATAAAGGAAGAGGATATGTCGCTACTATTCTTGTTAAAGCGGGAACTCTTCACATGGGAGACGTATTAGTTGCCGGCTCATTTAGCGGAAAGATAAAAGCTCTTTTTAACGAACGTGGAACAAACATACAAGAAGCAGGACCCTCTACCCCTGTACAAATTTTAGGGTTAGACGGTGCCCCTCAGGCCGGAGATAAATTCAACGCGTTAGACGATGAACGTCAAGCAAAAGAAATTGCTACTAAACGTATGCAATTACAACGTGAACAGTCATTACGTACCAAAAAACATATTACACTCGATGAAATTGGCAGACGTATTGCAATAGGTGATTTCCAAGAATTAAATATTATCGTTAAGGGGGATGTGGATGGATCAGTAGAGGCTCTATCCGATTCACTGCTCAAACTTTCTACTCCTAAAATTCACGTTAACATTATCCACAAAGGAATTGGTCAGATATCCGACTCGGATGTATTGTTAGCTTCAGCGTCAAATGCAATTATTGTATGCTTTAACGTTCGCCCTTCTGCATCAGCTAGAAAATTAGCGGAGCAAGAACAAATTGATATACGCACTTATTCTATTATTTACAATGCTATTAATGAAGTAAAAGATGCGATGGAAGGAATGTTAGCTCCTGAATTCCAGGAAAAAATAACATGCAACATAGAGGTACGTGAAGTATTTAATATTTCTAAAGTCGGTGCGATTGCAGGTTGTATCATGCTTGATGGAAAAATAAACCGCAATACAAAAATTCGCGTTATTCGAAATGGTGTAGTTATACACTCCGGATCACTTTCTTCTCTTAAACGATTTAAAGATGACGTAAAAGAAGTAGTATCAGGCCAGGAATGCGGGTTAAGTGTAGAAGGTTATAACGATATACAAGTACGTGATATCATTGAAGGTTACGAACAAATACAAGTAAAAGCAAAACTGTAAGTTGCTGCTTTAAAAATTTGAAGTCAACTGTCCTCGTGAAAAAAATTCTATTCATTGTTATATTATTATTATTGGTTTCAGCACTTTCATTCATTGCTTTTTTTAGATCCGAACCAGTTCAATTCAATAATGTAACTTATAAAAAAGAATTTAGCATCCCTATCCCTGATTACCTTACTTATAGCAACAACCTTGATTCTTCAGCTATTATTCAATACCACAGCTTAGAGAAAAATATTTTTGTTTTAGTTTACCAACATCCAATAACAGCCGATACCCTTAACTCTTATTTCAAACAACTTACTTCTAAGCTCACTGCAGCTATTGACAGGGGTACTTTGTTAAAATACTATCCTGAAAAAATAAATGGCAACCAAGCATTAATTGGTAATATCCGCGGAAGTGTAAATGAAACTGTTATTTATTATCGAATTGCTTTAATTCAGACGGGATCTTCTTTCTACGAAATTATTTGGGGCGCAGATGAAAACATTCGCTCTTCTTACGACGATGACATGAATAAAACAATAAGAGGATTTAGAATAATAAATTCTAAACCCTCTTAGAAGAAATGTCTTTAAAAATTATAGCTTAATTGCTATCCCTCCTTGAATTACTGATTTGGCAATCCCTAATTCAGCGTAAAATCCAATCATATCTGTAAAGTAATATCTTAAACCTATAGTAGTTTCAAAACCAAAAGGAGACAGTCCTTTAACTTGTTGGTTCTGCAGGTCCGGATCAGTGGAAGTAAGTTTATAGATACCTGATCTGTATCCTGCCCCTACTCCAAAGTAAGGATCTAGTTTATCAGTAGTTCCAAAATGAACATTCATTCTAGCCAATATACTTAGAGAAGAGTAACTTACTTTATTATAGTATGGCATATTACCGCTCGATGATGTCCATTCTGCACCGAATGAAACGTAATTAACACTTAAACCTAATCCTACTTTGTTAGATAATCCATACTCTCCTCGAAAATGCATGGGTCCCAAACCTGTAGCTGATACATTTCTTGCGCTATCGTTATTAATTAAAAAATTGACTACAGTTTTACCAAGATTTGGAAATCCATAACCAGCAGTTATCGCAATTGTTCCTTCCTGAAATGCATTTCCTTCATCAGCTAATCTAAATTGCTTTAGAGCACGTTTTTTACTAAAAAGAAAATCATTTTTCTGTATAGATACAGGATTGCCTTTCATTAGCAAATCTCCATTTGCAAACATGCAAGAGAATGATACTAATAAAAGTAAAAAAGAGAGGGTAGTTTTTTTCATAGTTTTTATTTGAATAGGTTAATATCATAAAAATATGCTTTTAAATGTATACTTGTACATATGCTAAAATATAACCTTAGCAATAGATATGCGTATAATGAAATACTCAAATCAAAAATCGCTTCAATAGACCAAATCTTTCAAAAGCGCCGATGAAATTCTCTTATTACTTTTTATTAATGCTTATTTTTTTAGTTTTTACAAGTAAAGGCATGGGTCAAGCATCTAATGAAGGATCTAAGAAAATATCTTTATTAGAAAGAATAAAAGGCAAGAAAGTTTTAAATGTTACAAAAGACCCATTCTCGAAAAAAGAGAAAAAGAAAAAACTTCCTAAACAAAAAAGTTCTTTTAAAAGCAGCAGTGCTTCGGGGAAAGATTATGGAGAGAAATCAAAAGGTAAAAGAGTAAAGATACCAAAGCAAAAAAAACAAGATAATGTATCTAACGATGGGTTTGCGTCTAAAATAAAAATTAAAAACTATGGTGAAAAGTCGAATGGAAAAAAATCTAAAAGACATAAACAAGGAAAAATAAAATCTTCTAATTCTAATGATGCTTTTGCTTCAAACATTAAAACCAAACAATATGGAGAAAAAGCAAGAGGGAAAAGAACCAAAAAGCTGAAAAGAAATAATGGTGAAAGCCGTAATTCTTCTGATGCTTTTGCCTCAAACATTAAAACCAAACAATATGGAGAAAAAGCAAGAGGAAAAAGAACCAAAAGGTTGAAAAGAAATAGTAGTGAAAGCAACAATGCTTCTGACGCTTTTGCTTCATCAGCAAAGGTTAAAAATTATGGTAACAAATCTCACGGTAAACGAGTAAAGAGAATAAGAAATAAAAATAAAAACGGAGACATAAGCTCCGGAAGTTTTACCGCCAGCAACAACTATACAAAGGACTATGGGAAGAAAGCTCATGGAAAACGAGTAAAGAAAAAAACGGATCGTAAGCTTAGAAAATCATCCGATGGTCGTGATGCTTTTGCATCTTCGGTTCACATTAACAAAAATGCTCCTACGGCGCAGGAAAAGGGAAAAAAGGGTCGAAAAAATTTCAAAAAGAAGAAAGGTATGTTCCGTTTAAATCCTAAAGAGGAAAAAGCATATGCAAAGCAGAGCAGAGCAGAAAATGCCCGATTTGCAACCACAAAGAAGCAAGAGAAGTTTATGAAAAAGCAAAAAAGGAAAAAAGAGAATGGATTAGGACTCCCATCTAAATAACCATTGTTATTTTCGATAGCATATTCTTATAAACTTTGTTAAAGCATTAAAACATTCTTCAGGTGCCTCATAAAAGCCCATATGGCCGGTATTTTCTAAAACTACTTGTATACTTTTTTTAGGAAGAGCGGCGAGAAGTAATAAATTTTCCCAAGCAAGAATTGCATCTTTTTTTCCAATGATAAATAATACAGGATATTTGGCATGCTTCAAAACTAACTCCCTGTTGGGACGCATTTTCATGCCCATTAATGCAGCAACAATTCCTTCTTTTGTTGTATTTAATGCTATGTTAGTTGCTTTTTCTACTTCTTCTTTCAGTAGAGATAAATTTTCCTTAGCAAAAAGCTTGGGGATCAAATCAATTACGAAATACGTGTGATCATTCATAACGATTTTTGAAATCCTATCTCGCTCTTTTTTCTTTTCTGAGGAATCCGGCATTGCAGTAGAATGAAAAAGACAAAGCCCTGCTACATGCTCCGGATACAGATCAGCAAACGCAAGAGAAACATACCCGCCCATAGAATGCCCGGCTATAATATATTTTCTTACAGATAATGAATTTAGAACCGACATAACACATGTTGCCATGAACTCCATGGAATGAGCGTATCCCATAACAGGTGTTTTGCCATGACCGGGAAGGTCAATACATATAACCCTAAAAGATTTTGATAACTGATCGGATAGCTCTTCAAAAACCTCTAACGATTCTAAAAAACCATGTAGGAGAACAATGGTTTTGCCCTTTCCTTTGTCAGAGAAGCGTACCTTTGCTTTACGAAAATCTACATACTTGATCATTTTATGCCTGCATCAACGATTCTATCTCTTCTAGTTCGATGGGAATATTTTTCATAAGATCTATATTGCCATTTTTAGTAATCAAGATATCATTCTCTAAACGTATACCTAAGTTTTCTTCTCTTATATAGATACCCGGTTCACATGTGTAAACCATGCCTGCTTCAAATTTTCTGTAACGATCACCATAATCATGTACATCTAATCCTAAATAATGAGAAGTTCCATGCATAAAGTATTTTTTATACAAAGGGTTTTTAGGGTTCTGCTTTTTAACATCTGAAAGAGAAAGGAGTTTTAATTTAATAAGTTCTTCCTCCATAAACTTTCCCACTGCATTATGATAATCTATAATGTTATTGCCGGGTTTCAGCAAACTACTTGCATAGCGCATTACGCGGAGCACTGCATTATAAACATCCTTTTGTCTTTTAGAAAACTCACCACTTACAGGTAAACAACGGGTTAAGTCTGAAGCGTAATTAGCATACTCCGCTGCTACATCCAAAAGAATAACATCACCTTTTTTACATTGTTTGTTATTCTCTATGTAATGAAGTACACACGCATTAAAGCCAGATGCAATAATGGGCGTATAGGCAAACCCTTTTGAACGGTTACGAATAAATTCATGAATGAGTTCAGCTTCTATTTCATATTCCCAAACTCCAGGCTGTACAAAGTTTAATAACCTGCGAAATCCCTTTTCTGTTATGTTACAAGCTTCTTGTATTAGGTCTATCTCCTCTTTTGATTTTATAGCACGTAGCTTATGCATAATAGGCTGCACCCGTAAATAATTGTGAAGCGGATATGCTTCTTTACACCACTTTACAAAACGCGCGTCCCTTGTCTCTACCTCAACTACAGCTCTTAAATGTTCATTGCTACTCAGATATACATGTTCACATTCACACATAAGCTGGCGGAAAATTGTTTTAAACTGAGAAAGCCAATAAACCGTTTGTATACCCGAAGTTTCAATTGCTTTGCTCTTAGTCAGTTTTTCTCCTTCCCAAATAGCAATTTCTTCATTTGTCTCTCTCAAAAAAAGAATTTCTCTATGCTCCGGCAATTTAGAATCAGGGAAAACAAGCAATATGCTCTCTTCCTGATCAACGCCCGATAACCAAAAAAAGTCGGTTTGTTGCTTAAAGGCCATTGTCCCATCTGCACTTGTAGGCATAATATCATTGCTATTAAACAATGCAAGGGCTCCGGCCTTAAGTTCTTTTATAAAACGTTTTCTGTTATTTACAAATAATTGCTGGGGAATAGTATTATAACGCATAAAATATAATTGTCTATTATTTTTGGGGAAGTTCTCCTATCTGTTTTTTTACTTTGTCTTCATCGGCTACAATATTAATTCTTTTGTATGAATTTGTATGCCCTGAAACAATTTCAATATTCCTTTTGGGTATATGAAAAACTGTAGAAAGATAGTTAATTAGATATTCATTTGCTTCTCCATCAATTGGGGCTGCCTTGACTCTAATAATGATAGTACCCTCACTATTTTTATAGATGGTGTCTACTCTACTCCTTGGCTTAACAATACAGGCAATTTGCATGATAAAGGGGAGCTATATGTTCTTAAACCAAGTTTGTTATATGCATTTTGTATTAAAGCCTAATATTACGAGAGATAAAAGTACATACTTATAGATAGCCTCATTCCTCAAAAAATCATCAAAATAGCTTGTTAATTCAATAAAATATTATATTTGCTATCACTATACTAGCATGGTTTTGAGAATGAAACAATCTGCATTTATTATTCTTTTTCTTTTTTGCTTTCGCCTCCTTTCCTTTGCCGGAAATATAATTCTAGAGGGTAACTTTCAAGGAAAAAATTTGTACGTACAAAATCCGTTTGCTAGCGGAGGTGTTGGCTTTTGTGTTCAAAAGGTAGAAGTAAACGGGCAAGTGACCACTGATGAGATCAATTCCAGCGCCTTTGAAATTGACCTGAATAACTATCAATTTAAAATTGGGGATAAAGTAACTGTAAAAATTACTCACAGAGATGATTGCAAGCCTAAAGTGCTTAATCCTGAGGTTTTAAAACCTAAAAG
>CAZCJN010000107.1:0-8238 GCA_964498865.1 uncultured Bacteroidia bacterium
TTGTCGGGTGACATTTCTAATCTGCCGGATTGAGCGGTAAGTACTTTGTTATTTCCAACCCCATCAGTATGATCATAAATCAGTATGTTTTGGCAATTAATCCCGTCACTTTCTTTTTTTTCTATTCGAATTGTGTAGCCGTCAATGCCATTATAAAAAATGCCTTCTTTAATATTTAAAGCTGGTTTTTTTTGTTGTATGTCATAGATCAATGACTGCATTTTTAAATTAACAAAGGGCAATATATTATTTGAAAAAAGAAAGGCTCCTCCACTTAATAGTAATGAAACGAGGATTAAAGGCAGCATGATCTTTTGCAGTGAAAGTCCGGAAGATTTAAGAGCCACCAGTTCAAAATGTTCACCCAAATTTCCAAAGGTCATGAGTGAAGAAAGGAGCAGGGCAAGAGGTAGTGCTAACGGAAAGGTGTTTAATGCAACGTAGAAGAATAATTCGGCAAGAGTAGTGCCGCTCAATCCTTTGCCAATTAGATCATCTACATAAACATACAGCCAGCGTATCATTAAAATAAATACAGCAATGAAAAACGTCATCAGGAACGGGGATATAAATGAATAAATGACGTATTGATGTATTTTTTTCATGCTAAATTGAAAAATAGTGTAAATCAGTTTATCAATACAGTAGGTCGTGCCTTAAAATGCAACACCGAATTTAAATAATAAATAATTTAACGTTTCTCTTACAGTAAAGTGGTTTGTTAACAAGCCGTCTAGGTATGTGTTCTGTTGAAGTTTGTATCCTAAATTAAAATGAATAGGAGTTTTTGAGATTTTCACCCCTAATGATGGATTCACTAATAACCCTCCTTTATCTCCCCCAAGGCCAAATGATTTTCCGATAATGAAAGACAGGTATGGCGATTTATTTTCTTTTGAAAAATATGCTCTTACATCACAAAAAATAGGTATGAAAACCGCATTGACATGGCTTTCGCAACCTATTCCTATACCAAGACTAATATTGGGGTCAATCATAAAGCCATTAATGGTATGAATACCAAATGAATCATATCTCTTTTGTTCTGAAAGCCCTAATCCATAGCTCATTTCCGTTATATTGCAATATTCTGATCCTTTTTCCTTGCTCGTATTCTGTTCTGTATTTGTTTGCGAGAATAGAAATAATGGAAAAATAAATAAAATAATAAAAAATAGTTTTTTATATAAAAGCATTTTAATTGTTTGTTGTTTTTAACGTGATTTTATTAAATAAATATTGCTTTTTGTATTAATTAGTTTTTTATTGTATAATTTATATATAAGTTGACAAATATAGAATTCTAACTAGAATGATGAAATTTAGTTTATGCTAAGAATAAAATTATACTAATACGCATAAGAAGTCAATTACTATATTCGTTCCATAATTTAAGAAATAACAGGTGTGCTTAAAGGAAAGAAAATAGTAGTGGTTTTGCCGGCTTATAATGCCGAACTTACGTTGAAACGTACGTACGATGAAATCCCTTTTGATATCGTTGATGATGTAGTGTTGGTGGATGATTGCAGCAGTGACCGAACGGTAGATGTTGCAAAGCAAATAGGTATTAAGCATGTGATCACGCATGATAAGAACAGGGGTTATGGTGGCAATCAAAAAACATGTTATGATAAAGCACTTTTTTTGAATGCAGATATCGTGATCATGCTGCATCCCGATTATCAGTATACGCCTAAGCTGATATCTCCTATGGCGCATATTATTGCTGAAGGATTGTATGATGTTGTTTTAGGGTCAAGAATACTTGGCAAGGGTGCTTTAAAAGGAGGCATGCCCATGTATAAGTATATATTTAATCGTTTTCTTACTCTTTCAGAAAATATTCTTATCAATCAAAAGCTTTCGGAATACCATACCGGGTATCGTGCTTTTTCTAAAACTATTTTAGAGAGAATTAATTACCATGCCAACTCCGACGATTTTGTTTTTGACAATCAAATGCTTTCTCAAATCGTTTATGCAGGTTACGAAATTGCAGAGGTAACCTGTCCTACAAAATATTTTAAAGAAGCTTCATCCATTAATTTTAGCAGAAGTGTTAAATATGGTGCAGGCGTAATGGGAGTAGCCTTTCTGCATTTTTTCTGCAAGATGGGCTTAATGAAATCGGATTTATACTCTCCTAAGAAATAACTCTACTTAAGTATTACTAATTTTTTCGCCAGTTTGAACTTATCTGTATTTATCTCACAAAAATATACTCCGTTAGAAAGATTGCTAATAGAAATTATATTTTCTTTTTGTTCAATTTCTTTTTGATAAATTGCCTCACCTATAAGGTTATAAAGCCGTAATCTATAATTTTTAGATGTTTTGTTTTGATCTGAAATGCGAATTATAAAGTGATCAGATGCCGGGCTTGGAAATACCGAGAAGTCAAATGCAAGTGCAGGAATATCTTTCGTGGACGTTTTTAACGTATCGCCCATGTAAAAAGCAACACCTCCGGCATAATTACCGATCACAAGATCCATTCTCCCGTCGTTGGTAATATCCTTTCCTGTAATGCACATACGGGTGCCTTCCCAAATATGCTGATAGGTAGAATCGATCAGTGTAAATTGTCCGCCAATATTGTTATCTATGTTCTTGTAGTACCATAGCCAACCTGTTTGTAATCCGTTTTTTTGGCTTGCTTCGCTACCTACAAGCAGTCGGTAGCTTCCTAAACTATCATATACAAAAGGTACGCTGTATCCTGTACAGCAAGGTTTCATTACATCTACTCCTCCGAGTGTTGTTGTCATGAATGAATAAGAGGGTGCGGTTACTGTACCTATGTTTTCATAATAATTGATATTACCAGCTGCTTCTCCAATGAGTAGGTCCAAGTCCCCATCTCGGTCAAGATCTATTAATTGCGGAGTAGAGTGACTGCCGATGTCTATCGAATCTCCTTTTGCATCTTTATAATTGATAGGGGCAGTGACTGTGAAATTGGCCGCATTACCGCTTCCTGCCGTATTTTCAAGACAATGTATCAATCCTAAATAGTCTCCTACAAACATGTCTGTGTCTCCATCGTTATCAATATCACCAAAAGTTAAATGCATTCCGTAGGCATAGGGCAGTTGGGTAGAAAGATTTGCATAGTCTGTACTGATTAATTCAAATTTTGGAGCGGTAGTAGTGCCTATATTTTTATAAGCTGATACGCCGTATGAAAATGTGCTCGGACAGCTGTCATATAATGCTGTATAATTAGAAACTAATAGATCGATAAGGCCGTCTTGATCAAAATCAAACAGGGCAGGTGATGAGCCTTCCCCTACATCAATCATTTCTTCTTGAAAAAGTTTACGTGTGTTTTTTATAAAAACGGGAGCGTTGTCTGCCCCTGTATTTTCGTAATACCAAACGCTTTCGGTATTTGCCGAGGAACCCGGATTGCTGGAGCTTACTATTAAATCTCTTTTGCTATCGTTGTTTAAATCTAAAAAATAAGCGCATGGAAATGTAGATAATTTAATAGGATCAGAAGCAGGAAAATTAGGAGTGACCGAGGTCATATTTGCAGACGAAACCGATCCCCCATTTGTTAAAAGTGCTATTGTGCAGCAATTAAGTTGGCCAAGATAGAGTTCTTTGTCTCCATCAGCATCCATATCAAGACACAATAAGCAAGAACCTCCATTCCTTTCATCCGAGGCATTGTTCTGCGTTTTAATATTGCTTGTTGTATCCGTTTGATTGATGGAGCATGAATTGAGGGCTGCACTACAGGTACTGGCTACTTCGGTAAATCGTCCCCAGCATGAAGGTGATTTGGTAAAAATTAAACTGTCACAACTGTACCCTAATTCTTTTGATTTATTTATATAATGGTTTAATGTCCATCCGCCTGTTTCAAACATGAGTATATCTAGGTCTCCATCATTATCTACATCTTCTATTGCGGGTAATCCGATGGAGCTCATATACATGGCCTGTGTTCCAATAGTTAGATATTGTTTTACCAATGTGAATTGAAGTGTGGTGGAAGTGGACGTGTTTTTGTAGACGGTAACCCCACTTGGTGTTCCATAATTAAATGTGAAAAGATCTTCTTTACCGTCACAGTTATAGTCTATAAGCAACATCCAGCTTTCTACATGCGGAAAGAACTTTGCATACTCCGGTTTAGAGGCATAATCTACCTGGCCCGGGGTTCCTTTGTTGATGAACGTATTTATTTTATTTCCGGTTCTGTCAAAAGCAACTAGGTCTTTTATACCATCCATATCTAAATCAATATCTGAAAACTGGCAGTGATTTAAGCCACCTGCCCATGGCATCTTTAACCAATTGCCATTTGCTTTTACATATATAGAATCTACTCTAGAATAGTGTTGGGAAAATATAGGTATATGAATGATGACAGATAAGAGTAGTAATAAGTGTCTCATATAAAAATGTAAGGAGAAAATTATTCTACGACAGGCACATCCAGCGTAACAGTTTCTTCTTTGTTTTTTACTTTTACAGGAACACCCCCTGAAACTTGTTCAACGATCGTGCTGTCGAATCCAACACTAAAGAGGTAATAGTCTCCTCTTCTTAAATTATTGAATTGATAATTTGCATTAGCATCAGCCTTTACATTGGCATCATAGTAGGTTATGTTGCTGCCCGGTGAATCTTGAGTACCATACTTAATATATACCATAGCATTAGGAATGGGTTGTTGGTGGTGCATTACCCTTCCCTTTATAATTATTTTTCCTCCGGGTCCTTCTTTTGTACAGGATGAGCAAAACAGAAAGAGAAGTGCGATTGATAAGTAAGATGTATTTTTCATATTGCTAAAAGTATTAATTTTTTATGGCAATAATACATTGATAATGGAATAAGACGAGCCGGCCTGTGTAAAGTTACCTTAACAAAGCAGAATTAATTTATTACCCAGTTTTCTTTACCGCGTAATAATGCGTCCAGATCACCATCACCTCTTACTTTTTTTGCTTCGGTTAGCTGGAATGCCATTGCTTCTTCGTAGGTAGGCCTTTCTTCGATATAGAATATTCCAAATGGCCTTGGTAAGTGTCCGACTTTTTGCGGATCATCAAAAAATCGGGTAAGCAGTGTTGCTTTCATTTCATCTCTTTCATCATGGATCCAAAGATCATTTGCAGAAACATCAGCAATATTTACTACTATAGGTTTAAAACCATCCAATTTAATTCCTTTCTCATTATTGGTTCCAAACACAAGAGGTTTTCCGTGTTCCATAAAAAGGGTTTCCGCTTTTTTACTTGATTTCTCCGTGAAAACTTCGAAGGCCCCGTCATTAAATACGTTACAGTTTTGATATATCTCAACAAAAGAAGTTCCTGTATGTTCCTGTGCTCTTTTTAGAATGGTACGTAAATGAATAGGATCTCTATCCATAGAACGTGCAATAAAAGTTCCACCGGCGCCCAATACTAATGCAAGAGGGTTGAACGGATGGTCAATAGAACCAAAAGGACTTGATTTGGTGATGCGCCCTTCTTGAGAAGTAGGGGAGTATTGCCCTTTTGTTAGACCGTAAATTTCATTATTAAATAAAAGAAAATTTACATTTATATTCCTTCTCAAAAGATGTATGGTGTGATTTCCTCCTATAGAAAGACCATCTCCATCCCCTGATATAACCCAAACGCTTAAGTCTGGGCGAGTAGCTTTCAGACCGGATGCAATGGCAGTAGCACGGCCATGTATTCCATGCAATCCGTATGTTTCCATGTAGTAGGGGAAACGGGAAGAACAACCTATGCCCGCAATGATCGCAATTTTTTCTTTAGGAATATTTAGCTCAGGCATTATGGTTTGTACCTGCTTGAGAATAGAGTAATCTCCACAACCCGGGCACCAACGTATTTCCTGGTCACTGGTAAAATCTTTTGCAGTTAGTTTCTCCGGCGTGGTGGTGGTAGCATTCATAATAGTCTTTATCCTATATTATTTATTTAGCTCTTCTATTTTAGATTTAATTTCCAACGATGAAAAAGGGATGCCTTTTATTTTGTTTAGATTAACGGTGTCTATTAAAAATTTATCTCTGATGATTTTTGAAAACTGCCCGTTGTTCATTTCAGGCATTAATATTTTTTCAAAATTCTTTAGAATACCTCCTAAGTTTTTAGGAAGTGGATTTAGATAATTGACATGAGCATGTGACACTTCTATTCCTTGTGCAATACAATCGTTAACAGCTGTTTTAATAGAGCCGTAAGTGGAGCCCCATCCTAATACTAAAATTTTCCCTTTTTCTTTTCCATTATCAATTTTTTGTTCCGGAATGTAATCTGCAATTTTATCCACTTTAGCTTGACGCAATTTTACCATGAATTCATGGTTGTCCGGATCGTAAGAAATATTTCCTGTTTCGTGTTCTTTTTCAATACCACCGATACGATGCTCTAGTCCTTTAGTTCCGGGGATAGCCCATGGCCGTGAAAGTTTTCCATCACGTTTATAAGGCAAAAATTTTTCTATTGTACCCGTTTCAGTTTGAACAATAGAGTTTTTTTTCTCGGTGAACGTAACTTTTATTTCCGGTAGGTCCGATGAATTAGGGTATTTCCAGGGTTCAGCACCATTGGCAATGTATCCATCCGAAAGGAGCATAACAGGCATCATGTGCTCCAGAGCAATGCGGCATGCTTCATATGCCATTGTAAAACAATCGGAAGGTGAAGAAGCGGCAATTACGCAGAGAGGGCATTCGCTATTTCTTCCATAGATGGCTTGTAGTAAGTCTGCTTGTTCAGTTTTTGTTGGTAAGCCGGTTGAGGGCCCTCCGCGCTGAACATCAATTATCACTAATGGTAATTCTAACATAACAGCAAGACCAATAGCTTCTGTTTTTAAAGCAATGCCCGGTCCTGATGATGCGGTTACTCCTAAGCTTCCTCCAAAAGAAGCACCAATAGCTGAACATACGGCAGCAATTTCATCTTCTGCCTGAAATGTTTTTACACCAAAGTTTTTATGCTTGGCCAACTCGTGTAATATATCGGAAGCAGGAGTAATTGGGTATGTACCGTAAAAAAGAGTAAGGCCTGATTTTTTGGCTGCCGCAATAAGCCCTATAGCAGTTGCCTGGTTACCCATGATGTTTCGGTAAATTCCTTTTGGCATGGGTGCCGCTTTTATCTCATAACGTGTTGTGAATGTTTCCGTAGTGTCGCCGTAATTATACCCGGCGTTAAGGACTTTTATGTTAGTCTCAATAAACTCCGGCTTCTTTTTAAATTGTTCGTTTAAAAAATTTATGGTTGGTTCGGTAGAGCGGTTATACATCCATAATAAGAAGCCAAGCACAAACATATTCTTAGAGCGGTCTGTTTCTTTAGTGCTTAATCCGGATCCTTCTAAACACTGACGAGTAAGTTTGGTAACATCAATCTCATAAACAGTATATTTATCCAGTGATCCGTCCTTTAACGGATTTTTTTCTTTTGGATATTTAGCAAGCTCTAAATTTTTAGGACCAAATCCTTCTGTATTTACTATAATAATACCGCCCTTTTTTAATGAGTTCAAATTAGCTTTAAGTGCAGCGGCATTCATTACAACTAGTACATCTAATTGATCACCTGCCGTATAAATATTTACACTTCCAAAATGTAATTGGAATCCGGATACGCCGGCAAGTGTTCCTTGAGGGGCACGTATCTCAGCAGGAAAGTTTGGGAATGTACTTATGTCGTTACCAAACAATGCACTTGTGTTGGTGAATTGGGTTCCTGTAAGTTGTATTCCATCTCCCGAATCGCCGGCAAAAAGAATAACAACGTCTTTCAGTTCTTTATGTTCTACCTTTTTGGTAGGGTTTTTAACTTCAGTCATAATTGAGGATACAAAAATATAAAATAATACCTCAACCAGGGGTAACTTATTTGTACATATGTAGTGGGTGTCTGAGTGAAAAAAGGTGATTTAGGAGCTAATAAGGATGCATCCGGTTAATTGACGCTGTCTCCTCTTAATTTTCTGAACCTTTTTCGGGCTTCAACAGTGTATAAACTTCCAGGGTGTTTCGTCAGCAATTCCTCGTAAAGTTGCTTAGATTTTTCTGTGTTATTTAAATATAATTCGTTTAATTCAGCCAAATGAAAAAGTGCATCATCTCCAAGTATATCATAAGAATAATTATCTAAAATGTTTTGTAAGTTGCCGGCGGCTTCAACAAACTTTTTTAGTTTCATGTTAATCGAATATTTTTTGTATAGAATATCATCAGCAAGAGAG
>CAZCJN010000108.1:0-8233 GCA_964498865.1 uncultured Bacteroidia bacterium
GAAATTTCCTTTAAACTTACTAAAAATGGATATGGAGTAATATCAGGGGGTGGGCCCGGGATTATGGAAGCTGCGAACAAAGGGGCGCAAGCAGGTGGAGGAAAATCAGTAGGCTTGAACATTGAATTACCTTTTGAACAAAAACCAAATCCGTTTATTGATTACGATAAGCTGATAAGTTTTAAATATTTCTTTGTACGTAAAGTGATGTTTCTAAAATACTCCCAGGGATTTGTAGGCATGCCGGGTGGATTTGGAACGCTGGATGAGCTAAGTGAAGCACTTACACTTATTCAAACAAATAAAGTTGCAGAATATCCTATCATATTAGTTGGTAAGGAATATTGGACAGGTTTAATTGCCTGGTTTAAGAACAACATGTTAGACGAAGGGAACATTAGCCCTGAAGATTTAGATCTTTTCAGATTAGTAGATACAGCTGATGAGGTGATAGAAATCATTAACGAATTCTACGCAAAATATTCTTTAAAACCCAATTTCTAGTTTTGGAAATAATGCATTGTCAATAAAAATGAATAGCATTTTCAGGATCAGACACTTTTTATTTTTATTGACTTTAGCTTTACTATTTTACTCTTTAACCTTTTCACCTACTTATCAAATTGCCCGCCTTAAATACAACGGTGGTGGGGATTGGTACGTTAGTCCTACTGCCCTCTCTAATCTAATTCGCTTTTGCAATAAAAACATTGGCACTAACCTAAATGAAGAAGAAGCTATGGTGGAAGCCTCCACAAAAGATATCTTCAACTATCCTCTTCTTTATATGACAGGTCATGGGAATGTTATTTTTAGTCAGCAGGAAGTAACAAACCTGCGTAACTACTTAACAGGCGGAGGCTTTTTATTAATAAACGATAGTTACGGACTAAAAACTTTTGTCACTCGGGAAATGAAAAAAATTTTCCCCGAGCTGGAATTTACAGAACTTCCTTTTGATCATCCATTATACCACCAAAAATTTGACTTCCCTAATGGGCTTCCAAAAATCCATGAGCATGATGGTAAGTCTCCCCAAGGACTTGGAATTATTTACAACGGCAGATTAGTTTGTTTTATGGATATAGAAAGTGATATTGGCGATGGATGGGAAGATCCTGAAATACATAATGATCCTGAAGAAAAACGAACCCAAGCTTTTAAAATGGGAGCTAACATCATTCAGTATGCTTTCATGGGTGATGGAATGAAACGTTAGATTAGCAATCTATACCATTTTTAAATTCCTATTTAATTTATTGAAAAAAAATTCAGAATAATTAATTTTTTATTCTATCATTGTATTAGAATCGCTGTAATTAATTACTAGTTAGCATTTTAGCTGCCATGAATATTGATCGCCTATTCAAAGATTGGAGCAATGCCTATGTTGGCCATGACCTTATTGTCATGCCACCAACATGGAAAAACACAGACACCACTCCGTATACATTTATATATACCGATTCGGAATTAAACAGTCGGCAATATGTTGATTTCTTTAAACTTTGCAGCACTAAAAAAATAGCTAACCCAAGGCTCTTTACACCCAGCGTATTAGAATTTGCTTCTTTATTTCATCCTCTATTCTTCCATGCTGTAAAATATTCGCCCCGTAAAAAATCAGAAGAACTAACTGATTATACAAGACAACTCCAGCAATTGAGATTAAACTATCCTATTTCCACAGGCATAGAGGTTGCTACTACAAAATATTATTTACAGTCTGCCGTCTTTTTAACAGGCGTTACCTTAAGTGCTGCCATCATACAAAATCGATGGTCAATAGGTACTCTAGAAAGCAAGCTCAATAGACTTTGGCAAACAGGCTCATTAGTAAAACATACCGGCATAAAAAAATTAGCAGATCTGGATATACTTTCTTTTGTAAAGAAAGAAGCATTACAAATACAAAGCAAACCACTCCATGCATTATTTGATTTAAAACTATTTTTCTCTCAAATATTAAAAGAGCTAGTCAATACTATTCCCTTTGAAGAAGCTTATATTAAAACAACAAAATTAAATCCGGCTCAACAAAAAAAATTTGGATTTATTAATATTTTAAAATCTATTTTAGGGAAGAACATGCAAGCCGTTCTTTTATACGGCTCAGCCACTAATAGTGAAAAGTTTGCAGATTATGATTTAATTATAATTGTAAAAGATCTAAAAGATGCCCTGGAAAATTTAGCGGGGAAATCACCTAAATACAATGGATTGGAAATTAACATCAGCGTTTTTGATGAGAAAGATTTTTGGACCTATCAGCTGGCATCGGGAGATAATTTAATGGATCATGCCATATGCCTTTATGGTGAGGCGCGTATTCCACACAAAGCAAGTAATGATTTATTAGCACGTAACTTTAGTTTCGGGTTTATAAGATTCAGGCAACTTTTAGGTATGGCAGCACAGCTTAACAACTCCCCTACTGAATCGGATGATAAACGAAACCTGCTCAATTATTTTACAAAAATCCCGCTAAACGTAAGTAAAGGAATTCAAGGTTGTTATGGAAAAGTAACTACCAATGAAGAAATAAGAAAATGGTTTATTACAAAACTTCAATTTAATGTTGATGAACAAATAGAAAATTCAAAAAAAGGAAAACACATTGAAGCAATTTCTACAGCTGCCTGGGCAACTCAGGAAATCATGAAATTATATGATAAAAAATTAAAATTATGTTCTGTTAAATCAGAAGAAAAAGAAATCGTTCAATAGTACCAATTATCAATTCCATGAATAAAAAAACAGAGAAAAATTTAAAAATTCAGATCATTAATCATTATCTCAATCATGAGTTAGCATGCCAACTCCAACAAACATTAAATTCATTAGACCTTGAAACTATATTAGGCGAAAGCGATTCTATATTACCTGAATTTGTCATTTTCGACCTGAACGAATTACACGCAGACCAACTTCAGTCAATAGACAGTCTTGTTGAAAATGCTATTCGTAAGCTCCCCATTGACTTCGACAACCTACCCATTTTAGTAGAAGGAGAAAGTAAGATTGTTAAAAGCCTAAATGAAAAAATTGTATTGGAGCGTTTCAAACCAACTGTTTATTCTTACTCCATAAACAGGTATGGTACTGTGGATGAAACAGAAGAGTTAAGAGCAAGATTTACAGCAGATGTGTTCAGGCAGATGCATAGGGAGAATACAAAAAAAGGCAATAGAGACTTACAAAATGCTTTTTTAGCTTCAATTGAAACATCAAATGGAACACTCATAGCACAAAGAAAACTAACACCGGGCAATTTAGAAGTACGGGTAAAACGTTATCATATCGGATCGCCTGTACATCGATATAAATTCAGTGAACAACACCCGACTGTTAGAGAAGGAAATAAACCTCTTGAAAAATGGGATCGCTTTGATCGACCTATCGTTTGTTTCGATTGGAGGCATCCATTAGTAGACAATAACGGAGTGCGGCTGGCAGACGAACCCATTTCAGACGATTATGCTTCCATTTGGATAGAAGATATACATAGTGCAAAGCAACTATCTTCCAATACTTTTTTATTTCTTGAAAAATTATTTTACGATGCCGGACTTACCTTAATAGACATATGCTTTTTTGTAGATCAATCCGGGCAATATATATTTGGTGAAATAAGCCCTGATTGCATGAGAGTTCGTGAAGGAATAAGCGAACATCCAAGTTTGACCGAAAGCTTAGATAAAGATCTTTGGCGAAATGGAGAAAAAGAAACGCTACTCGCACAACGATATAATAGACTTCATAATTTAATTTTTAACAACAACCAAACAATCAACAACCATGAGCAAACTAACCTTAAAAAACAAAAGGCTTAAAATGTCACCAGGCGGATTAATCACCTTACCGGCAGCTGCAAGAAAAGGCTTAGGAATGACTAAAGGGAAACCAATAGATGTAAACATTTCTACCGATGGCAAAAGTATACTGCTTACCAGTGCTCTTGCTAAAGGAAGAAATGCTTACGAAATTTCCAGCGGAGGGAATATGCTTTTAAAGGGAGCCGAAAAAGAATTCCTGCTAAAAAGCAAAAATAGGCATTACTGGTTAGAGATAGCAGATGATAAAAAACAAGTTAAGCTATTACCATTCTAATTATTTTTTACTTTACCTAATCATAGTTTTTCTGATTCTGCCTAACCAGCACAATACAGAAGGTGAATGGTTTTTACCATGAAAGAAAACGATACTATTACTATTGCTTTAGACGGGCATGACGGAAGCGGAAAAACTACCATAAGTAAACTTGTGGCATCTACCCTCAAAGGTATTTATGTTAGGCCATTTGCAGGTTCAAAAGGAATTGCTCTTATTGAAGCTGCCGATCAGGAGGACTATGATTTAGTACTTCAAATAGGAAATGAATCCATACAGGACATATATAATCAGCACAGCAATGATCTACTAATATTTGACCGGCATTGGATGACTGTATTATCTTTAGTGCCAGAAAATTTTTGGAACAAGTGGTTATTTTTTCCTCCCACTATTTTGTGTTGGGCAAATCTCGCAATCACGAAACAACGCCTGGATGAACGATCTGAAAAAAAATTTGATGACGCCTACCACAAAAATTATCTTACTATTTATAAAAAACTGGCAAATCAATATGGAGCGTTAATCATAGATACAAGTAATAAAAATACAGAACAGTGTTTAGCTGAAATAAGCAAGTGGACATATCTCAAAAAAATACATGTATGAACGGAAATAATAATAAACTGATCATTGCTTTTGGTAAAGGCAGGCTTTTCAAGGAATCAATAAACAGCTTTAACTTAACAACCGGCAATAATTATAATGAGTTTGCTTCATCAAAAATCCCCATTTATGATGACATTCAAAAAAATTTGACCTGCTTATCTATTCGTCATGAAGATCTAACTTGGATGCTTCAAAAAAAATACACTAATGCTGCTATTGGAAGCTCATTATGGTTTTTAAATGAAAGCGATTACACACTCAAAAAAGCAATTACACTTAAAACAAAAACCTATCGCCTGGCACTTATATCCAGAAAAGGAGTTGAAATCAATTCTATTAAAAAAATAGCTACGCGCTTTGTAAACATTACCAACTCCTATTTCAAGGACAGGGAACAGGAAGTTGAAGTCATAAAAATGAACGGCTCTCACGAAATTGCCTTGTCAATAGAAATGGCAGACGCTATAGTAGATGTAGTGGAGACCGGAGAAACGATAAGAAAGATGGGACTACACCAACTTGATTTATTACACGACTTGCATCATGGAGTTTGGTTACGAGATGATAAAGATTATGAGAGCAATCTTAATAAGGTTAAGTCTTTAGTAATGGCTGAACACATTCTTGAATAAATTACTTATCCAACACTTTCCTGATTCTATTTGCTTCTTTAATAAAATCAGTTACTTTACTGTAATCTTTACTTTTTAAGTATTCTTTAAATTGCTCCAACTTGTTTATATAAATATCAAGAATTGGCAAAATGTTTTCAGCATTCTGTTCAAATATGGGTGTCCACATTTCAGAAGAGCTCTTCGCTAATCGGGCTGTTGAAGCAAAACCACCCGCAGCAAGATCAAAAATAGTTGAAGTACTTTTCTCTTTCTCCAAAACCGCCACAGCAAGTGCATAAGAAATAACGTGGGAAAGATGAGAGACATATCCAACGTGTTCATCATGTGATTTCGCATCCATATAGATGATACGTGCGTTAAATGCCCTATACACTTGCTCTACCCTTTCAACCGCCCAATCAAAAGAGTTTTCTTTATCGCAAATGATGGCTACTTTATTGTTAAACAAATTTTTTACAGCTGCTTTTGGCCCACTATTCTCTGTACCTGACATGGGATGTGAAGGCACAAAGTATCTTCTGTTTGAATGAACCTTTACTGATTCAATTATAAATTGTTTGGTAGACCCAACATCCATTACAGCTGTTTTCGTTTTAATTGCACTCAATATCTGAGGAAGTAACAGAACGGTCGCATCAACAGGGACAGCTACAATCACTATATCAGCTAACTCAACAGCCATTTGCAGATCGCAAATCTCATCTACAATGCCGAGTTGAATGGCTTCTGAAGAATTAGAACCCGACTTGTCAACACCAATAATTTTTTTTGCAATACCCTTCTCCCTTAGGTCGAGAGCCATGGAGCCTCCTATTAAACCAAGCCCAATTACAGAAATAATCATAGGAATGTCTCAGATTGTAAAAACCGGATGGTCTTTTGTATTTCAGGATACATGACTTTATCTTCTTTAATAAATCCTACTTGTTTTCTATAAGCTGTAATAAATTTTTCTATAACAGGAGAAGATTGTAAGGGTCGGCGAAATTCTAACGCCTGAGCAGCGGTAAAAAGCTCAATAGCAAGAATTCTCTCCAGATTATTTACTACTTCAAAGCATTTCGTAGCTGCATTGGCACCCATGCTTACATGATCTTCCTGCCCGTTTGAAGAAACAATGGAATCAACAGAAGCAGGTGTACACAATTGCTTATTGGAAGACACAATACTTGCAGCAGTGTATTGCGGAATCATGAATCCGGAATTTAAACCCGGGTTAGAAACAAGAAAAGCTGGTAATCCCCGTTGACCTGATATTAGTTGATACGTTCTCCTTTCTGAAATATTCCCAAGCTCAGCTATAGCAATGGCAAGTGAGTCGAGGGTAATAGCAAGCGGTTGTCCATGAAAATTTCCTCCGGAGATGATCATATCTTCATCCGGAAAAACAGTTGGGTTATCAGTTACAGAATTGATCTCCGTTAAGAAAATCGCTTCAGCATAATGGATCACATCTCTGCTGGCACCATGAACCTGGGGAATACAACGAAAAGAATAAGGGTCTTGAACGTGTTTCTTTACACGTGCTATCAATTTACTTCCTTTAAGCAACTCTCTGAATCTTTTTGCCACCAATGCCTGCCCTTTATGAAAACGTACTTTATGAATATTTTCATTAAAAGGTTCTTGCCTTCCGTCAAATGCTTCTAAAGAAACTGCGGCAATTAAATCAGCATGATCGGCAAGCTGCTGTGCTTTTAATAAAATCCAAACTGAAAAAGCACTCATAAACTGGGTGCCGTTGAGTAAAGCCAAAGCTTCTTTAGACTGAAACTTAAGAGGAGATAGCTTTAACTTTTTATGTACCAAATCAGCATCTTGTTTTACTCCTTTATAATATACCTCTCCTTTCCCCATTAATGGCAAGGACAAATGTGCTAACGGTGCTAAGTCACCCGAAGCACCTAAAGAACCTTTAGAATAAATAACAGGTGTAACATTCTGATTATAAAATAGTAATAGCCTATTTACAACCTCTAATGAAATACCGGAATACCCTAGGCTCAATCCTTGAATCTTCAATAAAAGCATAAGCCTTACAACCTCTTGAGGTATCTCTTCTCCGGTTCCACAGGCATGAGAAATTACTAAGTTTTCCTGAAGCTTTTCTATATCGTTTTCTGAAATGGATTTATCGCACAGAGCACCAAAACCCGTATTCACTCCGTAGATCGGTTTTTCAAAAGCACTTGCCAGTTTTTTATCAAGATAGTTACGGCATTTAAGTATTTTTTTCTTAGAAATATCGGAAAGAGATAAAGTAGCTTTTTCAGAAATAATCTTTTGAATATCGTCAAAATTGATTTCAGGATTTATTTTATAAACCATTTTTAAGTTATTTAAAACAGATTAACTATTTCTTCAAGTTTAATTTTCTTTTGCTCACCGGTAGCCATGTCTTTAAATGCAAGCACACCCGTATTCATTTCTTCGGCTCCCACCACAACAACAAAGGGGATTTGCTTTTTATTGGCATAATCAAATTGTTTGGCAATTTTCTTAGTGACATCGGGATAAATTTCAGTATTAATACCTGCTTCACGTAAACGAGATGCAACGCTTATGCAATAATTTCTTTCTTGCTCACCAAAATGAGTAAGTAATATTTTGGTTGTTTGGGCAGCAATGCCTTTCCCATCAAACAAATTCAACTCGTTCATGACATCAAAAATCCTATCTATACCGAATGAAATACCAACCCCTGATACATTCGGCAATCCGAATATGCCTGTAAGGTTATCATAACGACCTCCTCCGCAAATGCTTCCTATCTGAACATGATTTGCTTTTACCTCAAAAATAGCTCCTGTATAGTAGTTAAGTCCGCGAGCAAGAGTAATGTCTAACTCAAATGCTGATTTCAGGCTTTTATCAGCAGA
>CAZCJN010000109.1:0-8156 GCA_964498865.1 uncultured Bacteroidia bacterium
ATTCAATTAATAATCCAAAGATTTTTCATTGTGGGTATGTAATGTATGACAATGCTCTCTATTTTTCTACTCTATCAGAAGCAAAATCCGATATACTTAAACAATATAATCTTGAGTCCAATAATTTTATTTTAACAACCATTCACAGGGATAATAATACAGATGACTCTCGTCGTTTTGCAACTATTTTCTTGTCTTTAAATAAAATTTCTGTTGAGCATAAAATTAAGATTGTACTTCCGCTTCACCCCCGAACATCAAAAGCATTACAAAGTAATTTAGATAAGAATGTATATGAAGCCATTCGATCTAACCCTAATTTCATACTCATGCCCCCGGCTTCTTTTTTAGAGATGACTGTATTAGAGAAGAATTGCATGCTTGTTTGTACGGATTCAGGAGGGGTACAAAAAGAATCTTTCTTCTTTAACAAGCCGTGCATTATATTAAGACCGGAAACAGAATGGGTGGAATTAGTTGAGAACGGCACAGCAATTATTGCCGATGCAGATGAGAAAAAGATTCAAAATGCATTTACTCAATTTAAAAACAAAAAATCCCTGACATTTCCTGCTATTTTTGGTGATGGACATGCTTCTGAGTTTATTTGCGAAGAAATTATAAAGTGCTTTTCCAAGAATTAATCCTTTAGACCTCTTTCATGTTACTTGTTTACACACATCAAATCACTAATCGTGTTAGGTATACATTTAACTTGATTTTCAAATCTGTATTAGGTGTGGATTGTGAGATCACTTCGGATATGGTAAGGTTTAAACAATACGAAGGACCTAAAATAAGCTATACATCCTCTGCACTATCTAATGAGCTTTTTTTTAAAAGTGATGACCTACTTTTTGATAAAGGAATACGTGTCATCTCAGACATACCTCAAGATCTGTTTGCGATGACTTTTTTCCTTACAACGAGATATGAAGAATATTGGCCTTTTAAAGGGGATAAGTTTGGTAGGTTTAACTCAAAATTATCTTTACAGCATAAGAATAATCTTTTACAAAAACCGTTGGTAAATATAAAGGCGCAGGAATTAAAGCAGCTCATACAAGATAAGTACCGCGACTTTATTTTCCCTTCCAAATCATTTTCATGTATTCCTACCATTGATATTGATACTGCTTATGCGTATAAGGGTAGAAGTATCATTAGAACACTTGGCGGATATCTCAAGGATTTGACTAAGCTTCATTTATCTGATCTTAATAAAAGAACGAGAGTATTACAGGAAAAAGAAAACGACCCGTATGATACATACGAACTTCAATTTCAAATTCAAAAGAAATATAATTTGAATCCAGTTTATTTTTTTTTGCTGGCAGACAAGGCTAAGTATGATAAAAATTTATCATTCAATCATCGTCTAATGCAAAGCCTTATTAAACATATCTCGATAAGAACTGAAATTGGATTACACCCTTCTTTTGAGTCGAATAGATATGCAGATAAGGTGTTTGAAGAGAAGAAAAGATTAGAACAAGTATCCCAAATTAAGATAACGAAAAGCAAACAACATTTTTTGATACTTAAGTTTCCGGATACATATAGAAATCTAATAACGTGTGGCATAACAGATGATTATACTATGGGGTATGCTGATGTTATTGGGTTTAGAGCAGGTATTTGCAATCCTTACTATTGGTACGACCTGGAAAAGGAAGAACAGACACAATTATGCATCCATCCTTTTTCTGTAATGGACGGTACTTTGCGTAACTATCTGTATCTTTCAGTACAACAAGCAATAGAAGCGATAAAAGAAATTATTAGGGAAGTAAAAAATGTAAATGGTGAATTTTCATTTATCTGGCACAATGAAACTTTTAGCGATTGGAATGAATGGAAAGGCTGGAAAGGAGTATACGAGGAAATCATAGCTATGACTCGTTAGTAATAGTTCGTTTGCTGTAGTTTTTTTATTAAATGTTTTTAATTGTATGAAATCAACATTATTGAGGGTCTTGAATAATTTCTCACAATGCATTGATACCTCATTATTGATAAATGTTAGCAAACAAAAATTTCTTGCACCTGTTTACCATCTTGTTAGTGATGTACGGGTTCCGCACATTGAACATTTGTACCCCATACGATCAATACAAACCTTTAAAAATGATCTTGATTATTTACTTAGCTGTTATGAACCTATTAACCTTAAAGAATTGATTCGTACAGTTCATGGAGGGAAAGAAATGATCAAGAATACTTTTTTTCTATCATTTGATGATGGATTGAGCGAATGTTATCACATTATTGCTCCCATTCTTAAAGAGAAAGGGGTGCCTGCCACATTTTTTTTAAATTCTGCTTTTATAGACAATCATGATCTTTTCTTTAAGTATAAACTTAGTATTATACTGGATACTATTCTACGTAGCAAAAATGCAGAAGCACTTATACTAAGAGTTAAAGAACTATTTACAAAAAATAAAGTTCTGTTTAAAGATATTCAAACAAGCCTGCTATCCTTGCGATATAATCATACATCAATGATTAATTCAATAGCACTAGAATTGAATATTGATTTTACCCAATACTTAAAGGAACATAGTCCTTATCTTTCAACAGAACAAATACAAGCACTTATTAAAGAAGGACATACGATAGGAGCTCATAGTATTGATCACCCGCTGTATGCAGATTTAAAGATGGAAGATCAACTGCTTCAGACTAAAGAAAGTGTTAATTTTATTTCAAATCAATTTTCGTTAGACTATAAAACTTTTGCCTTTCCATTTACTGACTTTGGAGTGAAAAATGAATTTTTTGATAAAATGTATACCCATAATCAAGTTATGGTTGATCTGTCTTTTGGATCGGCAGGCATAAAGAAAGATGTTTCAAAATTTCATATCCATCGCTTTCCTATGGAACGAACCAGAGAATCCGCTAAAACATTGATTAATACCGAGCTTTTATACTATATATGCAAGATGTTGGTAAATAAAAACCGAATTAGCAGAAGTTGATGATTATAAAAAAGATAAAAGCAAATGAGCTTGAGACCTTTATTTTCTCTAATGAATATAAAGCCTCTCATGTATTGCCTATTTCAAGACACAGAGCATTATCTCATATAAAGAATCCGAGAGTAAAAGATGAAGATGTCGTGTTAATTATGGCGTATAATGAACAGAATAGATTAATAGGCTATTTGGGAATATTTGCTGATGCGATTACAATTAGAGAAACAAAACACAGGGCTGGGTGGTTTAGTTGTCTTTGGGTCGATGAAAACACAAGAGGAAAAGGAATTGCAAAAACTTTATTAAATGAGGCATTTCAAGCATGGAATCATCAATTGCTGGTTACAGAATTCACCTCTGAGGCTAAATCTCTGTATGATCGTACGGGAGAATTCGTTGATTTGAAAATATCAAATGGCATAAGAGGCTATTTAAGATCCAATCTAAATGAATTATTAGCGCCCAAACATTCTTTTTTTCTTAATAATAAAAAAGTAATTCAAGCAATCGATGCAGTGTTGAATCTGTTTCACGGGATGCGTTTATTGCTATATAATTATAGTATTAATCATATTAAGTTTGAATATGTTTCTCAAATAGATAGTGAAATAAAAGAACTAGTTGAAAAATATAAAACGTTTACTTCTCGTACAGCAGATGATTTAGATTGGATTCTTAAAAATCCATGGATTATTAATGCTCCTTTTCCGGATGCGTTTAGTAAACGTTATCATTTCTCTTCTTTAAATACTAATTTTCATTTTTACCCAGTTAAAATATATAATGATCAAAACGAACTTATAGCTTTTTTAATTCTATCTGTAAAAGGAAAAAATCTGAAGATTCCCTATTGCTTTTTTAATCCTAATGATATTGATAAAATTTCAAAGTTGATTTACGCTCATATGCTATCGATGAAGCTTAATATGCTAACTGTTTTTAATCCGGCCTTAGCAAATCACATTAAATTAAACAAGACTCCTTTTTATTATAAAAAAGATGTAAAGAGGCATTATATCATTTCCAAAAAATTTCAAGAAGATATTAAACAAGAAGAGGTTATATTTCAAGACGGGGACGCAGATTGTGCATTTTCATAAACCTAATTATTTTGATACGCTATATAGATCATAAAGATATTGATAAGATAAAATGGGATAACTGTATAGACCATTCTATTAACGGGATTATATATGCTTACTCATGGTATTTAGACGCTGTATGTAAAGAATGGGGAGCGTTAGTAGAAGATAATTACGTGGGTGTTATGCCTCTGCCCATTAATAGAAAATACGGGGTTAACTATATTTATCATCCCTTTTTTGCTCAGCAATTAGGAGTTTTTTCAATTCACCCTCTTACGCAAGAAAACATACAGAATTTCTTAAGCACGATCCCCCCTAAATTTAAATTTATAGAGCAGAATTTAAATACAAGTAATTTATTTTCTATTTCAGGGGTTGAGGTTAAAAATAACCTGACACATGAGTTGGGATTAAATCCCCCCTATGAAAAACTATATAAATCATTTTCAGATAATATTAAACGAAATATAAAGAAGGCAGAAAAAGAAGGCGTGCAGGTCTCCTTAAATATTAGCGGGAAAGAAGTAATTAATCTTTTTAAAAAGAATAAAGGAAAAGAAGTTTCGAATTTAAGTGGTAAAGATTATATCCGGTTAGAGCATCTTATTAATACATGTTTAAAGAAGGGTAAGGCACAGGTTTGGGGTGTAAAAACAACTAAAAATGAATTATGTGCCGGCGTTATTTTTATTCAAAGCCATGGAAAGGTGATCTATTTTGTATCAGCCAGCAACGATAAAGGGAAATCGTCAGGAGCAATGGCTTTTTTGGTTAATAGCTTTATTAAAGAAAATGCGACTAAAGATCTTGTTTTAGATTTTGAAGGTTCTAATGACCTTAACCTTGCTCGTTTTTATAAAAGTTTTGGCTCAAAAGAAAGAGTATATTTATTTATAAAGAGGAATAATCTTCCCAAAATTATTCGATTTATAAAAAAATAAATTATGGTTATTGAGTTAGGAAAAGAAAACTCCCTTTTAAATCAGTTTATATCTGAAATGCGTGATGTTAAGGCGCAACAAGATAGCATGCGTTTCCGTAGGAATGTAGAAAGGATAGGGGAGATTTGTGCTTATGAAATATCTAAAAAGCTTTCATGGGTAAACAAAGAAGTAACTACTCCTCTTGGAACAGCTGAGATGAATGTATTAAAAGAACAACCGGTTATTGCTACCATATTGAGGGCAGGGTTACCATTTCACCATGGTCTTTTAAGTTTTTTTGATAAAGCAGAAAATGCGTTTATATCAGCCTATCGTAAACATACTTTTAACGGCGGATTTGAAGTGCATGTCGAGTATATGGCATGTCCTGATCTAAATAATAAAATCTTAATTCTATGTGATCCGATGTTAGCCTCAGGTCAATCCATTGAACTTGTATTTAAAGCATTAAAGAGAAATGGTGTTCCTAAGCATATACATATTGTATCTATTATAGCAAGCAGGGCAGGAGTGGAATATATTCAGAAGCATTTGCCGAATAACGCGAATTTGTGGGTATGTGCTATTGACGAAGAATTAACAGCACAGTCTTACATTGTTCCGGGTTTGGGAGACGCAGGTGACTTGGCATATGGAGAAAAAATATAGTTGATTTTATGAATGAAGGTTTAATTGAATGGTTGAAAATTTTAGAGATAATTCTTATTGCGAGTGTCAAATTTCTTTTTTCTCCTTTTGAAGCTGAACGACAAGGATTTACCTACAGAGAATCATTAATTATTACTACTACTGGTGGAGTGGTGGGTATACTTATGTTTACTTTTATTGGCGAGGGTATAGCGTATAGTTGGAAAAAAATTCAGTCCTCATTTTTTGGAAAAAGTAAGAGTAGGATAAAGAAATTTAACCGATTAACGAGATTGGTAATAAGTATTAAGAATAAATTTGGAGTAATGGGAGTATCAATGATAACACCCTCTCTTATCTCAATTCCTGTAGGTACGCTTATTATTAATAGGTTATATAAGGGGAAATTTAAAAATCTGCTTGTGTTGTTTTTTGCACTGTTAATATGGTCACTTACTCTAAATAGTATTGCCTACTATCTTAGGCTTTCTCAATATTTAGTAAAATAACAAGCCTGTTTTTTTATCAAACAGGCTTGTTGGTATAAGTATTCCGTTAGTTATTTTTGTTCTACTACTTTTTTCTCTTCTATTTTGGTCTCCGTAGAAGATGTTTTTTTATCATGGCACTCTTTTTTGTCTTTAGAGCAGCATTTTTTATCTCCTTCTTTTTCCTTGCAACATGCTTCTCCTTTGGTGCATTTTTTCTTTTTCTTTTTATCTGTTTTTTCTTCTCCACCAACAATCGACGTTGTTATACCTGAAAGTGCATAAACCGACTGAACACTGGTTACGCTAACCATACCTGTTATAGCCAGCAATAAAAATAATTTTTTCATAGTTTTTAGTTTAAAGTTGTTGTTCGTGTTACAATCAAAGTTAAGCAAATACATTGCCAAAACAAACCGTATAAGTTTTAACTTTGTTAAAATTTGTTAATTACTTTGAATACGTTTGAAATCGTTTTGCTGCCCGAAGAGGCGGCCAGCGAGCAGAAAGTTAAGGATATAATACGTAAACAACTTGGTTTACAATACAAAGATGTAATTCACTTTGTTATTAATAAACGCTCTATAGATGCCCGATCCCGAATTGTAAAAATTCGTTTATCGGTTTCGGTAGTGGTAAATGCTCCTCTTCCTAAAAAAGAACTCAAAACTCGCCAGTATCAAAATGTATCTAATGCTAGACCTGTTATTATTATAGGGTGCGGACCTGCAGGATTATTTGCTGCTATTCGTTTAATAGAACTTGGCTTAAAGCCAATAATAATTGAACGTGGTAAAAATGTAAAAGACCGACGAAGAGATTTGGCAGCATTAAATAGACAAAGAATAGTTAATCCGAATTCTAATTACTGTTTTGGGGAAGGCGGTGCAGGAACCTATTCCGATGGGAAGTTATATACACGATCGGGTAAAAGAGGCAATATTCAAAATGTGCTTGAGACATTTGTACAGTTTGGTGCCAGCGCCGAGATTGCTGTCGATGCCCATCCGCATATAGGTACAAATAAACTTCCCAAGATCATAGAGAACATGCGAAATGCCATAATTGAATGTGGAGGGGAAATACACTTTAATACCAAATTCGTTGCATTAGAAGAATCATTTAAGAAAATTAAGGGAGTAAGAGTTAAAACAATTTCTGTATTTAATACAATAAGCGAAAATGAAACTTTAATTCAAGCTGATGCAGTTATTCTGGCTACAGGACATTCAGCTAAAGAGGTGTTTGAGTATTTTTATCATAATAATCTTCATATAGAAGCTAAGCCTTTTGCGTTAGGGGTTCGAATAGAACATCCACAAATAATTATTGATTCAGCACAATATCATTGTAAAACAAGAAGTGAGTTTTTACCTCCTGCTGCGTATTCATTAGTGAGTCAGCAAAAGGGAAAGGGTGTTTATTCGTTTTGTATGTGTCCTGGTGGCATTATAGCGCCTGCGGCTACTGCGGCTGGAGAAGTAGTAGTGAATGGTTGGTCTCCATCAAAAAGGAACAATCCTTTTGCTAATTCAGGTATAGTAGTAAGTGTGGAACCAAAAGATTATGCAGCATATAATAAATACGGAGCTTTATCAGCAATGTATTATCAGAACAATATAGAAAAACAAGCATTTATAGTTGGAGGTAGAAGCTTACAAGCCCCTGCACAAAGAATGGTTGATTTTGTAAATAAAGAACCATCTTCATCTTTACCTAAATGTTCTTATTTGCCGGGGGTGGTGTCTTCAGATTTATATGAGGTACTGCCCGAGGCAATCTCAATCCCGCTTAAATTTGCATTGAAAGACTTTGGAAAAAAAATAAATGGCTACTATACAAATGAAGCAATTTTAGTAGCTACAGAATCGCGCACCTCTTCTCCTGTTCGTATCCCCCGAGATAATGGATCCTTAATGCATACCCAACTCAATGGTTTATTTCCCTGTGCAGAAGGAGCCGGTTATGCCGGTGGAATTGTTAGCGCAGCCATGGATGGAGAAAGATGTGCTGAAGCAGCAAGTAATTATT
>CAZCJN010000110.1:0-2113 GCA_964498865.1 uncultured Bacteroidia bacterium
TACAGAAGCCGCTGGTGGGATCCTATTTTAGAGGATGTAATATTTAATTACAACCAACTTCCCAAGATCGATTATAATGAACAAATACAAAAAGCAATTGCTTCAAGGGCTACCGGTTGTGAATATGCAATCATTATTCCTAATGGAGCTGATTATACTCAGTGGGCAGATTCTATAAAAAAATTCAGAAGAGAACAAGGTGTCTTAACTGATGTATATAAACTTTCAGATATAGGCAGTACAACAGTGAGTGGCATAGAAACATGGGTGAATAATGCCTACAACACTTGGACAATAAAACCTGCAGCTATGCTTATTTTAGGTGATTATGGCACAGATGCTAACTCTACGGTTATTTCATCCAAAACTCCTGGTTTTGCCTGTGATAATCAATATGCAGATGTAACGGGTGATAACCTTCCGGAAATTGCATTTGCTCGTATTATGGCAAATAATGCAACCCAATTAAAAACCATGTGCAGTAAGTTTTTAGAATACGAACGTAATCCGCCAACAGATCCTTCGTTTTACGATAAACCGGTTTCTGCAGTTGGATGGCAAGATGATCGTTGGTATCAATTAGGTGTAGAGATTGTAACCGGATTTATGAAAAGTATTGGAAAACACCCTGTGAGGATAAATAGTCCAAGCAGTCCTGCAAGTAATACTGGAGGTAATACAGCAGGATCTGGAAACTGGTCTACTACAAGTGCAACAACTGTTATCAACTATTTCGGTGATAATGGTTTGAAGTACATTCCAGATAAACCAGGTACATTAGGTGGCTTTACAGGTGGTACAGCTACTATGATTAATTCTGCAATTAACTCGGGAGCATTTATTGCCTATCATCGGGATCATGGTCAATATTCAGGTTGGTACAAACCTTCCTATCAATCATCGAATGTGGCATCTTTAACGAATGTAGATCGTAAACTTCCATTTGTTTTTTCTGTTAATTGTAATACAGGGGAATACCAAACAGGATCTGCTTGTTTTAGTGAAAGTATTCACAGGCATACCTACAGTAGTAAAAATAGTGGGGCATTGGGTGTTATTGCTCCTTCTGAAGTATCCTATTCATTTGTGAATGATATTTTTCTTTGGGGAATAATGGATAATATGTGGCCTAACTTTATGCCTGCTATGGGAACAAGTCCGCCATCAAGAGATATGCGTCCTACTTTTGCAGCAGTAGCAGGAAGATATTTCTTGAAACAATCCAGCTGGTATTCTAGCGGAAGCAGCAAAACTGCAACCTATCAACTCTATCACACTTTTTCAGAAGCTTTTCAATGGTTTTATTCAGAAGTTCCTCAAAAGTTAACAGTTACTCATAATTCAACGGTAGCTCCTAATGCGACTACTTTTGATGTAACGGCTGATGCAGGTTCTTTCATAGCATTAACTATTCCTTCTTCAACAGGACCTATTATTTTAGGAACTGCAACAGGAACAGGCTCCGCAGTTTCTATCCCGCTTTCTCAAGCACCGACAGGAGGTGCTATGCTAGTTACAGTAACCAAGCAAAACTATTTCAGATATGGTGGTACAGTGAATACAGGTGCTGTTTCAGTTGACGATAACATTAATAACAATATACTTTCATTATCGTGTTATCCCAATCCATTCAGTCAGGCTGCAACCATCACTTATTCTTTAGACAAATCCACTCATGTTACGCTTGCTATTTATGATATGTTGGGTAAAGAGGTGATTTCTATATTGAATAATATTGAACAAGCTGGCGGGAAGCATGAAGTTCAGTTAAGCAGTAAAGATTTAGCTCCCGGTGTTTATTCATGTGTTCTTAAAACCGGTGATCATACTTCAACTAAGAGCTTAGTTGTTTCGGAAAATAAATAAATAGAAGATGGAAGGGGGGAGGTTAGTTCTTCCCCCCATACTCCATTAAGTAAGATTTAATAAACTCATCCAGTCCGCCGTCTAAAACCTCCTGAGCATTCGAAGTTTCGTAATCAGTCCTCAGGTCCTTTACAAGTTTATAGGGATGTAGTACATAGTTTCTTATTTGAGATCCCCATTCAATTTTTTTCTTTCCGGCCTCGATAGCAGCAGTTTTTTCCCTTCGTTTCCGAAGTTCCATTTCATA
>CAZCJN010000110.1:2213-5736 GCA_964498865.1 uncultured Bacteroidia bacterium
CCATCGAATTGGAGCGTAACCGATTTTACACCTGCAATGTCACCAGCTTGTCGGTCTTGTTCGGTAACCGTATATCCATTTTTTTCGCCCCACATAATATACATGCGCATAAGTATTCCTGCCCAGTCACAGCTTTCCGTACCTCCTGCACCTGCATTTATTTGAAGAACGGCACTTAAAGCATCTTCTCTTTCCCCCAACATATTTTTAAACTCAAGTTCCTCAATCGCCTTTAAAGCTTTTGCATACTGTTTCTCCACATCCTCTTCTGTAGCTTCATTTTGTTTATAGAAATCATTGATCACTTCTAAGTCATCGACTCTGGAGCAGGCATCAGAAAAAGAATTTACCCAAACTTTTTTTTGTTTTAACTCTCTTAGAAGTTCTTCTGCTTTTTGAGGATTGTTCCAGAAATCCGGCGCATGACTGCGTTGTTCAAGCTCACCTATTTCGTTTGACTTTTTATCAAGGTCAAAGATGCCTCTTTAACACTTCTTTGCGCTCTTGTAAGTCGCGGATTTGATCGGTAGTAATCATTTTTTGAAGGTTAAAAAGGTGAGCAAACCTACATAAAATTCTTTATTCTAATGGTTATTAGGGCAAAATAGACTTCGGCTTTTTAAAAGATAAACCCTCTTTTCTTAGCATACTTCTAAGGATAGGTATAGCAGTTTTTCCTATTCCATGCAGATCTAAAATTTCTCTTACACTTAATTTTGACAGCTGCTTTAGTGTTTTAATCCCTCTGTTTTCTAAAGCCCTGCGAGCAGGGGCTGCAAGCAGGGATAGAAAATAAATTTTCGGCTTATGCTTTCGTTCACAAATCGGACAAGTATTGCAATTACTGCTTTTATAATAGGTGTGCCCGTTCTTACAAATCCTCAAACTTTTTTTTGAAATTCCCATGAGAGGAACGGTTAAGCGTTCATTAATTTTTCAATATCGAACTTTTTCATTTTCATGAATGCTTGCATTACCCTTCCCGATTTTTCAGGATTGCTCATTAATTTTCCAAGAATAGTAGGAACAACTTGCCAGGAAACTCCATACTTATCTTTGAGCCAGCCACATTGTTGTTCACTTCCACCCTCGCTTAGTTTAGTCCAGTAGTAGTCTATTTCTTCTTGTGTTTCGCAATCAATTACAAAGGATATAGCCTCATTGAATTTAAAATTGGGTCCACCGTTTAACCCCATAAACTTTTTTCCATTCAATTCAAAGTTCACTACCATAGGAGTATCTATAGTTATTTTTGAGTTTTTGAAAACAGAGCAGTAAAACTTTGCAGCTTCTTGAGCTTTTCCGTCAAACCAAAGACAAGGGTATATGGAACTATTCATCTTTATGAAAAGGATTTATTTGTTAGTATAATTGAACATCCATTGTACGCCAAATTTATCAGTTACAGTACCATAATAGGCACCCCAAAACATATCCTCCAGATTCATGGTTACAGTGCCACCTTTTGCGAGAGCATCGAATAGTCTTTTTGTTTCTTCTCTTGTATTCGGTTCAAGACATATATGTATGTTATTACCAAAGTTCATTTTAAAACCCAGGGATTCAGGAGCATCGGTGCCCATTAAAAGATGGTTCCCCATGATGGGTAATGCAATATGCATAACCAGATTTTTATCTTCTTTTGCTAAAGGTGGCATTCCTTCTTGAACAGGCGCATCTCCTAAACGCATGATATCGCCTAAAAATTCACCACCAAAAACGGATTTATAAAAATTAAATGCTTCTTCTGTATTTCTTGAAAAATTCAAGTAAGTACCTACTTTCGAAAGGGTAGCAGTGCGCTGCTTTAGTTCAGCGTATTTTTTAAAGTTATTTAATATAGATTGCCAACCGGATTCTTGCATGTCAATAGAATTTTCGCTTTCTGCTTCAAAGGCCTCTTCCACTTTTGTATTGTTTCCTACAGAGGTAAAAGTGATTTTTACTTTTCTTCCATCATCCAGCGTATAAGAAATCAACTCATTTGTCTTTACATTATCATATACTCCTGAAAAATCAAAACCCATCTTCCCATCTTTGGATTCCATTCGGATAAGAAACTTGCCTCCTTTTCTAAGATCATTTTGTGCTTTTGGAGTATGCCAGTCATCCGAGGCATTATTCCATTTTTTAATGTGCTCCGGCTCTGTCCAGAGTTTCCATACATTTTCAATGGGTGCAGCAATGGTAGTTGCTACGGTAATGGTAGTTGCATTTTTTGTTTCCATGGTCTGATTTTTTTATTTATAAATATGAATTGATTTTTTATTCTATAGGCTTTCCACTTTCTTGCCAGGAAAGAATACCCCCCTGCAAGTCATACACTTCTTTAAAACCTAATTTATTCATGATCTCATTGGCTGCTTCGCTTCGTTTTCCGGAGCGACAGTAAATAAACGTAGGTTTGTTTTTATCCAATTTACCGAGCTCGTTTTCAAAACTCTCATTCTTATAATCCATGTTTATAAAATTTTTTATGTGGCCCGAGGTGTATTCTTCAGGGGTCCTCACATCTACATATTGCGCATTTTCTGTTTTTTGAATTTTAACCGCAAACTCATCGGCTGAAAGTTTATTCTTAGCAGCTGACTCCGCTGAATTTTGACCACATGAAACAATTGACATAGTCAGTAATGACAAACCGAAGAAAAAGCATTTATTTTTCATATTGATTATTTTTTTGTTAAATGTATATTATATTTTTTATAGAGTAAGAATAGTTCTTTCTACTTTGAATGTTAGACACATCAAAATTTAGTAAGCAGTAAAGGATGAATAGTAAGCCATTCATTCGTAGATGATCATGAGTGCTTTTTTTCACATTTAAAATATCAGGTATCTTAGCTTTAATTATTCAATTCTATCATTATGACTCTTCCACGCACTATACCGGAAGTGATACGGCAACTGGAACAGATTATATCAGATTGTGCAAACAGAGGCATACGCCAGGGCTATTTTGCAGCGCTCTATCTTCGGGTAACGAAAGAGGTAGATCGTAAGATAAGAGAAAAATACTTTGACGATAACGCGCGAATGGAGCAACTGGATGTGATCTTCGCTAACCGTTTTATCATGGCTTATTATCAATATCAACAGAAGCAATCGTGTGTAACTTCGTGGCGTTTGGCTTTTGATGCATGCAATAAATGGCCCCCTCTTGTCATGCAGCACCTGTTGCTTGGAATGAATGCCCATATAAGTCTTGATCTGGGAATTGCAGCAGCAACGGTTTGTTCCGGATCCTCGATACATCATTTGCAAAATGATTTTAATAAGATCAATACCATACTTGCTGGTCTGGTTGATATTGTGCAGGAAGAGTTGTGCGAAATTTGGTCTTTGCTTAAGCCGGTTGATTGGCTGGCAGGAAGGATTGATGAAAAGGTAGCTGTGTTTTCTATGAACATAGCGCGCGATGCAGCGTGGAATGTGGCTTTGCAGTATGCGTTATTAAATGAACCGGCACAACAAGACGATTTTATTCGATTACGTGATGAAAAAGTATCTGCATTTGGAAAAA
>CAZCJN010000110.1:5836-8130 GCA_964498865.1 uncultured Bacteroidia bacterium
CAACAAGACGATTTTATTCGATTACGTGATGAAAAAGTATCTGCATTTGGAAAAAAAATTAATTTTGAATCCACAATAATATCACAACCATGAAAAAACATCTACTATCCATTTTAATTACTGCCTTTTTGATCAGTATCTTAACTGCTAATCCTTCCTTTGCACAAACCTCATATGGGTTTATACCGCACAGAGGCTGTGGTACGATGGAACATAAGGCAAAAGAGGAAAAAGCTAATCCTTCTGTCAGGGAAACAAGAAAAAAAATTGAACAGGAAGCGAAACTGTACATAGAGAATCAGGCAAAGAATCCCGGGAATAAAAAAGCAGGGACTGTGATCACGATCCCTGTTGTTTTTCATGTGATCTATAATGCAGCTACTCCTACAGAAAATGTAAGCGATGCCTGCATACAGGCACAATTGAAAGTTATAAACGATGACTTCCGGAAATTAAATGCTGATTGGAGTAATGTAACTCAAACGGGGTGGAATGCGCTGGTGGCCGATTGCGAAATAGAATTTTGTCTCGCTGTACGCGACCCCAATGGTAACCCTACCAACGGTATAACCAGGACTGTAACAACTGCTGCTGATTTCGATGATTCTGATTCAATGAAATACACGGCACAAGGCGGACACGACGTGTGGGATCGGGATCAGTATTTTAATATATGGGTTTGCGATCTGTCGGGAGGGCTTTTAGGGTATGCACAATTTCCGGGAGGAGATGCAGCTACCGATGGCTTAGCGATAGATTATCAATATATGATTGGTGCTCAAGGTTGCGGAACTGCCCCTTATGATAAAGGAAGAACGTCTACTCATGAATTAGGACATTGTTTCGGACTTTACCATATTTGGGGAGACGATGGTGCGGATTGTTCAGGAACGGATGATGTAGCAGATACTCCTAACCAGTCAGAAGAACATTACGGTTGTTTTGCTGCCGGCAGTGTTCAAACGGATTCCTGTTCTCCTTCAGCACCGGGTACTATGTGGATGAATTACATGGATTATACCGATGATGCCTGTATGTATATGTTTACTGTTGGACAAAAAGCCGTTATTGATGCTACAATGAACGGGCCCAGGCAATCGTTGAAAACATCTACTGCCTGCAGTCCGATTACTGGGGTAGAATACCTGTTGGTATCAGAAAGTGTTTCTGTTTATCCGAACCCTGCTTCCGGTAATGTAACCGTTAAATTGAACATACCTGATCTTACTTCTCCTTCTTTTACCGTTTATAATACCATAGGAGAAACCGTTTTTTCAAAACATCTTGATCGAGTTTCCAATTCTAAAGAAATTAAATTAGATATGACCACTATTCCGGATGGAATTTATTTTTTGAAAATACAGACACAGAACGGTTCAATCACTAAAAAAATAGTGATGAATAAATAATCCCGTTTAAATAAATCTCAATAGTTCTCATTATCCTCCCAATTTTCCCTAAAATTCTTAAGGGGAAGTCGGGAGGATTTATGACATGGATTCCCTTCCGGCAGTGCTGTCAGTTCCCCCTAATTAGCAGAAGCAGAAAGCATGCAATTTGTTTTGTAAAAGATTTTCTCATTTGATCTGAGGTCCGAAAAAAATAGTAAACATGTTTTTAAAAAAAAGCATGGAAAATAAAAAATAACTAAAAGACATAAAATCTTGCATATGACAGAAATTGATTGATAATGTATTTTTTATTTTATGATGGAGATATAGGTTTGTATTGGGAGGTATAGAAAAAGTAAAATATCCACCACTACAATATATATCATCATGAAAATAAAACAACTACTTATTCTTTTTATTGTTCTTTATTACGTTCCAATTCACGCACAATTTTCAGGAGACTTTGCTCCTTCTAACTGGACTTTTTCATCTACGACCACCGGCGGAGACGGATCGATTAATACAAGTGGTGCCCCGGCATCAGTTGTATTAAGCGGTAGCGATAATGACAATGGTGCATGTTGTGGTCTTTATGAAAATTGGGCCATTACCATTCCTCAAACCGGAACGATCAGTTTTAGTTATAGCATGGTGCAGCCGGATATAGATAATTCCTATTATGTAATCAATGGCACCACTTATTCCATAGCCACCTCTACCGGCAGTGGAACCAAGTCCGCCATTGCTGTTACAGCAGGACAAACTTTTGCATTCAGAATAATAAATGATGATAATTGCTGCGGCCGAGGAGTGCTTGTCCCCGCGCAATTGTCCACGGTGAGAGAGATTTGTAAGCTCCCCCGATAGTTGACCACTTGAAAGTTGATTAACGATAGATTAATT
>CAZCJN010000111.1:0-8104 GCA_964498865.1 uncultured Bacteroidia bacterium
ATTACTCCATTTACGTTTCTACCGTTTCCTCACTTGGTCCGTTTACATTAGTCGGCACAGTAACAAACTACACACAAAATTCTTTTACCCACACTGGTACCAATGCAAATGCACAAAGAGTGTATTATAAAGTACATACGAATTATAATCCCGGCCCTATAGCTTCTCCTGCCACAGATACTCTATCAACTATTTTTCTCTCTGTTGTGAATCCCGGCAATGGCACTGCAATGCTTAATTGGAACCCCTTATTTTTAGATAAAAAAAATGAAGGTTATTATAATATCTATAGAGAATATCCTTTAGGTACCTGGACTTTACGCGACAGCACTAAGAATCTAACATTTACAGATCTAATTGATCTATGTAGTGATTCTATCAGCTATAAAATTGAAGTGTATGATAGTATGGGTTGCACCTCAGTGTCAAATGTTGCTGGAGGAAAATTCAGCGATCAGACACCACCCACCATTGCTCCGATTGATACGGTGAGCGTAAATGCAGCAGGATTAGCCATTATAAGTTGGAACTCATCTTCATCGCCTGATGTTGATTCGGTTATTATTTATCGCTCCCTCTCCTCAGGAGGTCCCTGGAATCCTGTTCTAACGGTTCCTGCCTCTCAAACATCTGCAACCAATTTAGCATCTACAGCTGCCACTAATACGGAATATTATCGTATCGCCTTTAAAGACTCATGCGGGAACCTTTCTGCTATGGGCGTGATTCATAAAACAATTTATTTGACTCATACATTTGATATATGTGATACGAAGGCTTCCCTTAAATGGAATAAATATATTAATATGAATGCAGCGGTAATGCAGTATCGAATATTACGCAGCGATAATGGCTCAGCTTTTTCTCTGATTGCTACCAACTCCATCAATGATACAAGTTATATAGATGCAAATCTTTCCTTCGGACATACTTATTGCTACATCATACGAGCTAGCAACGGAGTAAAATTTTCATCTTCAAATAAAATCTGTTTTAATGCAGGAGTCTCCAAACCACCAGCATATCATTACAACCGTTTTGCTACAGTAGTTTCTCCAAGTCGCATTGATATTAAAGCGTATGTTGACCCTACTACTACAAGTGTAAAATACTATAACATTTTAAAAACCGTTAATGGCAGTACTAATTTTTCCATTATAGCAACCTTACCACCAACTACAAGCACTAGTTTATCTTACACAGACTCTGATGTTACCACCAATAGTAAAAGTTATGTATACAAAATAAATGCAATGGATTCATGTGGTCATGTGATCATCGCTTCTAATTCAGATACCACTATTCTGCTTCAAGGTGCTATTGGGTCAAATCTTACCATTAATCTTAACTGGAATGAATATGCCCACTGGTTAGGAAAAGTAGACCATTATGAAATATACAGAGCGATTGATGGAGTATGGAATAGCTCTGCAATAGCTACTTCCACCAGCAATTCATTTAGTGACGATGTTTCAGCTTATTTAAATAGTCTCGGAAAATTCTCCTATAAAGTAGTTGCTATTGAAGGTAGTGGCAATACTTATGGCTTTGCCGATTCAAGTGCATCCAATATTGTTACAGTTGATGAATATCCTAAAATATATGTCCCTAATGCATTTACACCTAATAATGATAATCTAAATGATTTCTTTATCCCAACAATTGGGTTTATCGATCCATCAACTTATTCTCTAACTATTTTTGACAGAACAAGCACTCCTATATTTACTTCTAATGATCCTGCTATCGGGTGGGATGGAAAAAAGAGAAACCATCCCTGCCAAGAAGGTGTTTACATGTATATTGTACAGTGTAAGTCTCCCCTTGGTGATGATGCAAAAATATCAGGTACTGTTTCTCTGGTTCGATAAAAAAATAACCCGAGCAAATCTGCCCGGGCTACTCTCTCTATAAAATCAATCTGCTCTCAATTAGTCTGGTTTATCATGCAAAAAAGAATTATCAGGACGCAAGCTTGGTGTTTTACTTGTTCCATTTAAATTCTCCGTACCTAATGTAAGGCGTGATATTTCCGATTCAGAAGAATGAGGCGTATCGGAAAGTGTTACGTTCTTACGTTTGTATGCAGGTTCATTCTCCAGTTCTGCAAGACCACCGGGAGTTTTTACTTTAAAGCTAAGCTCACGTAATTTTTGAATTTTTTCTTGTGCTCTTAACTTCGCCTCATTATCGGAAATAGGCGGAATGTTGTTAAGTTGAATGTCTGCAACCTTCGTAACTTTTGATTCATTGTTGTTGCCTTCGGCATTGGATGAATCAAGATCTCTTTTAATATTCATATTTACAGATGGTATTTCGGGTTGTTGTTCTGTTTTTATTTCTGTAATTGCTATAACCTCTGTTCTTGCTTCAACAACAGGAGTTGTTGTATTCACTATTGGCTGTACTGTGTTTTGATTTAACGATTCCGCTCTAGTATTATTGGACATATTTGTTAAATCAAATTCAATGCTTGTTTGCTGAGTTTCTTTAGCCAACATAAATGGTTCCATCTCAACTTCTTCTTCCACAGTTATATTTTCAGCAATGATAGGATTATTAACAATAGGTTCGTGAACAATTACAGTGGGTTGAGATATAATGGTTTCAACAACAGGCGCTACTTCTGCCTCAAATTCAGGAACGGTTGTTTCACCTATGTAAGAAGGAATCTCGTCTTCTTGTTTTTTAGCAATAACAGGTTCCAATTTGACTTCAATACGTTTTACTTCTATAGGTTTCTCTTCCACTCTTTTTAATTCAATTACAGGTTCTGCTTTTACTACTATCGCTTCTGCCTTAGGCTCGTCTTTTGCAACAACCTGCTTGGCTTCTATCACATTCGATTTAAGCGTTGGTTCTGTAATTTTAGATATCTCTATTTTTTGCTCTGCTTTAGGTTCAACCTTCACTTCCTGTTTGATTTCTTCCAGGTGAACCATTTTTATTTCCGGCATTTGATTTGAAAACCCGCCTTCTGTAGTTTGTTTTTCAAATCCGCTGGCAATAACAGTTACGCTCACTTTATCTCCTAATGCATCATTAGTACCATACCCTTTGATCATTTCAGCAGTTTGTCCGGCAGCTTCCTGAACATAGTCAGTAATTTCAGCCAACTCATCCATGGTAAGTTCGTCTTTTCCTACTCCGCACGTGATGCTTACTAATACATAACGAGCACCTCTTATATCATTATCATTCAAAAGTGGAGAGTTTAATGCTTGTGTCACTGCTTTAAGCGCTCTTCCTTCTCCCATAGCAGAAGCCGATCCCATAATTGCCACGCCGCTTTTTTCCATCACACGACGTACGTCGTTAAAATCCACGTTAATGGTAAGTGCCACGTTGATCAACTCAGCAATACATTTCGCTGCCGAGCTTAAAACATTATCCGCATGTGCAAATGCTTCTGTTACTTTTAAATTGTGATAGATTTCACGAAGTTTATCATTCAAAATTACAAGTACCGAATCAGAATATTTTTTTAGTTCATTCAATCCGTCTTCTGCCTGCTTACGTCTTAATTTTCCTTCCCATGTAAAAGGCAATGTACAGATAGAAACGGTAAGAATTCCCATCTCTTGTGCAATACGTGCTATAACAGGAGCAGCACCTGTGCCTGTTCCACCACCCATTCCGGCAGTAATGAAAAGCATTTTTGTTTTAGCAAGAACCTTCTTGATTTCATCTTCATTTTCAAGCGCCGCTTTTCTTCCCATTTCAGGAAGTGCCCCGGCACCTAAGCCTTCTGTAAGTGCAGCGCCTAATTGTATTTTTAAAGGAACAGGACTGGAATCTAAAACTTGCCTATCTGTATTACAAACGATAAAATCAACATCCTTAATTCCTTGTTTATACATGTGATTAACAGCATTACTGCCACCGCCTCCTACACCAATTACCTTAATGATGGAGGATTTTTCTTTGGGGATATCAAAATGCATGATGTTGTATTTAATAATTAAGTAAAAATACGCGTAGAAAAACCTTAAGAGCTAAGATTTCAAGCATACTTATTCACCACTCATTGTGAATTACTGAAGCACTCAACTGCTCTTAGCGAGAAAATCTTTCTCGATCAGTCCGGATTTAGGAATGGAATTTCTCAGCCATTGTAAACGAACAGCATTCTCTTCTTCTTTAGATAAATGCCAATCAACGCTCGACTTTTTTAGTCGGGTAATAAGAGTATATAAAGTAACCGCAGCGGATACTGATATATTCAAACTTTCGGTAAAGCCCACCATGGGGATTTTTACAAATGCATCGGCCTGTTCAAAAGCAACTGGAGTGGCTCCGCGCATTTCTGTACCAAAGAAAAGGGCAGACTTATGAGTAATATCTAACTCTTCTATTGAGCAATCATTCTTATGAGGAGAAGTAACAACAATCTTATATCCTTTTTGCTTAAGGCTTTTTATACAATCTGTGGTATTCTCCTCTTTTGAATTATACTTATTCAATGTAATCCATTTGGCAGAACCCAACTCCACATCCGGATTAGCTTCAAACTTATTTTGATTTTCTATCACATGTACATCCTGCACTCCAAAGCAATCACAAGAACGCAATACTGCAGCAGCATTATGGGGTTGGTAAATATCTTCCAATACAACCGTTAAATGTTTGGTACGATGCCGGATTAATGCATCGAACTTTTGCTTTCTGTTCTCTGTGACAAATGTTGTTAGATAATCTATCAGTTCTTGCATATACCGGCAATTGGGTTATATATAAACGTTAGCATTAGATTACCGCCTCCAAACTAGGTACCTTATTCCACTCTGCAATTCCTTGTGAAACAGCTGTTAGGTTACACATTTTGTATAACATTCTCGCACCCACATTCCCATTCCACTCATCTGTTCCCGGCCCTACTTCATTCAAATCAAAACCTATGATTTTTCTTCCGCTTTTTACTACTTGCTCAATCAGATATACTGCTTGTTCAAACTCTAATCCTCCGGGAACAGGAGTTCCTGTATTCGGACAAAGTTTAGGGTCCAATCCATCGATATCAAAACTTAAGTAAACGTTTTTAGGCAAATGTAAAATAGCACTATCACAAATAGCCTTCCAAGATTTTCCTTCATACATATCACGTTTCATTTTATAATCGAAGAAAGCAATCACTTTTCCATTGGATGAATTGATATAATTATTCTCTTCCTCACACCAATCACGTATTCCTACCTGTACTAATTTTTTGACTTGTTGGAGTTGAAGCGCATTGTACATAATTGAGGCGTGAGAATATTCAAATCCTTCATATGCTTTTCGCAAATCGCAATGCGCATCGATCTGTAGTATGCCGAACTCAGAGTATTTTTCAGATAATGCTTCCATAAAGCCTAAAGGGGTACTATGGTCGCCCCCAACCAAGCCAACCATTTTATTTTTTTCGATATATTTTTTCGCATTCTCTTTAACCATTTTTTTCAACTCAGCACAACCTGTATTTACTTCTTTACATAGCTTTTTCATGGCAGGCATGTTTTCAGATACACCTTTTTCAAGGTTGTGTATATAAACAGTTGCTTTTTTTCTAAGTTGCTTATTGATAGCGGCAATTTTTTTAGGGTGTTCATCCATAGCCACCCCTATCTTCCAGGCATCTTTTACAAGCGGATCATGCAAATCCACTTGAAAGGAAGCATCAAAAATAGCTTCTGGCCCTTGAGAAGTACCGTCACTATAGGATACGGTTACATCCCAGGGTATGGGAAGTAAAACAAGTTCTGCGTCTTCGGGCGTAAATGGCAGACCAAAAATATTTGCATCAGTAGATGCTGCACTATTAGGATCAAAGTTTTTGATTTTGCTTTCCAAGCTCATATATAAAAGAGTTAATGGTTATTGTTTAATAATACTTTGGTTAAGAGGAAAACCTCTTAAAAATTCTTCTATCTCCATTTTTCTTTTTCCAGCCAGTTGGATTTCCTGTAAGTGAATAAAGCCATCTTTACTAGCTACCTTCGCATAGGTTTTTCCATCGGAGTGAATAGATGCAACAGGAAAACTGTGTTTTACAATTTCTTTTTTTGATTTAAATATTTTTAATGAGATCACTTCCTGTTCACGAATCAATTCTGTCCATGCAGTGGGATAAGGAGCTAATCCTCTTATAAAATTATAAAGCTCTTCCGTATTTTTTTTCCAATCGATCTTACAATCTTCTTTAAATATCTTAGGCGCAGGTTTGGGCTTTTCTCCCATCTTTATAAAATCAGCTTGTTCCTGAGGTGTATAGTTACCTGATTCAATAGCACGAACTGTTTTAAGAGTTAAATCGGCACCATCTTTCATCAATCGTTCATACAATGTACCCGTAGTATCATCTTCATATATAATTTCCTTCGCACGAAAGATAATTTTTCCCATGTCTATTTCTTCATTCAAAAAGAAAGTTGTTACTCCGCTTTCTTTTTCTCCATTTATAATTGCCCAATTGATCGGTGCTGCGCCTCTATACTGAGGAAGTAAAGAAGCATGTAAATTAAAAGTTCCAAAAGACGGGAAAGACCATATTTCTTTCGGCAGTTTACGAAAAGCTACCACAATGCCCAAATTAGGTTTAATCTCTTTTATCTGAGATAAGAACTCTTCATTCTTTAAATTTTCAGGCTGGAGCACTCTCATATTACGCTTGAGTGCATATTCTTTTACAGGCGAGAATTTCATCTCCAATCCCCTCCCTGCAGGTTTATCAGGTGCCGTCACAATCGCAGCTACATCGTACTTATTCTCTAAAAGGATGTGGAGAGATGCAACTGCAAACTCAGCAGTTCCAAAAAAAACTATTCGAATCTTTTCAGCCATGTTTATTTACGCAACTGTATATCGGAGAGCTCTATCATTTGCCCTGCCATGCAAACACTCATGCCGCCTTTTTTAGGTGTATACTTTACCCAAACCGGAAGTTTGTCTTTTCTATACTCAGAAGAAAGATTAGCTGCTTGCAATTTTTTCCCATCTTCCAATTGAATAAGAAAACCACAACCATCTACTTCATAATTAATAACAGATGCTTTTACATATCCGTTCTTTTCAAAATCTATTTTAGGTTGAGTAGCTGAAGTTTTAGTTTTAGTTTCAGAAGAAACTGCTGCTTTTTTCTTACTGCAACAAGCTGTTACAAAAAAAGAAAAGAAAGCAATTATTATTATTGAGGAGTAAGAGAACTTTTTCATCCTATATTTTTTGTCAAACTTACAAAGAAAGAATACTCATTCAACAAAAAGAACAAGTCCTTTCAGGTATTCTCCTTCGGGATGAAAAATGTTAACAGGATGGTCCGGGGCTTGGGAGAGGTGATGAAGAATACGGATATTTCTTCCGGCAATAATGGCTGCCGACATAATCGTCTTCTCAAAAAGCATTCTGTCAATTACCTGAGAGCATGAGAAGGTAAAGAGTATACCTCCTGATTTGATTTGCTTTAATGCTTCTACGTTTAAACGCTTATAACCCATTACGGCATTATGCCTCACATCATGATGCTTTGCAAAGGCAGGGGGATCAAGTATGATTACATCGTATATGTCTTTCTTATTTTTTAAAAAATCAAAAACATCAACAGCAAATGATTTATGTTTTCCTGTAAAGGAATTTAATCTTACATTTTTTTCTACTAACTCGATGGCTCTTTTAGAGCTATCTACCGAATGTACTTCTTCAGCACCTGCTTGCAGAGCGTATAATGAAAAGCCGCCTGTATAACAAAATGAATTCAAAACAATCTTCCCCGTACTGTAACGCGCAAGCATTTGACGGTTCTCCCTCTGGTCAATAAAGAACCCTGTCTTTTGTCCATTTTTCCAATCTACCCAAAAATTCAAACCATTTTCTTTTACAATATGCTGTTCATCTGTTCCTTTGCCAAATAGGTATTCATTCTTAACATTTTGTGCGTAGTTTTTTGGAAGGGTTTCCGCACTTTTATCAAATATGGCAACAAGTTTTTCTCCAAAGACATCTTTTAAACCCTCCATAATCTCATTCTTCATCCTATGCATTCCTATAGAATGACATTGCAAAACGCAAGTACCATTATAATAATCGATGATCAAACCGGGAATTCTGTACACTTCAGCAAAAACCAATC
>CAZCJN010000112.1:0-8068 GCA_964498865.1 uncultured Bacteroidia bacterium
GAAAAAGAATAATTGAACAATTGAGTAGAAATAAATAGCCAGCCACTAACACGGGCTTTGCGTCAGGCGGGCTGACGAGCGAACTTGGAGCTTTGTGCTTCTAATGAACTTTAGTAATAAATTGAAACTTTGTACTCCGAAACCCGCCCGAACGCAAAGCCGCAAAACGTTAGCGGTAATTTTAAAAGACAGACAGGAATTATGAAAAATATGACTTCAAAGATTATCGGACTCTTCGTATTGACATTACTTGGTTGCGCAGCGACTTATAAAAACAATGAAAAATTCACGGGCTACAATTTGAGTAAGCCTGATTTTACCTTCGTTCTTCCTGACACCTTAAGAGAAATTTCAGGCTTGACTGACATCGACAGCACAACCTTTGCTTGCATCCAAGACGAGAACGGAATACTTTTCATTTATGACATTGGAAAAAATAATATACAAAAACAGTATAGCTTCAATATTGATGGAGATTACGAAGGGATAACACGAGTTGACAGTTCAATGTATATCTTAAGGAGCGATGGAACCTTATTCGAAATTTCCAATTATCAATCCTCGAATTTCAAGCTAAATTCATTTACCACAGGTATTCCGGCTAATAATAACGAAGGGCTTTGTTACGACCCCGACAACAACAGACTGTTAATTGCAAGCAAAGGAAAAATTGCGAAAGGCCCTGAATACAAAGACAAAAGAGTAATATATGGGTTCGATTTGAAAGAGAAAAAATTGACGGAAAAACCTGTATTTGAATTTGACCTTCAAAACATTAAACAGTTTGCTACATCAAATAAAATTGACGTTCCCACCAAGACAAAAAAGAATGGTCAAATTACTGAACCATTTATTAAATTCATGACTTCTGCTATTGCAATTCATCCGATAACGAAAAAGCTATACTTACTTTCAGCATCTGACCATTTGTTCTTTATATTCAATATCAAAGGTGAAATTGAACATATGGAACCGATGAATCCAGACATTTTCAATAAAGCAGAAGGCATAACATTTTTAGACAATGGCGACATGATTATTACTAATGAAGGACAAAACAAAAAACCGACTTTATTGAGATTTAATTATAAAAATAAATAAAAACTACCGCTAACAGTGTAAGCTCCCCCGATAGTTGAGCACCTACTTTAGTATCTATTTTCACTTAACCACCAGCTTCTTGCCTGCTTTTCCGGATCGGATAAGATATAGGCCTGAGGCAAGGTGGGAAATATCTATTCCATGGCTGCCTTTAGATAAGCGGTAGGTGTTTAACAGTTGCCCCGTCATGTTGTAAATTTCCAACGTACGCTCATCGTTCATTGTAACCATAAGCGTTGTGGTGGCAGGATTAGGAAATACAGTACAGTCATTGTCGGTAAAATTTTCCGGTATGGAAGTAGGAAGCATGTATTCATAACAACCCATATCGTACCCTGCCCCTTGTGGGCGGCTATTCAACTCCATATCTTTTAAAACAACAGAAGATACCAATGCGCTGCCGTTATCTATGGCCTGAGAAGCAGAAAGCAAATGAAAATCGGCGCCGGCCGGGTTCACAAAAATGCTGGTTTGTGCTGCTGCTAAAAGCGAGTTAACATCGTATCCACTGCTTTGCCAATTGGCGAGATTAAGAATGGTATTGCCATCGTCTTTACTCATTTTATTAACGACAATATTATTATTGCTTGAAAAGTGAGTAAGTGAGTTCGCACTTATTGTTATACTGCCGCGCGCTGTATTCTGGTTAATAAGAATGTTATTCAATACCGTATTACCCGTTGAGCTGTCGGTGATATTGAGGCACCAGCGTGCATTACTTGCATTAATAATAGTATTGTTGAATACTTTGTTATTCGTTGATGCTGCGCCCCCATCTATTTGATATAATGAAATGCCACTTGCATGGTTTGCATAAAGTAAATTATTTAGAATAATTGAATTAGAAACTCCGTCACAATTAATTCCGGAACCACCACCGGTTCCATTCTCGTAAATAATATTTCCTTCTACCCGGGCATTGGTAATGATCCCGTCACCTCCTAAACTAACATCTCCGTTCATGTGTATGCCGCAATTGCTGTTATGATGGCATTTATTATAACGTATGATGGGGTTATCTGCACTGTTAGAAAAATAAATACCATGTTCTGCCTGGCTATTGGAACATTCGTTGTATTCGATAATTATATTTTCGGCAAACCCGGTAAGTATTCCCCAACGGGCATTATTATCACAAAAATTATTTCGCACCACACAATTATCTGCCTTCACTACCCTTATGCCTGTACGGGGTTGATTGATCACTCTAAAACCATCAATAACAATCCAGTCACAATTTTCAACATTAATACCATCGTTCGTAGTTCCATTGGGTTGATTAATTACAACATTAGTTCCAATGGCTTTGAAAACAATAGGTTTGGCAGCAGTGCCGGTAACATCTATATAACACCCTACATACGTTCCGTTGGCTACTAAAACACAATCGCCCGCTACAACATGATCAGAAGCATACTGTAAGGTTGCCCAGGAAAGTCCTAAGCTAAGTCCTGAATTAGTATTACTTCCGTTAGTAGATACGTAATAATTAGTTGCATGGGAAGAGATGGAGATTAGTATTGAAAAAAGAAAAAACAAAGATAGTTTCATGATATTTTTTATTAAATGTAAAAAAGCCCGTTTATCTGCCCAAATATTTATTACTAAACAAAAAATAAGATTATTTAAATATAAAATTTCTAGATTTATGTTTGATAAACACAAAAACATTCTTCCACATGAATAAATACATACTCCTTCTGTTTGCTTTTTTCTCATTCAACCGGTTATTTGCTCAACCGCCCAAACTGTATGTACATATTGTTTCACACAATGAACCTACAGACAACCTAAATCAACCTTTGAACTATGCAAAGGCGAAAAGTAATGTACTACAGCTGGCGAATATTGTAGACAGTAAAAATGTAAAATGGAACCTTCAAACCTCAGATGGATTTGTATTCGGAGCCAGAGATGATCAAAAAAATACCGGAACAAATATTTTTAAAACACTTGCAGCTTCTCCCTATAACGACAATATTGAGATCGACCCCAGAAGTAAAAATTTAACCGGCAGAAACATTGCAGACCAATGGTACTTACTGGATTCATTAGGCGCCAATCCAACAAAAACCGTTGGTGGATTCATTTACTATGTTTGTCCGCCTAAAAGCAGCTCTTTAATTGATTGGTGGCAATATACAGATACCATAACAGGTCTGCATTACGGGAACAAAATAAAATTTGATTTGCTTTCAGGAGCGGGAAGTCTTGATCCGCACTGCAACGACCTAAATGATTTTGGAATTTTTAAACCGGATACTACCACTAATTTTTATCAGCATAATCCGGACAGGAATGTATGGTGTATAGGCGTGGGCTGTGCTCCTGTGTTAGATTCCTTAGACGATGAACAAGCTATTATTAAGATGATAAAAGGTCAGGTTGATTCCATTCAAAGCGGGCTTTGGCCGTCGAATAAATTTTATGTTACCCGCATCATGACCAATCAGCGAGAATACGGCCCTCTCTTCTTTCAAAAAATAGCGAGAGTAATTGACTCGTTAAACCTGGTACCCAACACACAACTTCAATGGGCTACCATAGAAGAAACATTTGCTGACTTTCAGGTAAGCGGTTTAGATCACAGTCAATGGCTCTGCGGAGAGACTATGACGGAAGTTGAGGAAAATAATACACTCACATCCTTTCAATTATATCCTAATCCCACACAAGAAAATGTCTCCATCTCTTTCAGAGAAGCTACACAACATAAAATAGAAATATATAATAGTATTGGTGTATTAGTAAGATCGAGTACAACTGCCAATAAAAAAGAAGTAATTAATCTTTCCGGCCTATCAAGTGGAATTTATTTGATCGAGATCAATGGTAAGCCTGCAGGAAAAATTATAAAAAAATAATCAGGGCAGCCAATTATAGAGATCCAAGCATTACTAACGGTTTGCGGCTACCCGAAGAAGCGGCTTTATAGGCGGTTAGGTCGGGCCGCTTTTTTGGGTAGGTGCTGTTATGTGCCGTTATTCTATATAAATTTTCTTCATAGTCAAAACATTTTTTTCTTTGTCTTGTATCATAAGCATGTAAAGTCCTGCATCTAAAGTAGTTTCGATTGTCTCAGAAGCCTTGTCTGCATAAACAATACGAGAATTTAAGTCGTAGACAAAAAGTGTCAAGTTGTCCAAATTTAAATTTTTGATGTATATGTTTTTATTACTATAAAATATATTTTTGGAAATCTCATTTCTGTTTTCATTAATTCCTATACTTTGTGGTCCATAAGCTATTACTAAAAGATTAGAAAATGAAATAGTGTCATTAGCGCCACAAAATTGTAATGAAAAACCAACGTTCAACTGAGCGAAATTTGTAATCTTAATTTTTTTATTAGATTGTCCAACGGGAACGGGTTGTCCGTAGTTGGTGATAGTCGAACCAATATTTGTTTTAATATTTAAAGTTGCTACAATAGAGTCGTAAGTCTGACCTGCGGGATAAAGTTTTTGAAAAATGCCTGTCGCACAATTAGTTCCAGAAATAGAAACTGGTGCAGAACTTGTCATAACTATTGGATTTGTTGTACCTGTGCTTATTGCAAAGTCCGTAAAATTTGTCAAAACATTTAATTGTGTCTGAGCGATTAAAGTTACACTTGACGCTATTGTCAAAATTGTTAGTAGTTGTCTTTTCATATTTATGTTTTAGTTGTTATTAATTTTTCGTTTGTCTGTAATGGCACATAACTACGTACTTCGATTCAATGAATTATGAGTAGTGATAATTCTTCGGTTCCTTATATCCAAATACTAGGTATGCATTCCTCCGCAAATACTGATAACCTGTCCGGTTATGTAAGAGGAATTATCGGAAGCAAGGAAAGCAACAAGGTTGGCTACATCTTCCGCAGTACCGGTACGTTTTAAAGGGATGTCTTCAATCCAGCCTTCTTTTATTTTAGGATCGAGCGCAGCAGTCATTTCTGTTTCTATAAAACCGGGGGCTACTGCATTGCAGCGAATATTTCTTGAACCTAACTCTTGAGCAATGGATTTTGAAAAACCGATGATCCCTGCTTTGGAAGCAGCGTAATTAGCTTGTCCGGCATTACCTTCTATACCTACTACCGATGCCATGTTGATGATACTACCCTTTCTTGCCTTTAACATGGGGCGCTGTATGGCTTTGGTAAGATTAAAAACCGATTTAAGATTGGCATTCATCACTTCATCCCATTGAAGTTCAGTCATGCGCATTAATAGATTATCACGAGTAATGCCTGCATTATTCACCAAGACATCTACAGTTCCGAATTGATTTACCACTTCGGTCACCAAGTCTTCGCATGCTTTTGAATTAGCAGCATCCGATTGAAATCCTTTCGCTTTTATACCAAGTGATGAAAGTTCATTTTCTAATTCTTTCCCTTTTTCAACAGAGGACAAAAAAGTAAAAACAACATTCGCCCCTTCTTCTGCAAATTTTTTAGCTATTGATTTTCCTATTCCTCTAGATGCGCCGGTAATGATGGCCGTTTTTCCTGAGAGTAACTTCATATCACTATAATTTTATGCTAACACTTTATTTAAGACTTTCGCCATGGTTTTTCCTATAATAGCAGGCGAGTCTACCACATGAATTCCACACTCACGCATAATTTTCATTTTAGCCGCTGCCGTATCATCAGCTCCGCCAACGATAGCTCCGGCATGTCCCATTCTGCGTCCCGGAGGTGCTGTTTGTCCGGCAATAAAACCAACAACCGGTTTTTTAGGATTTGCTTTTATATAATAAGCCGCTTCGTTTTCCATGTTCCCTCCTATTTCACCGATCATGATAATTCCTTCCGTTGCAGGATCATTCATTAAAAGCTCAACTGCTTCTTTTGTAGTAGTACCCGGAACAGGATCTCCACCAATGCCTATGCAAGTGCTTTGCCCCAGTCCTGCTTTGGTAATCTGATCTACCGCTTCATACGTTAATGTACCGGAGCGGGAAACAATACCAATGGTTCCGGGTTTATGAATAAAGCCGGGCATAATACCCACTTTTGCTTCTCCGGGAGTAATTACACCCGGGCAATTAGGACCGATCAATCGGCAATTTTTATCTTTTATATATTCCTTGGCTGCAATCATATCTTTAGTAGGAATACCTTCTGTAATGCAAATAATAATTTTTATTCCTCCTTCCGCAGCTTCCATAATAGCATCTGCTGCAAATGGAGGAGGTACAAATATGATAGACACATCCGCCCCGGTTGTTTTTACTGCTTCCGCAACCGTATTAAATACAGGTCTGTCTAAATGTTTAGTTCCTCCTTTACCGGGTGTAACGCCACCTACCACCTGAGTTCCATACTCAATCATTTGTGTAGCATGAAAAGTTCCTTCACTTCCGGTAAATCCCTGAACGATTACCTTAGAATTTTTGTTAACCAGTACGCTCATATTTAATTTGATTTATTGGTTATTAAAGTCGTATTATTTATTTCCCAAAGAGGTTTCAAAAGTATGGTTTTTCTTTCATTTATTGTCCATAATTCTTTCGACAAGCTGTGCATACTTCGTTGAATGCCGGCATTTTATTTCTTATAAATTTGATTATAATGAAAAACAGCCCACTAAATAATGATGTGATAGTTGCACTCTCTACCCCACCGGGAACAGGTGCCATTGCCGTTATCCGAGTTTCCGGAAAAGATGCTTTTACTATCTGTTCGAATATCTTTAAAAAGAAAAATAGTGCTGCAACGAATATTGCCAAGCTACCTTCACATACTGTACATTTTGGAGAGATCTTTTATCAGTCTGTAACTATTGATGAAGTAGTACTAACCGTTTTTAAAGCGCCTCATTCTTATACCGGTGAAAATACCATAGAGATTTCTTGCCATGGCTCTACTTATATACAAGAACAAATTTTGCACTTACTTATAAGAAATGGTGCGAGACTTGCCAATGCAGGGGAATTTACCTTCAGAGCATTCATGAACGGCAGGTTTGACCTGTCTCAAGCGGAAGCTGTTGCCGACCTTATTGCTTCGCACAGCGACACTTCTCACCAGGTAGCGATGAAACAAATGCGCGGGGGGTTTTCCAGCAAAATAAATATCCTAAGAGAAAAGCTCATCGACTTTGCTTCTTTAATTGAATTGGAACTTGATTTTTCGGAAGAAGACGTAGAATTTGCCAGCAAGGATGAATTAAAAAAGTTAATAGAATCATTACAGACTATTATTACAAAACTGATACGTTCGTTTGAACTGGGTAACGTTATCAAGAACGGAGTACCTGTTTGTATTGCCGGCAGACCTAATGCCGGGAAATCTACTTTGCTGAATACTTTATTAAATGATGAACGCGCCATTGTTTCGGAAATACCCGGCACTACCCGCGATACCATTGAAGATGAAATTGTAATTGAAGGCGTTCGTTTCAGGTTCATCGATACTGCCGGAATTCGTAATGCTACCGACAGCATTGAAACTGCAGGAATTGAGCGAACTTTTAAAGCCATGAAGCAAGCAAGTATAGTCATATATCTATTTGATATCCATGAGCTTGGAATACATGACTTAGAGAAAGAGATTGATGGAATAAAAGAGCATATTAAAGATGCAGAATTAGTACTGGTCGGCAATAAAATTGATAAGGAAGAAATGGAATATACCAAGAAAGAATTTGCTTCATTAAAGAACATACTATTCATATCGGCCAAAGCAAAAACCGGCTTGGATGAATTAAGAGCAAAGCTGGTAGACATCTTCGATAAAAAATCAGCAAATATGCCCGAAACCATCATTACCAACACCCGGCATGTAGAGGCTTTGGAAGGTGCCAACTTTGCGCTCGGCAAAGTAAAAGAAGGCCTCAATCAAAAACAGTCGGGAGAGTTACTGGCAAGCGATATACGGAATGCTCTTCACTTTCTTGGGCTCATCACCGGCACGGTCTCTACCGATGATCTTCTTAAGAATATCTTTGGGAAATTTTGTATCGGGAAGTAA
>CAZCJN010000113.1:0-1427 GCA_964498865.1 uncultured Bacteroidia bacterium
GCCGGTTAGAGACGACGATATTTATTTGTGAAGGGGATTCAGCAAGTGGATCCATCACCAAAGTGCGGGATGTAAATACGCAGGCTGTATTCAACTTAAAAGGGAAGCCGCTTAATTCTTTCGGACTTACTAAAAAGATTGTGTACGAGAATGAGGAATTTAACCTGTTGCAAAACGCACTGAATATAGAAGAGAGTTTGGAGAACCTTCGTTACAATCAAGTAGTATTAGCTACCGATGCCGATGTGGACGGAATGCATATACGCCTTCTGCTCATCACTTTCTTTTTGCAGTTCTTCCCTGATCTTGTAAAGAACGGGCACCTTTATATATTACAAACGCCACTTTTCCGTGTTCGTAATAAAAAAGAAACCATTTATTGTTACTCGGATAAAGAAAGACAGAATGCCGTTTCAAAGCTGGGACCCAAACCGGAGATCACCCGGTTTAAAGGATTAGGAGAGATATCTCCCGATGAATTCAAAAATTTTATTGCTAAAGATATTCGCCTTGAACCGGTTATTATAGATAAGACAACGAAGATCGATAAGATGTTATCTTACTTCATGGGTAAGAATACGCCGGAGCGTCAGGATTTTATCATTGATAATTTAAGAGTGGAGAAAGATCTCGTGAATGAGGAGCTGTAAAAAAGTACGGATTGATCTACTCTCTATATGGCTGGAATTATTATAGAAAGAAAGTATAAACAGTTACAAGACAACTCTGAAGGGGTAGTAATATGCCAGGAACGTATTCGCAAATATATATCCAGATAGTCTTTGCAGTAAAAGGCAGATCTAACCTGCTTGATGGCAAGTGGCGGGGAGAACTGTTTAAATATATGTCGGGCATTATTACAAATAAAGGACATAAATCCATTATCGTGAACGGAGTGGCAGATCACGTGCATTTGTTTGTAGGATTAAAACCCGCCTTTTCAGTTTCTGATTTAGTTCGGGATGTGAAGAACAACGCAACTAACTATATTAACGAAAAAGAATTGGTGAAAGGAAAGTTTTGCTGGCAGGAAGGATACGGAGCATTTTCCTATTCTCATTCACATATTGAGAATGTATATAATTATATTCTGAATCAGGAAGAACATCACCGGAAGAAAACATTTAGGGATGAGTATAAAGAGTTTCTGAAAAATTTTGATGTAGCGTATAAGGATGAGTATTTGTTCGATTGGATTGAGTAGCATAATGTCACCCCTTCGGGGTTGGGGTACAGGTAGGGGACTTGGTTACAATACTAACACCCCTTCGGGGTTAAAGCATCATCAAGGGACTGAAAGGAAAATAACGAAGAAAGAAAACAACCCCGAAGGGAGATAAAACAAAAAGCATGTACAACCCCGAAGGGGTGTTAGTATTATAACAGAAGTGGATACATAAAAGCAAACATCAACTACAACCCCGAAG
>CAZCJN010000113.1:1527-8054 GCA_964498865.1 uncultured Bacteroidia bacterium
GGATACATAAAAGCAAACATCAACTACAACCCCGAAGGGGTGATAGTATTATAATAGAAGTGGATACATAAAAGCAAACATCAACTACAACCCCGAAGGGGTGATAGTATTATAATGAACTCAACAATCTAACAAACCCCGAAGGGGTGATAGTATTATGGCAAAGAAAAAAGATAAACCCGAGAAAAAGCAAAAGAAAACTTCGAGTTCTCTTCCGGATTCTCCTGTTGGGAAGATCGAGAAGAATGAAGCGCTTTCTAAAGGAGATGATGGTGCTTCTATCGACAACGTTACTCACGTTGACGGGATGTATAAAAATTGGTTCTTAGAGTATGCTTCATACGTAATATTGGAACGTGCCGTACCCTATATAGAAGACGGATTGAAACCGGTTCAAAGAAGGTTGTTACATGTATTGTGGGAACTGGAAGACGGCCGATATAATAAAGTAGCCAACCTTATAGGGCAGACGATGAAGTATCACCCGCATGGCGATGCAAGTATTGGGGATGCATTGGTTCAGCTTGGTCAAAAAGATTTGTTGATAGATACGCAAGGGAACTGGGGAAATATTTTGACGGGCGACAGTGCGGCGGCTCCCCGTTACATCGAAGCACGCCTTTCAAAGTTTGCATTAGATGTCTTGTATGCTCCTAAAGTTACGCAGTGGCAATTAAGCTACGATGGGCGCAATAAAGAACCGGTTTTCCTTCCGGCTAAATTTCCGCTCTTGCTGGCCATGGGGGTAGAAGGTATTGCTGTAGGATTGGCTTGTAAGATACTTCCGCATAACTTCATTGAACTTATTGATGCTTCTATTTCCATTCTTCAAGGAAGGAATAAAAAAATATACCCCGATTTTCCTACGGGAGGGATGGCTGACTTTGCTGATTACAACGATGGGAAACGAGGAGGTAAGATTCGATTACGTGCAAAAATATCCCAGCTGGATAAAAAAACATTGGTCATCAATGAAATTCCTTTTGGAACCACTACCTCTTCCTTGATCGAAACGATCATAACAGCCAATGATAAGGGAAAAATAAAAATTAAAAAAGTTGAGGACAATACATCGGAGAATGTAGAAATACTCATTCACCTTTCAGCGGGAGTTTCTCCTGATGTTACAATGGATGCTCTCTATGCATTCACCGATTGTGAAATTTCCATTTCACCCAACGCTTGTATCATTGAAGACGAGAAGCCTAAATTTTTAGGAGTAAGTGAAATATTGAAAATCTCAACAGACCGTACGTTGAGCATATTAAAGCAAGAGCTGGAAGTACAGAAAGCAGAGCTGCTCGAACAGCTTCATTTTTCATCGCTTGAAAAAATATTTATAGAAAAAAGAATTTACCGAGATATTGAAGAATGCGAAACATGGGAAGAAGTTATTGAAGCTATTGATGATGGATTAAAACCATATAAAAAGAAATTTGTTCGCGAAGTAACGCGCGATGATATTGTCCGGCTTACAGAGATCAAGATCAAACGTATTTCTAAGTACGATGCGAAAAAGGCAGATGAGGAAATTAACGAATTGGAGAAAAAGATTGCAGAAGTAAAACACCATTTGGCACACCTGGTAGATTACGCCGTTGACTATTTCAAAAACTTAAAAGAGAAATACGGAAAAGGAAGAGAACGAAAAACAGAAATTAAAGCATTTGAAAATATCGTGGCTACTCGTGTAGCTGCTAATAATGTGAAATTATACGTTAATCGTGAAGAAGGTTTTGCCGGATATGGAATGCGTAACGATGAGTTTGTTTGTAATTGCTCAGACCTGGATGATGTCATTGCTTTTGCAGGAGACGGAACCATGCGCATGATAAAAGTAACGGACAAAGCCTTTGTAGGGAAAGATGTTCAATACATTGGCGTGTTTAATAAGGAAGATGACAGAACGGTATATCACATGATCTACCGCGATGGATTAAAAGGAAATGTGTATGTAAAGCGTTTTGGAATAAAAGGATTGATCCGCGATAAAGAATATGCACTTACCCGTGGTAATGAAGGCTCAAAAGTACATTACATGAGTGTGAATCCTAACGGAGAAGCAGAAGTGGTAACGGTCATTCATAAAGATAAACCACACTTGAAAAAAATAAAATTTGATTTTAATTTTGGAGAGATAGACGTAAAGGGAAGAGATTCTATAGGAGTCATCCTTACCAGGAACCCGGTTAAAAAAGTAGAGCAAAAAAATAAAGGGGAAGCCACCGCGGCAGCTATTAAAATATGGTACGATGATACCGTAAACAGAATTAACCGTGATGAGCATGGCAGGTATTTAGGTGAGTTCTCAGGAGATGATAAGATCATTGCCATTACTAAAAAAGGTTATTTGCAACTTCACTCCTTTGATCTGAGTGAGCATTTTGATGAAGGCATCCTTCTGCTGGAAAAATTTAATCCCGATCGTCCTGTTGCGGTCATTCATTACGATGCAGATGACAAACGCTATTATATAAAACGCTTTACGGTAGAATCAGGCAGTAAAAAAACACTTATTATTTCTGAGACCGATGGATCTTCGGTAGAAGCCGCAACCACTTCGGCTAATCCAATGGTAGAAATCGTGTTTGCAAAGACCGATGGAGTACAACCTCGTAATAAAAAAGTAAATTTAGCTGAGTTGATAGATGTTAAAGGAATTAAGGCTAAGGGTAATAAGCTTTCTGATTATAAAGTAAAAGACGTTCTTATTATTCCTTCGGCAGAAGATGCTGTTGTTGATTCGCAAACGGAAGAAACCCCGGCAGAAAAACCAACTGCTTTAAAAGCGCCTATGGCACAGCCTTCTGGCGAAAAGTTAAAAAAGAAAGAGTCTGTTGAAAAAGTAAAACCTGCTTTAAAAGGGAAACCATCTAAAGCGGGATTGAAAGATAATTCACCGCGCGTAGTAGAATTTGAAATTACGCCCAGGCAAAAAGAAAGCGTAAAAGAACTGATCATAAAAGAGAAAAAAACTGCAGCCGGTAAGAAAGGAAAAAAGACGATCGAGAAAAAAAATACCAAGCAGATGAAACTGTTTTAATGAAGTATCTACTATTCATATTTTCTTTCCTTATTCATTCCCTTTGCTTGGCTCAGGATGAAGAAACAGATAGTAGCGCCGTACGACGGAGTTCAAACTCAAAAGGAATTCAGTCGGGTTTATACATAGGTTTTTTATTTCCAAATAAATCTACTGCTTCCTTATATGATGGTTATGGCTATGATATCTATTCTGTAAAAAATGATTTTCTGAACAGTTTTATGTATCAGAAAATTGTGATCGAGTATGGAGGAGGTAATGGGCAGACGGATCAGATTGCTCAGTCATTAAATGTAAACCCGGGAGAATGGGCGTTTGATAAAACCGATATGCCCATTAACATGCGTTATAGCCCGACTTTAACGGTTGGATTACAGGGGAGATGGAAGGCATCGAAACAAACCTCTGTAATTTTAAATGTGAATGCCGCTAAATTATCTGCTAACGGAAATTTTACCATACAACTACTTACCCCACCAATTGGTCCGGTTCAGCCCGGCTATCAGAACTTTAAAATATTTTCAATTATCGGAGTCGAGCAACGCCTGTGGTTTCAGGCAGGTTTACAAAGAATATTCGGTAAAGATGAAGTGATCGGATTTTTGCTGGAAGGCGGGCTTGCGCTTAACATGGTGAAGTTCTATAGAAATGAAATCATTATTAATAATCTTAGAATTGATCTGATGACCTTCTATAATCAATATGGAAATGAAATATACAGAGCAAAGAACCTAACGGGTGTAAGCTTTGGCGCATTTGGCAGTGTTGGCGCTAATATAAATACCGCTTCTAACTGGACTGTTCAGTTTTTATATACTCCTATGTATGGTAAAGTAAACCTTATACAAAATCAAGAACTTGCTTTACAACATACTTTAGGATTACGTTTGTATTATGATTTTTAATTTTTAATCAACATGAAAAAAATAATCCTTTTTTTATTTTCTCTCTTTTTTATTTTCTGTTCAGTGGTAAAGGCTCAAAAACCGGAGAAGGAGAAAAAGGCAATTCTTGGAGAGGGATTGGCACTGTATACACTTATTCTCGCCAACTGGACATCGAATGATCTGTATTATGAAAATGAATATAACATCAATGTCGTAAAAGGGTATTTGTCTTATAGAGATAAGGATACTATTAAAACCATCTTTTGGCGTGAGATCGATACAACTACTGCAGCCTATAAAGCACAAACCTTCAGGCAGGCAGGTGATACGGGTGCTGCCGCTGCTAAGGCCCCTAAAAAGCTGGATGAATTGAGAGTGGTTGTTAAGACGGTAAAGTACCCCGGCATGAGTGTGGATAAATCGAATGCAAAAATTAAAGACGAGGAAGAGCGTACTCCTACCAATACCGAAAAACTTTTAATGGATTATAGAACTGCTGTTTATAAAATGATAGACGCAGATACTTCTTTCTTTAAACTCTACAATGGAACTGTATTAAGGGCTGTTCCTTTCGATGCAGGTTCTCAAGTGAAAGTATATGTCTATTCTTCTGTAAAACAAGATGGCGTAGTACCTATAGGCGGAGATTATTTAGTTGTATTTGATAAAAAAACAAAACAACCTGTCGAGAGAACAGATTTACATAAGGAGTGCATTTTGATTTCCGGTCAATACAAAGGAAAGGCTTCAGATTTAAGTAAGTCAACCTTACACACTCATAAGGAAGGTGCTGCTAAACTTATTACTCCAACAGATATTGCAACGTTGCTGTTATATAAAAGTCAATTGCAATGGGATGAACACCATGTGGTGGTAGGAAAGTATACTTGTATTTTTACGATGATCGATAAAAGACTGGACATTATACCTACTGTAGAATTTCAAAAGATGAAAACTAAAAAGAAACAACTGGATACTGAGGAAAAAGGAATGCATTGAACAAATAGATAATGCCGACTGTTTTATTATTATATATTTATTGGTCGTATAAACAAACATTAACCTAAAAAAATTCACACATGTTAGAACAACTACTTACTCTTGTAAAAGAAAATGCAGGTGATGCTATTGTCAATAACCCTGCTATTCCTAATCAGCAGAACGATACGGCTATAAAAGAGACTGCACATGGAATTATGCAAACCTTACAAGGACAACTCGCCGGTGGTAAAATAGATACCTTTCTCAACCTGCTTAAAAGTAAAGGCGATGCAAACGATCCTTTAGTCACTGATATTACCCAACAAGTAAGTACTCAATTGGTGAATAAACTGGGCATTGACAAAAAAGCAGCAGGTTCTGTAGTTTCTTCTCTCATACCTGTTGTTATGAATAAACTTGCTCATAAAACCAATGATCCAAATGATAAAAGTTTTACTCTTGATGGAATTGTATCTGCAGTAGGAGGAAGCAAAGTCGGTGTTACTGCACTTAATTCTTTAAAAGGGATATTGGGTAACAATTGATATTTGTTCGAGAATAATGTAAACCGGCTATGTATCACATAGCTGGTTTTTTATTTCTCTTTATGCTATAAATATCTTTTTTGCAAAAGATATTTAAGATGCTATTTTTACGAAAATATTTCCCATGCCAAAACATCCTAAAGCATTGCCTTACCTATTCTTGTCTGAAATGTGGGAGCGATTTGGTTTTTATCTCATGCTTGGTATTTTCTTTTTGTACATGACCGATTCAGAAAGAGGAGGCCTGGCGATGGATACTAAAACAGCATCGGATGTGTTCGGTACATTTATAGCGTTGGTTTTTCTAACTCCTTTTGTGGGAGGATTATTGGCAGACAGAGTGATAGGGTATAGATGGGCGATCACCCTGGGAGGTATATTGATGGGTATTGGGTATTGTGGCTTAGCTCTTCCCGGCATGACTGCTTTTTGGATCTCGCAGGCATTGATCATTGTAGGCAATGGATTTTTTAAACCTAATATTTCTACACTATTAGGAAATGTATACAACGATCCTCAGTATAAAAGCTTAAAAGATACAGGGTATAATATTTTTTACATGGGTATCAATGTAGGTGCCTTCATTTGTAACTTTTTTGGTGCCTATTTAAGAAATACATTTAGCTGGGGACATGCATTTATGGCTGCAGGCATAGGCATGTTTGTAGGAGTAATAATTTTTTGGATCGGTCAAAAGCATTACAGGCATGCAGATGTTCGTAAACCGGTAAATCCGGAAGACATGCCGATTTCAAAAATATTTGGCATTATCCTCTTGCCTGCCTTAGTGGTAGGATACATTGGTTGGATATTGCCGGGAAATATTTTTGGAAGTGACAGTACAGATGCATTTATTTTTGGAGCTATTCCCATTGCCGGGTTTTATATTTCATTGTTCATTCGTTCCAACGTACAAGATAGAAAACCCATTGCGGCACTGCTGGCTGTATTTGCTGTAGCCATTGTGTTTTGGGCGGTATTTAAACAAAATGGAACAGCTCTTACCACCTGGGCCGATAAATACACAGACCGAGAAATTAATTCCGCATTGATTGTTCCTGCAAACATGAT
>CAZCJN010000114.1:0-5083 GCA_964498865.1 uncultured Bacteroidia bacterium
TAAAGGTAGATTTTATTGACCTTGATACCTATATCACCAAAAAATATAACCAATCTATCTCTGAAATTTTTGAAAATGAAGGAGAAGAAAAATTCCGTGAACTAGAAAATACATATTTAAAAGAAGTATTGAAAAAGAATGATGTTGTAATAGCAGTAGGCGGAGGCACTCCATGCTTCAACAACAACATGATGCTTATAAAGCAACAAGCAATATCAGTCTATATTAAGATGGATGCCAAATCACTCACAAAAAGGTTGCTATTATCAAAAACACCCCGACCTTTAATTAAAGGGAAAAGCGAAAAGGAATTACTAGAGTTTATTCAAACGAATCTTAATAAAAGAGAACCTTACTACCAACAAGCTACTTATACCATTGATCCTGAGCAAAAAAGTGTTGATCAATTAGCAGAGGCTATAAAAAATTTAATTAAAAATGACCTGATAAGAAGATAAAATGAAAATATTTCAGCCCCATGTTAGCAAGTTTGTTTAAAAATCAGCAATATAGATAGCTAAAACAATAATGCTCAAACTAACTTTACCATATGGCTTTGCTAAGTAAAAAGACACAAAAGCGCCTTAAAGGTTACCTTACCAATAAGTATTTCATTTCATTAATAGCTGTAATTATATGGGTGATCTTCTTCGATAAAGATGACTTACTTTCTCAACGCCAGCTCAGAAATAAACTGCACCAATTACAAGAAGAGAAAAAATATTATCAGCAGGAAATAGAAAAAAACAAAGAGGATATCAATGAATTAAAAACAAACCCGGAGAACCTGGAAAAGTTTGCCAGGGAAAAATACCTGATGAAAAAAGAGAACGAAGAAATTTTCGTCATCATCAAAGACAGCCTATAAAACAGAGATTAAACGCTTTCAAATATCTCCCGCCCCGCTAACTCTGCAACGAACTCCCCTACTTCTGATGTTGAATAGTATCTATCGGGATTAATTTCTTTGGTAACGATTCCCCTATCCAGCGTTTCTCTTACGGCTTGTTCAATCATAGCACTCTGTATGGTCATATCAAATGAATATTCCAACATCATGGCAACAGAAAGAATGGCTGCTATTGGGTTTGCTATCCCTTTTCCTGCACCTTCAGGGAAGGAGCCGTGAATAGGCTCATACAAAGAAACTTTTTTTCCTATAGAGGCCGAAGGTATTAAACCTAAAGAGCCTGAGATTACAGAAGCCTCATCGGTTAAAATATCACCAAACATATTTTCTGTAAGAATCACATCAAAAGAAGAGGGATTCAAAAGTATTTTCATTGCTGCATTATCTACATAAATTGTTTCCAACTCCACATCAGCATATTCTTCTGCCATATTTTTCACTACTCTTCTCCACAAACGGGAGGTCTCTAACACGTTGGCCTTATCAACCAATGTAACTTTTTTTCTTCTGTGCCTCGCTGCTTCAAATGCAAGCTTGCTTATTCTTTTTATCTCATCCTCTGTGTAAAGACATAGGTCACTTGCTGTTTTTTTATTTGAAGATAATTCCTTGGTACCAAAATAAATTCCTCCGGTAAGTTCTCGGAAAACGATAAAATCGACATTACGGATAAGAGATTCCTTTAAAGGGGAAATTTTATAGGTTGATCTATAACTCCTGATGGGCCTAAGGTTAGCAAAAAGTCCTAGCTCCTTTCGTAGCTTCAAAAGTCCTTGTTCCGGCCTGACTTTAGCAGCAGGATTATTATCAAATTCGGGACTACCAATTGCTCCAAATAAAACAGCATCCGATGTTTTGCAGAGGTGCAGAGTTTCATCAGGCAATGGGTTACCTGTTTTATGAATTGCACAAGCGCCAATCAACCCCTCTTGGATATCAAAATGAACAGCAGTATGTTTTTCTATTACCCGTAATACTTTTACTGCTTCAGCAATTACTTCCGGGCCTATGCCATCACCCGGCAACAGGGCTATCTTTTTTGTGTACATGGTATTTATGGATCAGGTTAATGTATTTACTTTTTTGTTCGTACGTTTTAATTTGGCTTTTATGGCTGGTTAAAAAATCAACTGTATCATAACCGTTTAACAAACAAGTTTTTCTATATGAATTAATAGGAAATGATTCTGAAAGCAAGGTATTATCTATGAAAATAGTTTGAAGATTTAAATCAATAGTAAAGGTTTGTTTAGGATTCTTCTCCACCGCTTTAAACATTTCTTCAACAAACTTCTCTCGCACCTGAACAGGCAATAATCCATTATTAAGTGCATTGTTCCGAAATATATCAGCAAAAAAACTGGAGACCACTACTCTAAATCCATAATCATACAATGCCCACGCCGCATGTTCTCTGCTGGAACCGCATCCGAAGTTTTTGCCTGCAATTAATATCTCACCCGAGAACTTAGAATTATTTAGAATAAAGTTGGGTTTAGAAGCCTGGTTTTCATCATACCTCCAATCGTAAAAAAGATTTTTTCCAAAACCTTCCCGAGATACCGATTTAAGAAAACGCGCAGGAATTATTTGGTCTGTATCAATATTTTCTATGGATAGCGGAACGGCGGTAGAAGTTAAAGTTGAAAATTTTTTCATGATAATTTACGACATGAATTGTCTGACGTCGGTTATGTATCCTGTTAATGCTGAGGCTGCCGCTGTAAGTGGGCTTGCTAAAATAGTTCTTGAACCCTGGCCTTGTCTGCCTTCAAAATTTCGGTTTGAAGTAGAAACGCAGTATTTACCTTCCGGTATTTTATCTTCATTAAGCGCCAGGCAGGCTGAACAACCGGCTTGCCTGAATTCAAAACCGGCATCTGTAAAAATTTTATCGAGTCCTTCTCTCACTGCTTGTTTAGATACCAGTTGAGACCCCGGTACTACCCAAACTGAAACATGATCTGCCTTCTTTTTTCCTTTTATTAAAAACGCTACTTCTCTCAGGTCTTCGATACGGGAGTTAGTGCAGCTGCCAATAAAAACATATTCGATTTTCTTTCCTATTATTTTTTCTTCGGAGGAGAATCCCATATATCCTAACGCTTTTGAAAACGATTCTTTTTCGGATATAGAAAGTTTTTCCTCCGAAGGAACTGGAGCGTTTACTTTAATTCCCATCCCCGGATTAGTACCAAACGTAATCATGGGTTCTATATCGGCCGCATTAATAGATAACTCCTTGTCAAAGACAGCATCAGCATCGGTAAACAACGTCTTCCAATATTCTACAGCTATATCAAAATCTTCACCTTTAGGAGAAAATTTTTTCCCTTTTATATAGTCAAATGTTTTTTCATCGGGCTGAATCAAACCACCACGCGCTCCCATTTCAATACTCATGTTGCAAATAGTCATTCTTCCTTCCATAGAAAGGTTACGAATGGTGCTACCTGCATACTCAACAAAATAACCGGCAGCGCCACTCGAAGATATCTGTGAAATAATATAAAGAATAATATCCTTTGCAGTAACACCCTTACCAAGCACCCCGTTAATTTCCACCTTCATTACTTTAGGTTTAGACTGAAGCAAGCATTGAGAAGCGAACACTTGTTCTACTTCGCTGGTACCAATACCAAAGGCAATACAACCAAATGCACCGTGTGTAGAAGTATGGCTATCGCCACAAACAATGGTCATGCCCGGTAAAGTAAACCCCAGTTCCGGCCCAATTACATGCACGATGCCTTGGTATTCGTGTCCTAATCCAAAAAGCGGAATGTCATGCTTTCTGCAATTCTCTGTCAAACATTCTACCTGGTGGCGAGATAATGGCTCCCTGATTGGTAAATGCTGATTGACAGTGGGAATATTATGATCTGCTGTTGCTACAATTTGATTCGGCCTGAAAATATCAAGGCCTCTTTGCTCAACAGATGAAAAAGCTTGTGGACTTGTAACTTCGTGAATAAAATGATTGTCTATATACAACATATCCATTTCCTCCGAAGGAGATAAAACAACGTGTTCATCCCATATTTTATGAAACAAGGTCTTACCCATAAGTTATTTTTGTGTTAGGATTAATTCGGTTTGCTCTATCATTCGCGTCAGATCAGTATCAATAATTGTTTTTTTCCTATCTGCCTCTACAAGAAATACAGGGTAGATGGCGTTTAGCTCCTCCGTTGTAAGTTTAATTCCTAATTGAGTCAATCTGAAATACAAGGCTGCCCTTCCGCTTCTTGCTGTAAGGATGATGGAAGAAGCCTCTACACCTACATCAACAGGATTTATTATTTCGTAGGTATCGCGGTGTTTTAAAAAACCATCTTGATGAATACCGGATGAATGGGCAAATGCATTAGCACCTACAATCGCTTTGTTCGGCTGCACAGGCATGCGCATCAATGAAGAAACCATCTGACTAATGCCGAAAATTTTTGTAGTGTCTATATTGGTTTCTAAATTTAATTCGCGATGGCTTTTCATGATCATCACACACTCTTCCATAGAAGTATTTCCTGCCCTCTCTCCTATACCATTGATGGTGCACTCAATTTGTCCTGCTCCATTGACCACGCCTGCAATGGAATTAGCTGTAGACATCCCCAAATCATTATGACAGTGAACCGATATAACCGCTTTATGAATATTTTTTACATTGTCTACCAGGAATTTTATTTTACTTCCGTATTCTTCAGGCAAACAATATCCCGTTGTATCGGGAATATTGACGACTGTTGCTCCTGCTTTAATGGCCTGTTCAATCATTTGAGCCAGAAACACATTATCAGCCCTTCCGGCATCTTCTGCATAAAACTCAACATCCTCTATAAAACGTTTAGCGTATTTTACTGCTTCTATTCCCTGCTCCAATACCTTCTCTCGTGTAGATTTAAACTTGTGTTGAATGTGAACATCCGAACTTCCTATACCGGTATGAATCCTTCCTCTTTTAGCATACTTTAAGGCATCTGCAGCACAATCAATATCAGATTTAATAGCCCGGGACAAAGCACAAATGGTCGGGGATGAAACAGATTTGGATATTTCTTCTACAGACTTAAAATCACCGGGACTGGATATAGGAAAACCTGCTTCTATTATATCTACTCCCAACTCTTCTAATGCTTTGGCAACTGCAACTTTTTCTTCTGTATTTAATTG
>CAZCJN010000114.1:5183-8052 GCA_964498865.1 uncultured Bacteroidia bacterium
ATAAAAATCAGATAATTAATAATAAACTAAAGTAAGTATACTACGATGCCCAAATACCATTCTGAAGGTTTGTTCCTACTTATTCAGTCTCTTTCAAAAAGCGAAAAAAGGGCTTTTAAAATCTTTGCTGAGCGAACCGCAAGCAAAGAAGAAAAGAAGATCATAAAAATTTTTAACAGAATTTGTAAACAAACAAGTTATAACGAAAAAGAAATATTAAAAAAAGAGAAATCATTGATGCGGGAACAAATGCCCAATCTTAAAGCTCATTTATTTTCCCAAATCATGAAGTGCCTTTCCGTTATGTCTTACAAAGACCCGGATATGGAAGTGATCTCATTAATGAATCATTCCCGGATTTTATATAACAAATGTCTTTATAATGAAGCATTGAAAACGATCGAAAAAGCAAAACGCACAGCTTTGAAGAACGATACCATGGTTTTGCTTTTAGAAATTTTAGAGTTAGAAAAGCTGATCATTAAACAAACCACTCAAGAAGGCAATGAAGCATTAATAGAATCCATCATACACCAAACCGACAAAACCGCAGAAAGCATTAAAAACATTAATACTTTTTCCAACCTGGCCATAAAACTCAATGCTCTGTACCAGCGTACCGGCTTTATAAGAAATAGTATCGATTACAGAAAAGTCAAAAATTATTTCTATTCATCTTTACCTCCGTACAAAGAAGACAAGCTGTCTTTTCATGAAAAACTCTATCTCTACTATTCCTTTACGGGGTTCTTTTATTTTATTCATGATTTTAAAAATGGCTATGTATATGCAAAAAAACTAGTGGCCCTTTTTGAAGCAAACAAAGAAATGATTTACCGAAAATCAGAGTTTTACATTCGGGCATTAAACAATCTCTTATCGGCACAGCATAAGATGAGGCTCTATAATGAGTTTTACGAAACGCATAAGAAGTTAATTGCTTTAAAACGCGATGATAAATTTCAAAAAACCAAAAACATCAATCTTAATCTATTTAAGACCATTTACATTCATGAAATAAACAGACATTATATGCTTGGCGAGTTCACTTCGGGAACCCGAATAGTCCGGAAACTGGAAAATGAATTGGAAAACTTCATTCCCATTCTTGACCATCACACGGTATTGATCTTTTACTACAAAATAGCCTGCCTTTATTTTGGTGCCAATAACTTTAAAACAGCGATAAAATGGCTGAACAAAATCATCAATGAAAGAGAAGTGGCTTTACGGGAAGACATCCATTCTTTCTCCCGTATCTTGAGACTTATATCTTATTTTGAATTAGGCGATGAGGAATTAATAGAATATAGCATTAAATCTACTTATAGATTCTTACTAAAGAAAGGAACCCTTCAACAATACCATAATTTAATTTTGAGTTTTTTAAAAAATGCAAAGCATTTAAGCACTAAGCAAAAACAAATAGCTGCCTTTTCTAAACTCAAAAATCAAATGCTTGAACTTAAAACATCGCGCTACGAGAAAAGGGCATTTATCTATTTTGATATTATTTCCTGGTTAGAAAGCAGAATTGAGAACAGAACCGTAGAAGAAGTGATAAAGGAAAAAGCAAGGGCTAAGCAAATTCATAATTAGCAGGCACATTGGAATAAATGTCTAAAAATGATGATTGCATTCAAAGATCAAGCTTCATCATCAGGTCGGTTTGTTCATCGTTGCCTAATTTAAAAACATGCTTATCAAATTCCAAAAAACCATTTTTCTTATAGAAGTGTATGGCTCTTAGGTTTTTTTCCCAAACACCCAGCCATATATAGTTAGCTTTTTTCGCCCGGGCAATTTCTACAGCCTTGTCGTATAACAACTGCCCCACCCTTTTGCCCAGAAATGCTTTAAGAACATAAATCCGTTCCAGTTCAACCGCATTTTCATCTTTCAGCTCCGTTTGAGCTTGCCTAAAATTGAGTTTTAAATAACCAATGGGCTTACTATCCTGCCTTGCAAAGTAAAATTCAGAATTAGTATTACTTAGCTCCTGCGTTAATTTTTCAATGCTGAAACTTTCATCCATGTACTTTTTCATATTCTCTTTTGTGTTAACTTCCGAGAAAGTATCATAAAAAGTTTGCCTGCTTATGTCCTGCAATTCATTAACATCTGCCAAGGTTATTTTTTTAATCTCGATATTATTCATAGTTTGCATTACCCTTAACGCTGTAGCACAAAACTAAAACTATTCACCTTTACGACTTCGGAAACAACATTATAATAATAAATGAAAATCATATTAAACAGAAACCAGGTATTATTAATTTCCTTGTCATGTATTTTCATTATTCTTCTTATTAACAGGCTCAGCTTCATGATCGGGACCGATACGACCACAGGTGTAGTCATTGACTATGAAGCTGCCGGATCTTCAAACACTCAACACAGTGGCCGAGCTTTTTATTACCGGCCTATTGTTGAATACAAGATCAACAATAGCAGCTACCGCTTTAAAGGTGCAGTAGGAGATTTTTACTTCTATACCGGAGAAGTTGTACCGGTTATTTACAAGCAAGATAGGAGTGAAGCGAGAATATACAGCTTCCTCGGTTTCTGGCTTCCATTTTATGAAATAGCTTTCGTTATCATTTTAACAATAGTTGCTATAGCCGCATCGTATTCTTTCATTGACTCAAAAGAAGGATTAGTAATTGGGTTAGGAAAAAAGATAGAATTCAAAAAACAAAAAATGAATTCAAATGAGCAGGAGTCTCTGAAGTATAACTCGCAAAAGAAACTGAAGGAAAAGAGGGAAGCCTTATAGCCTGTTTTTGATTGCCTCTCAAACATTCTTCAACACCATGTTAACAAAACACGATGCTAAGCTGAAGATTTAAAGCTCCGGCCCGGCAGAACG
>CAZCJN010000115.1:0-7990 GCA_964498865.1 uncultured Bacteroidia bacterium
CAATGATGTTGCCGGGCTCGAAGAAGCAAAGGTTGAAATAAAAGAAATAGTAGATTTTCTTAAAAGCCCTAAAAAATATACAGAGTTAGGGGCGAAAATCCCAAAAGGTGCTTTACTGGTTGGCCCTCCGGGAACAGGGAAAACTTTATTGGCAAAAGCTGTTGCGGGCGAAGCAAAAGTTCCTTTCTTCTCTCTTTCAGGATCAGACTTTGTAGAAATGTTTGTGGGTGTGGGAGCATCTCGAGTACGGGACCTCTTCAGGCAAGCAAAAGAAAAGGCACCTTGTATTGTTTTTATTGATGAGATCGATGGCATTGGAAGAGCACGTGGACGCGGAATGGTTCAAGGAGCAAATGACGAACGTGAGAGCACGCTCAACCAACTGTTAACCGAAATGGATGGTTTTGGAACCAATAGCGGTGTAATTCTTTTAGCAGCTACTAACCGTGCAGATATCCTTGATCGCGCATTATTGCGCCCGGGTCGTTTCGACAGACAAATCTATGTAGACCTACCGGACCTAAAAGAAAGAGAACAAATATTTAAAGTACATGTAAAACCTCTTAAACTGGGTAATGATGTTGCTTTAGATTTTCTTTCTAAACAAACTCCTGGTTTTTCAGGTGCAGATATTGCCAATATTTGTAATGAAGCTGCTCTTATTGCTGCAAGAAAAAACAAAAAAGAAGTTTCACGTCAGGATTTCTTAGATGCTGTTGATCGTGTAATTGGAGGACTTGAAAAGAAAAATAAAATTGTTTCTGCGGATGAAAAGAAAGTAATTGCTTTTCACGAAGCCGGTCATGCTACGATAAGCTGGCTTTTAGAACATGCAAGCCCCTTGGTTAAAGTTACCATCGTACCTCGCGGAAAATCACTAGGAGCCGCATGGTATTTACCTGAAGAAAGACAGATCACTACACGTGAACAAATGCTGGATGAGATTTGTGCTGCTTTAGGGGGAAGAGCTGCTGAAGAAGTAATATTTAAAAAAGTATCTACTGGTGCATTAAGCGATCTGGAAAAGATAACCAAGCAAGCGTATGCAATGGTTATGTATTATGGTCTTAATGACAAAATAGGCAATATCAGCTACTATGATTCCACAGGTGCTTATGAGTCATCGTTTCATAAACCGTTTAGCGAAAAAACTGCTGAAACATTTGATACCGAAGTAAAAGCAATCATAGAGGGTTCCTATACAAGGGCTAAAGAATTACTAAATACACATAAAGATCAGCTCACGCAACTTGCCAAACATTTATTAGAGAAGGAAGTAATATTTAAAGAAGACCTGGAAAATATTTTTGGAAAAAGGCCTTTTGAAAAAGAGGAAGAGAAACCCACTATTCCTTCCGAAAATTTAATGAGTGCCGCTCAAGAGAAAACAAATAATGTAATTGGCAGTAACATAAACGGAGAAGAGAAACTAACGCCGGCACCTTAATTATTATTCACCTTCAATTTGTTGTTGATATTCCATGTACGAAGAAAGAGCCACAAGAGAGAAGATTCTAAAAAAAATAAGAAAAGCACTTATCCATAAGTCGGCTGTACATACAAATGTTGATTTTGATACAGACATTTTTAAGAAACCGGAAGATTCCTTAGAAGTAATATTTGCTCAACAACTTACAAAACTTAATGGCAAATTCATTTACTGTGCGAATGAAAAAGAACTATCCGACAACTTACTCTCGCTCATAAATGAGCAGAAATGGAATAGCGTTTTTGCATTTGAAGATTCAGTAAAAGAAGTTTTAAAAAAATCTAATATTAGTTACTCTGATAATGAAAAAAATATAGCCCAAGTAAATGTGGGAATTTCTCTTTGTGAATATTTATCTGCCAGAACAGGAAGTGTGTTTGTAACCTCTAAACAAAATGCAGGAAGAAGATTGCCGGCTTTTGCCAACTATCATATTGTTATTGCATATTCCAACCAGTTAGTATATACGATTAAAGAAGCATTAAATGGAATAAAACAGAAATATGGCAAAGAATTCCCTTCTATGATCATCAATATTTCCGGCCCAAGTCGTACCGCAGATATTGAAAAGACGTTGGTACAAGGAGCACATGGTCCTAAAGAAATATATGTTTTGTTAGTAGATAAATAGCCTCTGAGAAGACAATAGCGTCTCTGTTAATCCATAGATATTGTATGAAAGACTGGGCTTGCATTTACTCCTCCTCCAATTTACAAAGCGCCGAAATGGTAAAAAATATTCTTTTATTAGATGAAATAAACAGCGTTATTATCAGCAAACAAGATTCTTCTTATTTATTTGGAGAGCATGAAGTTTATGTAAATAGAGACGATGTTGTAAAAGCAAAATACATACTTAATAACAATAAAAGATTAAATAATAAATAGAATTTCGCCCATGAATAATTTTTGGATGAGAACATTTACCGGAATTCTATTTGTCAGTACCATGATAAGTTGTATGTGGTGGAGCTATTTTACTTTAGGATTATTATTTATGGTTATCACCGTATTGGGTTTATGGGAATTTTACTCTCTTATAAACAAGAACACTACTTACTCCGTAAATAAATCAATGGGAATTATTACAGGGGCTTCTGTATTGCTTTCTTTCTTTTTATTTATTCATTTAAAAAATGAGGAATTTTTATTAGTACAACTTCCATTTATTTTTGCTTGCTTTTTTATTGAATTACTTAGTAAAAAAACAAACTCCATTATCAATTTATCAGTTCAATTAGTAGGTATTATATATGTTGCCCTACCATTTTCCTTACTCCTTTTCATCACACACACATCTATCCTATCCAATTATTCGCCTTATTTGATTATTTCTTTTTTTATACTTGTTTGGACAAATGATACGTTTGCCTATTTAGCAGGCCGTTTACTTGGCAAACATAAATTGTTTGAACGCATCTCTCCTAAAAAAACTTGGGAAGGAACGATAGGAGGTGCAATATTTTCTATGATTACTGCCTTTATAATAGGATACTATATGGGTATTCTAGAAACGTATGAATGGGGAGTTCTTGCACTTCTTGTTTCCATTACAGCGACTTGCGGAGACTTAGTTGAGTCGTCTTTTAAAAGAAGTTTAAACATTAAAGATTCAGGAAACATATTGCCAGGGCATGGCGGCATTTTAGATCGATTCGATGGGGTACTTCTCGCTGCTCCTTTTGCGGTTACATACATATTGCTGATCCTGTAATTAAGTAAGCCACGATAAATCAAAAATTAAATTCTTTTTCCCTTTAACCGTATTTTCAAATGGCATTACAAATCCTTTTCTTGATTTAGGGCGAGCGGTTTTATTCTTATTTGCAATAGCATTCCATTTTGTAACATAATCAGTCACCTTCCATCGCTTCATTCCGGAAGGGTTACCTAATATTTCATTCCACAGATCGCTTCTTAATTTTTCCGCTGTTGTTTTATCATACCAGGCATAATTAAGTTCACTATCCATTTTATAGCTTCTTGGATTTGAATTAGCACTTCCTAAACTCACAAATGCATCATCAATAATCATTAGTTTGCTATGTACATATATAAGCTTATCATCCGTTCTGATCATGCAATATAACCCTAGATCAGAGCCAATTTTAGAAATCATTTCATCAAATATCTCATATTGCAAAGCCGCACCGTAATTAGAAATATCATCTACTTTGGAAGGGTCTAAAAATTCTTCGATTATACTTGGTACTACTATTATAATTTTCAAGCCAGGAATATCTTTATGCCTCTTAATAATAGCATCGCCTATTGCCTTCTCTCTAAAATACTGGTTTTCTATATAAATATATTCCTGAGCATTATTAATTGCCAGAACGGTTCCTTCTAAAATATCTTGTCTTATAGTAACAGGAATACCTTTCGGATCAGTACCTTTTTTAGAAATAGTTCGGTGTACTTGCCCCGGAATTTTGGGAGTAGCTGTTGAGGTTAATTGAGCAGGAAATGTTTTTTCAGTTAAATCCGTAGTGGTGCCTATAACCACAGGTATAGTTATGTTAGCAGCTTTATAAGCGCTTTTCAAAAAATTTTCTGAATTCACCCGTTCTTTATTCCAAATACTGATGAAGTTTCTTATAAAATCTCTTACAGGAAAACTACCTTCGACTTTTACAAACGCATCATGCCAGGGTAATTGTTCTATAGGTTTATTGTGTTTTTGGGAATCTAAATAAACAGGGGCTACATTTAATCCACCGGTATATGCATACTTACCATCTATGATTACAATTTTTTGGTGATGAGAGCCCGGCCATGCGGGATAACTCTTTCCTTTCACTTTTGGGCTTACTTTTTTTGAGGCAGTATCGTAGTTAAGTTTATCCCACAGGCCGGGAGAATTCATAAATTTATTTTTCCTGTAACTTTCATCTGCTTTATTTATTTCATCTGCATGATTATCATATACGCCACTTATTGCCAGATTCATAATATGATCAGCAATTTCTGTTTCATGACGAGAGCAAACCACCTGAAACAGATCAGAAGATACTCCTTTAAATGTATCTAGCAACCGGAAGTATCGTTCCCAGGCATTGGTATGAAAATCAACCCAGCCTAACACCGGATCAAAATCATTCATAAATAAACGAATCTTTACCTTTCTGGAAGTAGCATCCACAAGTAAATCTAACCACGTTCTGCTGCTATCAGTAACCAATGGCATATCCAGATTAAATAACCAAAAGGCGATGAGTACACTGGATTCAGCCTTATCAATTGCTTTTTCAAGTTCCGCAAAAATTTGTTTTCCATCTATGATTGGTTTTACGCTCAATGTATCTCTAACAGCTCCACGGAATTCTAATAGATCGGATTTATTATGAGGCGGAAGAAAAAAAGGTTTTGCTTTAGGATCTTTTATTTTTTTTGTTTCGGCTAACGGCGCAGGAGCATCTACAGGCAGAATATCGGGTATTGGTGAAAAAGGATCAATGCCCGGTATAGGTGGAATACCAGGTAATCCTGAAGGAAAAAAAGGTGAAGAATCTCCCATAGAAGATTTAAAAATTAAATCTGTCTTCCTGTTTTTGGATCGTATTTAACCTCTACAGGAACTATCTGGTCAGTTGGAAGAATTTCTATCCACTGATCAAATATCTCATAGTTCTTACCCACATGTAATTTAAAACTGTTTTGCAGAGGGAAGAAACCATGTTCGTAAACTCTGTCAATCGGAGTAGTCGTAACGGTGCTTTCTTCATCTACCAATGCCGGATCAGATACTTCACTTTGTTTTGGATACTTCCCTGTTTCTATCCCTTCCTGGTATTTTTTCTTAACTTTTTTAGCAAGGTCCATTAATACATTTATCATTTTCTGACCTTCTAATGGGTTTCCATTGATATCTTTTTCATTAGGGTTACTTGCATGATAAATCACATCATCGGTAATACCATTCATTCCCTCTACACCTTTCAACCAATTAATGGCCGCTTCTTCTCTACCCGGCCTTATAGGAATAACGGCTTTTACCCAAGGTGCATTCAGAAATGCATTTCTCATATTATCTCCATCCAGTTGAAGTAACCAGCCTAAGGAGCTTCCCAATTTTGCCGGCTCAGATTCTTCGGTGATCAAATAATTATCTCTTTCTCTGTCATTAATTCCTCCCCATCCAATTGTATTTGCAGCCATAACCGGTGATTCAGCACCTACTTCTTTTATACCAATTTTAGAGAATAATCCCTTATTCAGAGTTGTAGCAACCGCTGCATTAGAAGAGATTGATGGATTTAAAACAGTAGCAGGAGGAGTAGATGGTTGTAGTTGTTGCTTGCTTCTGTGCATTCGTGGTCTCCACCATTCGGGAGCAACAAAATACAGCATCTTATCAATATCAAAAATTGCATTTAATACTTCGGAAACTACATGTCGTGTTCTATCATCGGGCATTGAAACACCATTTAAAAGCATTTCGTGAATGAGTCTGCGGTAAACAACTATGCGCTCTTCTTCTCTCAACTCTTCATTGTTACGGGTTTTTATCCTGCTTGCTATTTCTACTCTCTCTTTAATATTTTCTACATAGGCTTTTTCATAGGCAGCCTTCTCTTTTTCTTTAAGCTTATCCTGATTCGCTTTATTCTTAGCTATAATATCTGCGTTAGAAGCAGGATTAGGTGACCAATGAAGCACTACCTTAACTTGTAGACTATTTTGTCCTTGAAAATCTGCAGAATCCAAGTGCAATGTAAACTTTGCTCGGGAACCGGAATTATGGATAGCCCCTCTACGAGAGACTTTGACAGGTTTTCCAAGAGGATCGAACTCTATATTTGTTAACTCATAATCGGATTTTGGACAAATAAATTCTTGTTCAAAGTCAGCCTTAATTTTTTCAAGGCTTCCTAAAAATTCAGAGTTATCCACTTCCACACCATCTTTATAAACCTCATCTTCATTGTCTGCATCATTAAGTACAGATATAAAAGGAATGGTTATCATTTTTTCTTCCTGGAAAGCTTGATTGAGAGGGATTTCTTCAGGATGCGGAATGCCATCCAGCTCTGCAGGCTTAGCAATATGTACGAGTTTAGCGAGTCCTAAATCTTTTCCCGGATCATCAACATAGGTTTGCCAGCACAAGAAAGTACCTATGTCTTGTACCTGCACACCTACCTGTCTCATTTTTCTTCTTAACTCATAGTTGATCAGTTTATCTGTTGAATTACTAAGTGTATGTTTAGTACTTGATATATCTGTTACTTCTGTAATTGTTTTGAAAGTAGATTTAAAATTTTTGCGTATCTCCGAAGAAAGTTTTTCTGTTTGCTCACGCATGCGTTTATGGGTATTCTCCCTAGCCATTTGCTGCGAATTAGAATAATCGAAACTGGAATTGGCTTCTATTGACATATAAGAGGCCTTCACGCTGGCACCAAATTTCACATCCTGGTCATTATTCTCTTTTACGGCTTCTGATAGTTCGTCTTGGGTAGTAACTGATTTTTCTGATTTAGAAATAATATCCAGCGTATTCTCCAATGTTTTTTCAGTAGTAGTAGTACGTGTATGTATCTCAATCAGTTCTACACTGGATCCCGGGCTTAACCAAACATGACTTACGGGAGTTCCCAAAAAAGTATCTAATTCAAAAAAATACTGGCGGAATAAATGTACAACACTTATGGGCGATAAGGCTGCTCCTTGTATATGCTCCCGATCGCGGGGGTTTAAATGTTCTAAATCAAGAAAAGCTTCATTAGCATTAGAAGCTGAAAGCATTTTTTGCAGCTGAGCACCTCTTTCAGCATTATGCAGACCTTCATAAAAAACATCGGTAAGAGCTGCATGATTTTTATTTTGTACAAGGTAAAGAAGAAATCCGCCAACAGCTGATTCATACTGTAACTGGCGCTCAAAGGTTCCCAATTTCATTGCATTATTACTGATAGAACCGGCAGTACCCACCATTGTAGCCATCCTCAAATTAGTGGAGAAACCTGAATCAGTTCGTAGAACATCATTGTATGCCGATTTATATACCTGTGTAACATCTTTAGACAAAAGAGCATCAATAAATTGTTCATTAATAAGTCGCGACCAGACAGCAGGAGTAAGAGCAGAATACTCCGGAAGTTGTTCAGATATCTTTTGGACTAACACACTATCATAGGTACGAACCTTTCCCCCTTGTAGCAAGCCATGTTTTAAATGTATATCTGCCAGGCGATTATCCTTGTAAGAAACGTTGGCGATACCGGCAAATGTGTTTTTAAGTTTATCGAGCAGTTGTAATTTATCCTGGTTGAATCCTTTATTAAACCGTTGTTCACTTCGTTTGGATTTCCATCCGAGTAAAGGTTGGTACACGCCAAATAATTCACTGGCGTAAGGAAGAACGGAAGTGTAATCTGTTAAATCAGTAATGCGTTTTACAGTAGACATGATGTTTCATTTTAATGGTTGATATGGCGATTTATGTTTGTTTTAAATAAGAATTGAGTGCTAATGTTGGAATTATTTTTTACAGTACAA
>CAZCJN010000116.1:0-7927 GCA_964498865.1 uncultured Bacteroidia bacterium
CCAATTCGCGTCCCAAGACTTTTTGAGCAATTTCTAAAGATAGTTTGCTTACTTCTGCTTTCACTTCTGCCATCGCTGCTTTCTTTTGTGCATCAATTTCTACTTTTGCCGCTGCTACTATTTTTGCAGCTTCGTCTTTGGCTCTGTTGTGTGCTTCTGTAATTACAACTTCTTTTACTTCTTTTGCTTCTTTTAAAATTCTGGCACTTTCTTCTTTTGCTTCTTTTAATAAGGCTGCATTGTCCGATTGCAATTGTTGCATATCTTGTTTTGCTTTTTCAGCAGCCGCCAAAGCATCAGAAATAGTGTGCTCTCTATCTTTAATGGCTTTAGTAATTGGCTTTATTGCCATTTTGCCTACTATAAACCAAAAGACAAGGAATACTATCGTTGTCCAGAATAAAAAACCTAAATCCGGTGTCAATAACGACATTGGATCAAATCCTAATAGCATACGCTTAGATTTTATTCCTTACGGCGAGCGCAAGGGGTTAAAAAATAAATTCTTACTTAATCAAGAATGATAATACCATACCGATGATAGCAACACCTTCTACTAACGCTGCAGCTAAGATCATAGCTCCGTTAATTTGTTTAGTTGCTTCCGGTTGACGTGCAATACCTTGTACTGCGTTGCTGCCGATTAAACCGATTCCTAAGCCTGCTGCGATTGCTGCTAAACCTACGCCGATTGCTGAAACTGGACCTGTCATAATTGAAATTTTTTAAGTTTGTTTTATTTAAAATAATTAATGATGTTCTTCTGCATGATGGTGTTCCTCAATGGCAGCACCGATGAATATTGCGGTTAACAAGGTAAACACATACGCTTGCAAGAATGCTACAAATAATTCCATGGCATTCACAAATAATAATACAGGGAATGCAATTAAGCCACCTGCTGCTGCCCCACCAACACTAGTTCCTAGATTGCCCATAATAAAAATCAATCCTGCGATAGCTAAAATAGTAATGTGACCGCCGGTAATATTACCAAATAACCGCAGCATTAATACTGCCGGTTTAATTAAAATACCCATCACCTCTACCGGCACCAGAATAATTAATACCCATTTAGGCACACCCGGCATGGCAAAAATGTGTTTCCAATAATCTTTATTACCATTTATATTAATAAGTAACAAAGAAAAAACGGCTAACACTAAGGTAAAGGATATATTTCCTGAAGAATTGATATTCCCTAAAAAAGGAATTAATCCTAATAAGTTGTTTATAAGAATAAAGAAAAATAAGCCGATTAGATACGGTAGGAAGTTCTCGTATTTATTTCCCAAATTTGGCTTTGCAATATCTTCTGTGATAAACTCTACAAATACTTCCATAAATCCTTGCAAGCCTCTTGGTGCTTGTCCGGGGCGTTTGTCATACGCTTTTTTAACAACAAAAAAAACAATTGCCAAAATGGTGAAACCAAGCAGCATATTAAATACATTCTTCGTAATAGAAAAATCCAAGAAAGTAGCTCTGTTGCCGGTTTGTGCATCTACAACACGGCCGTGTTCCATTTTATATCCCTCATGGATGCCGTTAGGAGCGTGATGAAAAACGGAAGACATGAATACCGACCACTTTCCCGTGGTTTTATTATATAAAATACACGGTAAAGGCATGCTAATATGAGTTTCGTGTTCTCCGTCTTTGATAGTGGCTATATGATTTTCATTAGCATCCGCTACGTGATTCATAATATGTTCCACCACTACGGAAGAAACATCTTCTTTTTTTTCGCCTTCTTGTACAGGTGTTGCCACTTCTGCACGCAGAGAGAGCGAAAAAAGCAACATAAAAGTGCTTAGGAGTGTAATTATTTGATTCTTATTGAACACGAGGTAAAAATTGCGCTGCAAATATACAAATTTATAGAGGAATGTTGGCTTTGTTGGGAAATTAAATGTGTGTTAAGACAAATAAAAAAGCCACACTAAGGTGGCTTTTTTATTGAAAGTTCTATATAAGAAACTATTAATACTGATCTTCAGGTTGACCTGTATCTCTATGACCGGAATAAATATACCAATTACCTGGATCGTCAGAAAATTCCATTTCAATAAAAATAGAATCTGCTTTAGCACCGGATAAAGTGGTTGCTGCTTTTTTCAAAATCTTTCCACTAACCATAGAAACTGTTTCTCCAGAAATTGCCAAATTAGAAGATCCGGCAGGATTTGCCGTAAAAGATAAATTTGAAACATTTACTGGTGTTTTAAATTTAAATGGCCAACGAAAACTGCTTTTTAAATTTGGATTCTCTGTAACTAAAACGGAATCTTTTGTATTTGCTGATGTATTAGAGGTAATTAGAGCATACATTGTATAGTCTTCATATGAAAGGATCAAATTATCAGCTGATGTAATTAAACCATCTTTGTCTGTATCTTGGAAAAATTGCACCCACCAACGACCGCTCATATCAACTGTATTGGAAACTGATGGTTTGTATCCTTCTTTTTTGCAACTTACTGCTAGAAAGATAAGAAGTATTAAATATATTTGATTTTTCATACTAAAAATTTACTTGTTTTAAATTAATTCCAAAAATAGAATTGGCAAAATTTCCTGTTCCTGTAAATGAAATAGAATGGGTAGAAGCATCTACAACAAAATTACTAATATCAACTACATTTCCAAACATAGGGATATTTGCTTGAGTAAATGAGAATGAGTTAGTACTAATATCATTTGCTGTTATAACAGTACCGATAGCAGCATAACCCGGTCCATAAGCTCTTCCAATATCATAGTATCCACCTAGTGCATCTGTAATGCCATAAGTATTACCTGATATTTTCCAAATTAGAACATATTCCATGTTGGTGTATTGCGGTGTAGCCGGACCGCCTCTACCTACTGTGGAAGTGTAAAGTCCTTCTATACTGTTTACTAAATCTCCCGTATTAGCAACAACTACTGTTCTTGTAATAGATGCAGAGAAGCCATCTTCATTTGTAGCGGAATAAGTAACCTGATAAATATCCGGGGTGTTTTTATCTACTGTAGTTCCTCCCCTGTATAGTCCAACTACTTTTGTAGTATAAGGTACAGTTTTACCATTCACAGTTGCGTCAACTCCATCATCTGTAAAGTCAGTGCCAAATTTAACTAAAACGACCTCATCTCCTTTTAATTTAATTTCTGGTAGAAACGTGGCTTTAGAAAATTGTAAATCTTTCTTGCAACCTGTAAACGAGACAATTGTAACAAGTAAAACTAATAATAATTTGCTTATATTTATTGTTTTCATACTAAACATTTTTATTGTTATTAATTATCCCAAAATCTTTTAGAAGTAACGGTTACGTTCTTTGGAGCATTAGGATTATAAGTTGTTTCTTGATTAGGAATAACAAAAGAAGAAGGAAACTTATTCGCTCCTAAAGAGTTATTGATTGGGCTATGGAAAATTCCTCCTTTAAAGATATCATTACCCGGTCTGTCAAATCGAAGTGTTTCTAACCAGCCCTCTACCATTTGCAATCCATTCATTGCAATCCATTTTTGAATAGCTAGAATATTTAACTGATTGTCTTGAGATCCGCCAAAGCTAAGTGAAGATACATAACCTGCTGCAGATCCTAAGCCGTAATAATTAAAGGATTCTTGTACTCCACTACCAAACAATGCAGATGCATCTTGACCACTACGGATTAACACTTCTGCTTGTAAGAAGTAACTTTCCCAAGCGCTAATAAAGTAAACTGGAACAGTTGCACCAAAAGTTAATGGACTAGGTCTGCTGAATTTAGTATTAACACCGCCAGAAGGGTATAATGGAGTATTATCATTAATATCTCCGGAAAACACACCTAAATCGCCAGAACTACCTGGAGTATAGATTTTATTAATTCTAGGATCGGCTAAGCCGTCTAATTTATCAACACTAGTTTTTGAAGCTACATAATACATCCCAACGTCTGTTCTAGCCATAAAACGAGCATAAAGTGGGTTAGTATTTTGAGAGGTTTCAAAATATCTAAATTTAGCATCATCACTAGCAGATGTAATAAAAGGTGTGCCGGCATCGATTAATGCTTTAGCTCCTACATAATCTCCTTTTCTTACCAATATTTTAAGTTTAAGAGTGTTAGCAAATTTTACCCATTTACTAATATTACCTCCATAAATTAAATCCTCAGAAGTCGGTGATTGTACACCTGCCCCCGTAGTAGTTACACCTGTAATACCGTCATCGATTAAAGGTATTAATGCTGCATACACATCTTCTTGTTTGTCGTATTTTGGAGCTGTAATACCTCCATTAACTACTTCTCCTTTCAAGGCTTGAGAAAATGGAATATCGCCGTGTAAATCTGTCAACATTTGATATAAGTATGCAGACATTATTTTAGCCATACCTGCATAAACAGGTTGATCTGATTTTTGTAAGTAGTACATGTCTTCTAAAGAACGAGCATAAGCTCTAGTCCAACTACCATCTACATCTGTTCCTACCATGTTATAGTATTCAACTTGAGAAGTAGAGACACCATATCCGCCTGTCCAATATTGAGCCCACATACCTCCGTACCAATTCCAAGCATATCCAATAGTAGCTCCTAATTGAGATTGTGCGGTAGGAAGTACTAATTTAGGTGTTGCCGTACTTGAGTTATTCGGATCTGTGTTTACATCTAACACTTTCTCGCATGATGCCATGCCGATTGTAATTGAAAGTGCAAGCAGTAATCCTTTGATATTATATATTTTCATTTTCATATAATTACTTGTTAAAATTTAATTTTAAAATCAACTGCTACAGAGCGACTAGTTGGCATTGAAGTGTATTCCATACCTTGTCCATTACCGGCTTGTCCCCATGCATTTGACTCAGGATCTGCAAATACGTTTTCTTTAGGCAACCAGAATTTCAAGTTATTTCCAACTAATGCAACAGAGATTGCTGAAATAGGTGCTTTTTTAAAGAATTTTTTGTCAAAAGTATAGCTAACACTAGCTTCTCTCAATTTAATGTAGCTAGCATCTACTAACAATTGAGATTCCGGTAAACTACCTACTAATGTATATAAATTAGTTAATGGGGTGGTATTCTCCGCACCTGTAGTTGTTACACTATTTGGAATAATATATGGTTCGCGGTTATTCAATAATGATGTTAATGATGTACCATTAAAATCTGTAGCCTCTCTTGTGCCTGAATAGAACACACCGCCCTTTTTCATATCGAATTGTACATCAAAAGCCAATCCTTTCCAAGAAAGTGTCGATGCCCAACCCATAGTATATTTAGGTTGGAATGAACCAAAAATATTTTGTGTAGTTGAAGTTACAGGAGCGCCGTTTGCACCAACAATAATTCTTCCTAAAGAATCTCTATTGAAATCATTAGCTTTGAATGTACCGAAAGGATATCCTTCTTTTGCAATGATAGAAGCAGTTGTTAAACCACCTAAAATTACATCACTACCATCTATATTAGCTTTCAATACTTTACTGTTATTTTTTGCAAACTGCATTCTAAGTTCCCAATTAACTCCTTTTAGGTTTTTAATTGCATTTACACTTACTAATAAGTTATGCCCGATATTTCTTACTTTACCAACGTTGATTACTTGGCGAGTAAAACCTGAAGAAGCAGGTAGGTTTGCATTAACAATCAAATTTTTTGATGTTTTGTGATAGAATGTATATTCAACATGTATATATTCTTTCAGTGCTGTAATTTCTGCACCTACTTCATAAGCTGTTGTTAATTCCGGTTTTAATTTTGCATTACCGATAGTATTACCTAAGGTATAACCACTTACGGTAGAACCATCTAAACCTTTTACAGGGAATTGGTACGGTAAATTGTCATTATAGTAGTCACTAAATGTTGCAGCAGCAAATACAGAGCTTAACATATAAGGCGCAGCGTCTTTACCTTGTGTTCCGGCATTTGCACGAATTTTCAAGTAATTCAACCATTGTTTTGCATCTCCTTTTATTAATTCGCTGGGTACAAATGAAAGACCGCCAGAGAAATAGGAGAATCCTCTTTTTCCAGCAGGAAGAGTAGAAGACCAGTCATTACGTGCGGTAAATTCTCCAAACAACATATTTTTATAACCAATACCTACTTGTCCTAATAAACCAATCAATCCGTAGTTTGAATAATTTGTTTCTACATACGGTTTACTTACAGAGTTATTTAAGTTATAATATCCAGGAATAACAATACCGTTTTGTGTTTTACCAAAAATATCGGTGTATTTACTTTTTAAATAGTTAAAGCCTAACATCGCATTGATATTAACGTCTTTTACTACATCTTTATTGAATGTACCAAATAAATCGATGTTTAATTGATTTCTTTTTTCTAATTCTTCAGTATATCCACCATTTACTCCATCTTTTTGTCTGTCGTATTTATATTTAGGTTGTTGTTGTGACATGTTAGAGATGGTAAGGTTATCACCTACACGAGCTGTTAATGTTATGAAATCAACCGGTTTGTATTCTAATTCTGTAGATGCCAACAAGTTGTCTGCTTTCATATCATTATTAGTATGGCTCATTAAATAGAATGGATTAGCAGTGTATCCTCCATAATATCCATTAAAATTTTGATATGGGCTATTGTAATCTCTCAATTCGAAAATTGGAATATTTGCCGGTTGTTGTAATAATGACTGTAAAGTACCAGCAAAATTAGCTGTTCCAGAACCTGTCATTGCTCTTTGATATACTTTAGAGTATTGTACATTTACCTTTGAGGTTAAATTCTTTGCTAATCTTGCTGTTGTATTTGCTGTTAAAGCATGTCTTTTATAAAACGTATTCATAATAATACCGTTATTCGTTGTATTATTATAAGAGAAGTAATAAGAGAATTTATCTGAAGCTCCTTCTAAGGCTATACCATTTTTAAAGGTTGTACCTATATTAAATGCATCTTGCAATTGATTTTTTACGGCAGAATATGGGCGGATTAATTGAGAAGTTGACCCATTAGGCAATACAATAGTTGGTGTCCAAGGACGAACTATACCATCAAATGCAGGTCCCCAAGAGAAGTTTTCAATTGGATCGGGATTATTATCATACCCTTGCCCAAATTTATCTTGTCTTTTTATTTGTAAGTATGCTTTTTGGAAAGAGATATTAGAGTTTACAGTTACACTGAATTTTTTATCAGATTTATCAGTTCCTTTACCGCTTTTTGTAGTAATTAAAACTACACCACTTGTAGCACGTGATCCGTACAAAGCAGTTGCAGCAGGTCCTTTTAAGATAGAAACTGATTCAATATTATCGGGATCAAAGTCATTACCTCTGTTACCAAAATCCACGAAACTTAAATTGTCATTTTGATTGGTAGAGTTCGTGCTGTTAATAACAGGCACCCCATCAATAACGATTAAAGCATTATTTCCTAACAAGAAAGATGCTTCACCGTCTAAGACAATTCTATTAGATGCGCCCATTGCACCGCCGATGGTATTAATTCTAACACCAGGTGTTTTTGCTTGAATAGCACTGAATACGTTTGACGTACCTTGTGTTAAGTCTTCTGCTTTTAAGGTGTTAGTAGAATAAGAGGTACTTCTTTTTTCTCTCTTAATTGCCATACCAGTCACCACTAGTTCATCTAATTGTTTTCCTTCTACTGCCATAGCAGCATCTACAACTAATGCTAAGATGGGTTTCTCTACGTTGGTATATCCAATGTAGGAGAATACTAAATCTTTCACATCTTTCGGTAATTCTAATGTGTACTTACCATCAATGTCAGTAACGGTACCTATTGTTGTACCTTTACCCGTAACGTTCACACCTATCAGTGCTTCGCCAGTGGCTGCGTCTTTTACAGTACCACTCAGCGTGCGGTTCTGCGCAAATACTTGGGAGGTCAGTAACAGCCCAAATAACCATAATAATAACGTTTTTTTCATAAAGACTAACTGGTTTT
>CAZCJN010000117.1:0-7897 GCA_964498865.1 uncultured Bacteroidia bacterium
TGTATGGTTTGTGTCCAACGTACAGGTGCCGTGAGTTGGGCGATCAAATTCCTTTTTATTTCATCCGGATTGGTTGCAGGACTTGCATTCACGTTTTGATAAATAGGACAAACCGGCGCAGAGATTTTTGTGCTATTAATGGCCGCTTCTAATTCTTTTTTGGCCGGTTCCATTAAAGGGGAGTGGAAAGCTCCTCCTACAGGCAATATTAATGCACGTTTTGCTCCGGCTGCTTTTAATTTTTCACAGGCACTATTTACTCCGTTAATAGTACCCGAAATAACTAATTGACCCGGACAATTATAATTAGCAGCTACAACCACTTCACCTGATTTGGAAACCTCCGCACAAATATCTTCTACTACTTTATCATCTAAATTTAATATGGCTGCCATGGTGCTAGGGTTTTGTTCACATGCTTTTTGCATGGCCATAGCACGTTTATAAACTAATGATAAACCATCTTCAAACGAGAGGGCATTGGCAGCAACCAGGGCAGAAAATTCTCCCAACGAATGCCCCGCAGCAGCAGAGGGTTGAAAAACAGCACCCATTGTTTTTGCCATGATAACCGAGTGAAGAAAAATAGCAGGCTGCGTTATTTTTGTTTGCTTGAGTTCTTCATCTGTTCCACTAAACATAGTATCACTTATTTTAAATCCTAAAATAGAGTTAGCTTTTTCGAATAAATCTTTTGCTAAAGGAGAATTGTCGAATAAATCTTTTCCCATTCCTGAGAATTGCGATCCTTGTCCCGGAAATAAATAGGCTTTCATAATTAAATTTTAAAATGAATGTGTACGAAAATACAAAATAGCACCTTTGCAAAGTCTAATGCAATTTTCCTGATATCAAATTCATGAACTCTTCTCGTGTTTTAGGATTTTCCAAAAACTCACCCGTAAAAGCAGAAGTGGTAGCTACTGAGTTTTGTTTTTGAACGCCGCGCATAAGCATGCATAAGTGTTTTGCTTCAATTACAACGGCCACCCCTAATGGATTAAGGGTTTCTTGTATGCAGTCCCTTATTTGAACAGTTAATCTTTCCTGCACCTGTAGTCTGCGGGAGAATGCGTCTACTACACGGGGAATTTTGCTGAGCCCAACTATTTTTCCGTTAGGAATATAGGCAATGTGAGCCTTGCCGAAGAAAGGAAGCATGTGATGTTCACATAAAGAATACATTTCAATGTCTTTTACAAGCACCATCTGTTTGTAATCCTCCTTAAATAAGGCCGACTTAAGAATGTCTGCAGGGTTGATATGAGAACCGTGTGTTAAAAATTGTATGGATTTGGCAGCACGTTCAGGCGTTTTTAAAATGCCCTCACGTTTTATATCCTCACCGGCAAGTTTCAGTATCTCTCTATAATGTTCCGAAAGTTGATCGGTAGTTTCAGCGTGATATTGGTCTATCTTTTTGTAATGTGTCATGATTTTATTTCCCAAAATACTCTACATAATTATTTTCTGTTTCCTGAACTTTTATGCAATGGAGTTTGCAACCCAAACTATTAATGGGCTTTTCCAATTGATTCCATATTTCTATGGCTAAAGTTTCGGTGCTCGCCATTTTTCCCTTCATAAAATCAACATCTAAATTTATATTTCTGTGATCTAACTTGGAAATAACTTTTTCTCGCGCCAGTTCACTTATATCCGATAAGTTGACAACAAAACTTGTATCGGGATTTTGTTCTCCCTTTACTGTAATAAATAATTGATAGTTATGCCCGTGCCAATTAGGGTTGGCACATTTTCCGAATACCTCGTAATTTTTTTCTTGCGACCAATCTTCACGAAATAACTTGTGTGCTGCTGAAAACTGCTCTCTTCGTGTAATGTAAATCATATGCAATAAAATGAATTACAAATATAGAAAAGTACTTGCTTGAGGGGTATTTAGCTCAGGTATCCGTATGTTTTTTCATATTAACGTATATTTGATGCATGAAGATTCTTTTGGTTGCCGCCACTGAATTTGAAATTGCACCGCTTATATCTTTTTTTAAGAAGGCCCCTTCTGAAAAAAATGTGCAGAGCTATATGCTGAGAAATAAACAGATTGATGTTCTCATAACCGGAGTGGGAATGACCCTTACCGCTTACCAGCTTGCCAAAACATTAAGCGATGAATATGATCTGGCTATTAATGCAGGAGTTGCCGGCAGCTTTAAACAAGATATCCCCTTAGGAACAGTAGTAGATGTGGTGAGTGATTCATTTGCTGATATGGGTGCAGAAGATGGAGATGAATTTATTCCTACCTACGAAATGGGCCTGGCAGACCGTTCAGCATATAATATCCGAAGTGTAGGATATGGTAAAGAATTAGGACTGATGAAAGTGAGAGGCATTACCGTTAATACTGTACATGGCAATACAGCCTCTATTAAAAAAGTGGTAAAGAAATTTAATCCTGACATAGAAAGTATGGAAGGGGCTGCCTTTTTCTATGCTTGTTCACAAGAGAACATACCTTGTATTCAGATAAGGAGTATATCCAACTATGTAGAAAGAAGAGATAAGAGTAAATGGAGAATGGATTTGGCAATTCATAACTTAAATGCTTTTTTATTGGATTTTCTAAGAAAGCAGTAAAATCATAACTTTAATTCCTTGCCTTTTTTGCCATCATTGTAGTAAATCAATAATACTTTAGGGTGATGAGTTCATGCTCCTGATATTTTCACTACTTTCGCGGCTTATTTTTTATATATGCAAAAAATCAGAAACATTGCAATCATTGCCCATGTCGATCACGGAAAAACAACCCTTGTTGATAAAATACTTCATACCTGCCAGCTTTTTAGAGAAAATCAAGCAACAGGAGAACTTATTTTAGATAATAATGATTTGGAACGCGAACGAGGAATTACCATTCTTGCTAAAAACGTTTCAGTAACTTATAAGGATACTAAAATCAATATTATTGATACCCCAGGCCACGCCGATTTCGGAGGAGAGGTAGAAAGAGTATTGAATATGGCGGATGGTGTTCTATTACTTGTCGATGCTTTTGAAGGCACAATGCCTCAGACTCGTTTTGTGTTACAAAAAGCGTTAGAGCAAGGACTTAAAGCTATTGTGGTCATTAATAAAGTAGATAAACCCAACTGTCGCCCGGATGAAGTGCATGATTCTGTATTTGAATTGTTCTTTAACTTAAATGCGAACGAAGACCAGTTGAACTTCCCTACCATTTACGGTTCTTCCAAACAAGGCTGGATGGGGCCGGATTGGAAAACACCACAGAAAGACATTTTATATCTATTAGATTCTATCGTAGAACATATTCCTGCAGCGCCTGTTCGCGAAGGAACACTACAGCTTCAGATCACTTCACTGGATTACTCTTCTTTCATTGGCAGGATAGCCGTTGGCCGAGTATTCAGAGGAGAGATAAAAGAGAACATGCCTGTGTCTTTAGTAAAAAGAAACGGTGCTATTGTAAAATCACGAATTAAAGAGCTATTTGTATTCGAAGGATTAGGAAAGAAAAAAGCAACGTCAGTAAAGGCCGGAGATATATGTGCTTTTACTGGGATAGAAGGTTTTGAGATCGGTGATACCATTGCTGATTTTGAAAATCCGGAAGGACTAAAACCCATTGCGATTGATGAGCCTACGATGAGTATGCTTTTCACTATCAATACTTCTCCTTTCTTTGGTAAAGACGGAAAGTTTGTAACCTCTCGTCACTTAAAAGAAAGGTTAGATAGAGAGCTTGAAAAAAACCTTGCACTGCGTGTGCAAGAAACCGGTTCACCCGATTCGTATTTGGTTTATGGAAGAGGTATTCTTCATCTTTCCATTTTAATTGAAACTATGCGCAGAGAAGGGTATGAATTACAAGTAGGCCAGCCTCAGGTGATCGTAAAAGAAATTAACGGAACGAAACACGAACCCGTAGAGGTTCTTACGGTAGATACGCCTCAGGAATTCTCAGGAAAAGTAATTGAGTTGGTAAGTCAGAAAAAAGGTGAAATGCTGATCATGGAACCTAAAGGAGATCTTATTCATCTTGAGTTCGATATCCCATCACGCGGATTGATCGGTTTAAGAAATGCGGTTCTTACTGCTACTGCAGGCGAGGCCATCATGGCGCATCGCTTTAAAGCATTTGAACCTTGGAAAGGGAATATACCCGGCCGCATATCAGGGGTTCTTATTTCAAAAGAAAAAGGCACTGCTGTTGCTTACTCGTTAGATAAATTACAAGACAGAGGTAAATTCTTCATAGATCCGGGAGATGAAATTTATACTGGGCAAGTGATAGGCGAACATATTCGTCCTGATGATTTAGTAATTAATTTGTGTACAGAGAAAAAACTTACCAATATGCGCGCTTCGGGTGCCGATGAAAAAATGCGTATTGCACCTAAGATCCGATTCTCATTGGAAGAGGCCATGGAATACATCCAGTCCGATGAATATGTAGAGATCACACCCAAACATATTCGTATGAGAAAGATCTATTTAGATGAGAGCGAACGCAAGCGTATGGAAAAGAAAGTAGAAGCGAATTAACTATAAGTACTGAGTATCCGGAAATTAGTATTGAAGAAGCACATCGGGTCTTAAATTTGAATGCTGTACTTTAGGCTTTAACATGTTGGTACAAACTATAACTTCCTATTTTGAATCCATCGCTCCGCTTTCTTTACAAGAGGATTACGATAATTGCGGCTTGCTTGTAGGTAATCGGGATGCAGAAGTACAAGGTGTGCTTACCTGTCTCGACTGTACCGAAGCAGTGATTGATGAAGCAATAGAGAAACATTGTAATCTTATTATTGCCCATCACCCCATCATTTTTAAAGGCTTAAAATCACTTACACAGAAGAATTATACGGAAAGGATCGTAGAGAAGGCGATACGAAACGATGTATCTATTTATGCGATCCATACTAATCTTGATAACTCTCCGATAGGGGTAAATAAAAAGATATGCGATAGATTAGGAATAAAAAATCCTAAAATATTAGCACCTAAGATCGTTGCAGGAAAAAAAACTTTTGGATCAGGAATGATAGGGGATATCAAACAACCTCTAAAACCCGATGCTTTTTTTCAAATGCTGAAGCAGGCTATGAAGGCCGAGGCTATAAGGCATACAGCTGTTATTAAAAAACACATAGCCAAGGTCGCGGTTTGCGGAGGCTCCGGCAGTTTTTTAATTGAAGAAGCGATCCGTCAAAATGCCGATGTCTTGATCACTGCTGATATGAAGTATCACCAGTTTTTTGATGCTGATAATAAACTCCTTATTGTCGATATAGGACACTATGAAAGTGAGCAGTTTACCAAAGAATTATTAGCCGAGTTGCTAATGGAAAAATTTTCTATCTTCGCTCCCCTTAGCGCTAAGGGTAAAAAGTACCTGAGCGTTGAGGTTTTCCGTAATAAGAAGGGCAATAAAAAAATACCACTTTTTATATCGGACGTAAATACAAACCCTATCAATTATTTATAACATGGCTAAAACAGTATCAGAAAGAGAAAAAATCGATGCATCGGTAGAAGAAAAGCTAGGAGCTCTTCATGAACTACAGGTGATTGATTCAAAGATTGATAAAATACGTACCGTTCGCGGAGAACTTCCTCTTGAGATTAAAGACCTGGAAGATGCAGTAGAGCAGTTGGCTACCCGCCTCGAAAAGATGCAGGAAGAAATGCGCCAAAGCGAAACAATTATTTCTGATAAAAAGAATTTAATTAAAGATGCTGAGGGCATGATCAAAAAATATAAATCTCAGCAAAATAAAGTTCGTAATAACAGGGAGTACGAATCACTTACCAAAGAGATCGAATTTCAAACGCTGGAAATGGCTTTAGCTGAAAAGAAAATAAAAGAATACAAAGCTACTTTGGTAGCTAAAAAAGAAAACTTAGAACAAGCGGAAGAAGATTTGAAAGAAAGAAAGAACAGGCTGAAAGAAAAGCAAGGTGAGCTAGATGAGATCATTGCAGAAACCGAAAAAGAAGAGACTGCTTTATTGAAAAGATCTAAAACAGCTGAAACACAAATAGAAGATCGTTTACTTACTGCCTATAAAAGAATTCGTTCTAATACACGTAACGGGTTGGCAGTAGTTCCGGTTGAACGCGATGCTTGTGGCGGATGTTTTTCTAAAATTCCTCCTCAACGTCAATTAGATATTAAAATGCATAAAAAACTTATTGTTTGCGAACATTGCGGACGTATTTTAATTGCTCCGGATCTTGCAGAGAAAGCAAAACTGAAAGACTAATTGTTTTAGCCTTTATAGAACAAAAGCCATCTAATTTAAATTGGGTGGCTTTTTTTCTTTATAACCCCTCTGTTGACTTTGGTGAAATGGTTTAAAAGTATGTTTATAAGTTAGCATTATTACCCCCATCCTATTGTGTTTTCAAAATCTATTTTATTACATTTGGATATAAATTTTTTTTGTGAAAAAAACTATACAAACCATCGTATTTCTATTTTGCTTCACTCCATGCTTTACACAAAATATAGGCATAGGCGCTGATGCTATTTATAATTTTCAAACCGAAAGCTTTGGAGCAGGGGCGAGGGTGAGTATTTTTCCGAACAACCGCTTAAGTTTTGTTCCTCAGGTTTCTTATTATTTTCCTTTTAATAAAGTGCATGAATATTATTTGGGACTGGCTTTAGAATATAAAGTAGTGGTTAAAACCAAGTTTCATTTATATGCGCTTGCTCATGGCGCTTATAATTCCTGGTTAAATCACGATGAATCTGCCATGAAAGATGCCCGGCCTAATAATTGGGATGCAGAGTTAGGCGGAGGCATATCCACTAACAAATGTCTCAGACCTTTTGCTGAATGCAGATATAATGTTAAATTTAAAGAAGCTCATGCACGTCTCGGCTTGCTCTATATTTTTGGATGCAGTAGCAAAACAAAAGGATATAAGGCAGGTCATTTATGTCCTGCTTATAACTAATACTTACTTTTTTTCTCATTATGATAACCATCAACACAATGACTAGGAATTTAATTACTCTTTCTTTATTTGTATGTACTACCACTTTGGTATTTGTTAATTGCTCAAAGGAAAGAATTGAAGCTGTAAAACAATATTCGCCTGTAGCTACTTACCTGGATACTAAAAAACAAGCAGAGCAAGAATTCATCATCGACTCATCAGGCACAGCACCGATAGTAGGTAAACAAGGAACCAAAATATGGACCGGCAAACAATGTTTAATGTTTCCTAACGGAGATAGCGTAACCTGGCCTTTTACAGTTAAGTTGGTTGAGTTGTATACTCCTAAAGACATGATCTATTACCAAATGCCTACTGTTTCTGCAGGCACTGTTATGAAAACAGACGGAGAAATAAAATTAACAGCCTTTAAAAACGGAACAGAGTTAGTATTAAAACCCGATTCATGCATGGCACAAATAGAAATGCCTAATACAGCTCCTCAGGCCAACATGCGTGTGTTTTATGGCATCAATACAACGATTGCCCCCATCACGTATGTGGATTGGACAGACGATCCTACCAAAGTAGGAGTGACCACTTCATTAAGCCCCCTGTTTACAACAAATACCACCGGTTATTCTGCATTTATTGCAAAGCTCGGATGGATCAATTGCGGAATGTTGGCAGGCAGCAGCGCTTCTTCTACTTTAACCTTCACTTCTTCTACCGATGATCTTACCAATGTGGGAATCTTTGTTTACATACCTGCCACTAAAACCGTTATACAAGTATACAATTTGAGTTCTACAGCCATTCCTAACGGTTCTGCTGTTAAGATCATTGCAATTGGGATAGATGCAAGCGGAAATCTTTTCAGTGCTTACCAGGAAGCCACCGTATCTGCCAATACCACTGTAGACGTTACCTTGGGTGCTACTACCGATGCCGACCTTACTTC
>CAZCJN010000118.1:0-7895 GCA_964498865.1 uncultured Bacteroidia bacterium
ACATACAAGTGCCATTTAAGTATTCCTCGCGTAAAAAATATTCTTTTAATTGGGATATGCGTTGCGGGTGGTTTGGATATACGAATGTTAAACGTTTTAACTTTATAGGAGAAAAACCCTTCCCGTTGGCTATTTGGGCAAATACAGGTGTAATGGCAGATTATCTAATATACCCACAAATACTATTATTTCTATACCCAAATTTTGAATTTAAATACTATAGTAATTCTCATACCGAAGATCCTGTTGACATTACTCACCGCATTATGTCCGCATCAATTATTGGAGGCGTAAGAGTGAATTTGAAAAAATAACTTAGCACAAAAATAATCCCCGCCTAAGATTGAAAGATAATTTTTTACAAAACGATTTAAGTGTAAGGAAGGAACAAGGGCTTTATAGAAGGCTTGTTTTTGAAAATAACCTTATTGATTTTTCATCCAATGATTATTTGGGATTTTCCCGATCAAAAGAACTCTTTGATAAAATATCTTTAGAGATTGAACATTTAAATAGAAAGTATGGTATTAAGATCGGCTCAACCGGATCCCGACTCTTAACAGGTAATTCTCAGTATATAGAAGTATTAGAAAAAAATATTGCTGATTATCATCACGCAGAAGCCGGATTGATTTTTAATTCAGGATATGATGCTAATTTGGGATTGCTATCATCCGTTCCTAGGAAAAATGATATTATTTTATACGACGAACTTTCCCATGCATCTATTTATGATGGTATTCGACTTTCAAAAGCAGCTTCTTTTCCTTTTAAACACAACGACTTAAATCATCTTGAAGAACGCTTGCAATTTTTTGATCGAAATAATGCAACAGTAAATTACTTTGTAGTAGTAGAAAGTGTCTATTCCATGGATGGTGACTTTGCACCTTTATATGAAATAGCCTTATTGTGTGAAAAGTATAATGCAAATTTAGTAGTTGATGAAGCACATGCAACGGGTATATTTGGAAATAAAGGAGAGGGTAGAGTAGTGGAGACTCATCTTCAGGATAAAGTATTTGCACGCATACATACATTTGGAAAAGCACTAGGATGCCATGGTGCTATAGTTTTGGGAAGCAATCTGTTGAGAAATTATCTTATTAATTTTTCTCGTCCTTTTATCTACACAACAGCTTTGTCATCTCATGAATTAGCATCTATAAAATCAGCTTATGAGTTATTAAATAATTCAAATCATATAATATTAAATATCAATAACTTAGTATCATTATTTAATTCTATTATAGATAAAAAAAATGTTGACCTAATAACCAAAAGTCAAAGCCTTATTCAATGTATATCAGTAAGTGGAAATAATTCTGCAAGGACTCTTGCAGAATTAATCCAAAAAGACGGGTTTGATGTTCGTGCTATTTTAAGTCCTACCGTTCCTAAAGGAAAGGAAAGAATACGCATTTGCTTGCATACATTTAATACCCAACAAGAAATAGAACAATTATTTGTTTCATTACAAACACATATGCCTACCATGGAGAAAAGTAACGTGAAAGCTATATGAGAAAAATATTTGTCACGGGGATAGGAACAGATGTAGGCAAAACAATTGCTTCTGCAATAATAACTGAGGCATTACAAGCTGATTACTGGAAACCCATACAAGCAGGATTATATCCTTTAACAGATAAAGAAAAAGTTAAAAGTTTAATCAGCAACAAAACATCTGTATTTCACCCAGAAAGTTACTTGCTTAAAGAACCTATGTCTCCTCATGCAGCGGCAGAAATGGAAGGAGTTACTATAGATCTTAATACTATTATTGTACCTGCTACAAAAAACACATTAATAATTGAAGGTGCAGGTGGCATCATGGTTCCCATAAACAACCATTCCTTTGTCTTAGACCTGATTGAAAAGTTGAATGCTGAAGTTGTTTTAGTAGTTCAAAACTATCTTGGTTGCATTAATCATTCATTATTAACAATAAATGCCTTAAAGCAAAAGGGGATAAAAATAACAGGTCTTATATTCAATGGGGCGCCACATCCTTCTTCACATGAAATCATCCTTACCTATAGTCAGCTTCCTTGTATTGCCCGTATTGAGAAAGAAAGTCGTGTTGATCAAAAGATGATCTTAAAATATGCACCATACTTTAAAAACATATAAACAAAAAATCTCTACTGATTGCTTTTGTATATTAGTATAAATATTATTTATGTCTTTAACTTCTCGAGATAAAAAAACTATTTGGCATCCTTATACCCAACATGAATTAAGTCCTGAGTGCATTGGAATCGTAAGAGCAAAAGGAGCACACATATTTGATGAAAAAGGAAATAAATATATAGACTCTTTCTCTTCCTGGTGGACTTGTATTCATGGACACAGCAACCCATACATAGCTAAAAAAGTTTCTGATCAATTGAAAAAGCTAGAGCATGTGATCTTTGCAGGGTTTACACATAAACCCGCCGTAGAACTATCTGAACGATTATTGAAAAAATTACCAAAGAATCAGAAAAAGATTTTCTTCTCCGATAATGGATCTACTGCCGTAGAAGTTGCTTTGAAGATGTGTTTTCAATATTGGTTTAATTCTGGAAAGCCCAAAACAAAAGTAATAGCCTTCAAAAATAGCTATCATGGTGATACTTTTGGTGCCATGTCGGTGAGTGAACGAAGTGCCTTTTCATTGCCATTTCAGTTTGGTTTGTTTGATACGTTATTTGTTGATGCACCCATGAAAGGAAGAGAAGCGCAAGCCCTTAGCCAACTCCAAGCAATTATTAATCATGAAGAGGATTCAATTGCTGCATTTATTTTTGAACCTGTAGTGCAAGGAGTTGCGGGTATGATAATGCATGATCCTGAGATCCTTAGTCAAATGATCTCACTTTGTAATAAAAACAAAATCTTTACAATAGCGGATGAGGTGTTTACCGGTTTTGGAAGGACAGGTAAATTTTTTGCCTCTCATTATCTTTCAGCAGATCCTGACATCCTTTGTTTGTCTAAAGGACTAACCGGTGGAACTATGGCTATGGGAATTACCTCATGTAAAGAAGATATATATAATGCTTTTCTCTCTACAGACAGAACAAAGACATTTTTTCATGGACATTCATTTACTGCTAATCCCATTGCCTGTTCTGCAGCTTTAGCAAGTTTAGATTTAATGGAGAGAAAAGAAACTCAAAAAAATATCAATCGAATCTCTAAAAAAAATAAATTATTTCAAATCAGGATATCCAACAATACTAAAATAGTATCCCGAGCATTAGGAACCATATTGGCTATTGAATTTAAAACATCTGGGGAGACTTCTTATTTTAATACTATTCGAGATAAAGCAACTACTTTTTTTCTTACTAAGGGAATCTTACTTCGCCCCTTAGGAAATGTGATTTACATCTTACCTCCCTATTGTATCTCCGACAAGGATTTGGATTACATTTACGACTCTATTTTAGAATTTATCCACTTACAGTGAAACAAATAAAAAAGATATTAATTGCCAATAGGGGTGAAATTGCTTTGCGCATTATGCGTTCATGCAAAGAAATGGAAATTGCTACAGTGGCTGTTTATTCTGAAGCAGATAGAAACGCTCCTTTCGTACGTTATGCAGATGAAGCAATTTGTATTGGACCTCCGGCATCAACTCAATCCTACCTTAATGGAAAAAAAATTATAGAGGTATGTAAGCAGTTAAAAGTAGACGCAGTACATCCCGGTTATGGTTTTCTTTCTGAGAATGCTGCCTTTGTGCGAGAAGTTGTTAAAAATGGAATAATTTTTATAGGGCCCTCTGCCGAAGCAATGGAAATGATGGGGGATAAATTATCTGCGAAAGAAACAGCAAAGAAGTATAATATTCCTATGGTTCCCGGAACCGATGGTGCTGTTAAGAATATAGAAGAAGCAAAAAAAGTTGCAGGTAAAATCGGTTTCCCGGTTTTAATAAAAGCAAGTGCCGGTGGTGGCGGAAAAGGAATGCGTGTTGTAGAGGATGAAAAAGATTTAGAAGAAGAAGTTAAACGTGCGTCAAGCGAAGCCCAATCTGCTTTTGGCGACGGTGCTGTATTCATCGAAAAATACGTTGAAAAGCCACGTCATGTAGAGATACAAATACTTGCCGATACTCATGGTAATATCCTGTATCTTTTTGAAAGAGAGTGTTCAGTTCAGCGCAGACATCAAAAAGTAGTGGAAGAAGCTCCCTCTACCGTACTTACTCCTGACATTAGAAAAAAAATGGGGGAATGTGCTGTTAGCTTAGCAAAAGCATGTAAGTATGTAGGTGCCGGAACTGTAGAGTTTTTAGTAGACGCTTCAAAAAATTTCTATTTTTTAGAAGTGAACACACGTTTGCAGGTGGAACACCCCGTGACTGAAATGATTACAGGGATGGATCTTGTAAAAGAGCAAATTAAAATTGCACGAGGAGAAAAACTTTCTTTAAAGCAAGAAGACCTAAAAATAAACGGTCATTCTATTGAAGTGAGAGTATATGCTGAAGATCCTGCAAATAATTTTCTACCCGATATTGGAAGATTAGTTGCATATAAAATTCCTCAAGGAACAGGCATTAGGGTAGACGATGGTTTTGAGGAAGGCATGGACATTCCTATTTATTACGATCCTATGATTTCTAAGCTAATTTCATATGGAAAAGATAGGGGAGAGGCCATTAGCAGGCTTATTAGGGCAATTGATGAATATACAATAATTGGAGTAGAGACTACTTTGCCTTTCTGCAAGTTTGTATTACAACACAAGGCCTTTGTTAGTGGTGATTTCGATACTCATTTTGTAAAGAAATATTTTACTCCCGAAAAGCTTCAATCAGATAATGAAGAAGAAGCGTTGATAGCTGCTTTTATTTCAAATAAACTGTTGAAAGAAGCAAAGAAAGTAGATGTAGAAAAAGAAAGCCAGAGAACAGTTTCCAGGTGGAAGTTGAATAGAAGTTGAAATATTTACCTCATCAAATTCTTGACAATCTTTATTGAGTATGTATATAGATATACCCAATCATCTTGGGATGAACCCCTGTCTAAAAATTACTAGATGAATACGTAAACATCTCTCGGCGACGTGATCACGCACAAAATCAAGAAGCAAATTCTTTTCTCCTTTCGTTGATCTTTGGAATAGCTATATTAATTACTTCCAACATAGTATTTACATAATGAAATGTAAGTCCTTTCAAGAATTCTTTATTTATTTCTTCAACATCCTTTTTGTTTTCTTCACAAAGAATAATTTCCTTTATATCAGCTCTTTTAGCAGCAAGGATTTTTTCTTTTATTCCTCCGACAGGTAAAACTCTTCCTCTCAAGGTAATTTCACCCGTCATAGCTAAAAAACGCTTTACTTTTTTCTCCGTAAAAGCAGATGTAAGAGCCGTTAACATGGCAATTCCGGCAGAAGGTCCGTCTTTTGGAGTTGCTCCTTCAGGTACATGTACGTGTACGTTTTTTGAATTAAATACTTCCTGGGGAATTCCAAAAGTATCTGCATGGGATTTTAAATACTCTAAAGCAATAGTTGCAGATTCTTTCATTACTTCCCCTAAATTTCCGGTAAGTGTTAATTTTCCTTTTCCATTGCTTAAACTAGTTTCTATAAATAAAATATCCCCGCCAACAGGAGTCCATGCTAAGCCAATAACAACGCCAGGCACACCAGCATCTTGATAATGCTCTTTCGGATGAGCCGGTCCTAAAATGATGTTTAGGTTATCTTCAGTAATGGAAGATGAGATTTTTTTATTCATTGCAATATTTTTTGCAATATGTCTGGCTACTTTTGCAATCATTTTTTCAAGCGAACGAACACCGGATTCCCGAGTATAGTTCTCTATAATCTTTTCAAGAATCTTATCACTGATTGATATTTTTTTCTTTATACCATTCTCATCAAATTGCTTAGGAATCAGATACCGTTTTGCTATTTCTATTTTTTCCTCTACGGAATAACCGGTCATCTCAATGATTTCCATTCTATCTCGCAATGCAGGCTGAATCGTGCTAAGTGTATTCGCTGTAGCAATGAACATTACTTTAGATAAATCATAATCTACCTCAATAAAATTGTCATTAAAAGCATTATTTTGCTCCGGATCTAATACTTCCAGCAATGCTGAAGATGGATCACCATGGTAGTCGTTGCCTATTTTGTCTACTTCATCTAACATAAAAACAGGGTTAGATGATTTTGATTTTTGAATTCCTTTTATAATTCTGCCTGGCATAGCTCCGATATAAGTACGGCGGTGGCCTCTTATTTCTGCTTCATCTTTTAATCCACCTAAAGAAACACGTACATATTTTCTACCCAATGCTGTTGCAATTGACTTACCCAATGAAGTTTTTCCAACACCCGGTGGCCCAACCAAACAAAGTATGGGTGACTTCATGTTATTTTTAAGCTTTAACACAGCCAAATGCTCAAGGATGCGTTCTTTTATTTTTTCCATTCCAAAATGATCTTTGTCTAAGATTTTTTGAGCTTTTTTTAAATCATAAACATCTTCGGTATATTCATTCCAAGGAAGATCAATCAATGTTTCCAAATAATTTGTTTGTACCGAATATTCAGCTGCATTAGGATTTATTCGTTCGAGTTTCTTAATTTCTTTTTCGAATACGGCTTCGACTTCTTTTGCCCACTTTTTATTCTTTGCTTTCTTTTTTAATTCGTCAACCTGTTGCTCAAATGAATTACCACCTAATTCTTCCTGAATAGTTTTAATCTGTTGGTGAAGGAAATATTCACGTTGCTGTTTATCAATATCCACTTTTACTTTACTTTGAATTTGATTTTTAAGCTCCAACATTTGGAGCTCTTTAGTAAGATGTCCTAGTAATAAAGTAGCACGTTCTTTTAAGTGAGGAACTTCTAAAAGTTTTTGTTTTTCTATAACGGAGATATTGGCATTCGATGAAATAAAATTGATTAGGAACGAATGGCTGTCTATATTTTTTAATGCAAAAGAAGCTTCTGAAGGAATATGAGGTGATCCTTTAATGATCTGCTGTGCAATATCTTTAAGGGAAGATACAAGAGCATCAAACTCTTTATCGGCTTTTGCCGGCTTATCTTCTTTGAATTCTGTGATTTTTGCTTTTAAATAAGGATCAGTTTGAGTTAATTCTTTTAAATTAAAACGTCTTTTTCCTTGTATGATAACCGTTGTATTACCATCAGGCATTCTAAACATTTTTAAAATAAAAGCAATAGTGCCTATAGTGTTTAATTCATCAATTGAAGGATCTTCGGTTTTATCATTTTTTTGAGCTACAACACCAATGGTTTTATCACCTTTATATGCATCTTTAATAAGTGCGATGGATTTATCTCTGCCAACTGTAATAGGTATTACAACGCCTGGGAAAAGAACTGTATTACGGAGAGGTAGTATGGCAATTTCATCAGGAAACTTTTCAGCATTCATTTGTTCCTCATCCTCGGTACTTAATAACGGAATTAATTCAGCATCATCTTCAATAATAGGTGATAGGTGATGTATATTTTCATGATCAAAAGGATTCATCATATATTTTATCTGTATTATATGTATTGTTTATGGTTATAGAACGAATGCAAGTCAAGTATAGTGCCATCATCACTTTCTTTGACATTCTGTCGTAACTTCGCAAGTTACTTTTTTCCTGAATTGAGCAGATAAAACTTATAGTCTTTTAAACATGGTATCATTAAGTCAAGCAAGTGCTAGTCACAACTATAAATGCATAATTTCATTAAAATTCAAATATAAATGCTCTATAATTTACATTATATTAAATTATACTATTAAGCATTAGTATATCATTTCCTTCCATTTCTTCGAAAATAAATTAATAAAAAGTTTTCTTAAATAAAAGTAAGACACTCTACTCTAAAAATTACATTAGAAAATTTAT
>CAZCJN010000119.1:0-1936 GCA_964498865.1 uncultured Bacteroidia bacterium
TCGGTATTATGTGTTATGAAAAAAAAGGTATTAAAGAGAAAGTATTTACTAAACAGGAGCAGTTATTTGCATTAAGTGTTTCATTGGTATTTGCATCTAATTTGGAAGCACGCCAAAGAAGGGCGTTTCAATACAGATTAAACCATGAGTTAAAAGAAAAAGATATACTAGTTAAAGAAATAAATCATAGAGTAAAGAATAACCTTGCTGTTATTTCCAGCCTTATTAACTTACAAGCCAACAAATCAAAAGATCAATTTCATAAAGGATTATTTAATGAGTGTAGAAGCAAAATAGACACAATAGCCGAAATACATGAAATAATGTATAAATCAGAAAATTTTCATGAAGTAAATAGTCAAGAATATTTGGGCAGATTATTAGATAACTTAAGCGTATTCTATGCAAACAATGGTAAAAAGGTGGAGATAAATTACAATATTGAAGCAATTAGTTTACAGGTGGAACATACAGTACCTCTTTCATTAATTATAAATGAAGTGGTGACCAATTCATACAAGCATGCATTTAAAGAGAATTCTAACAACGGAAAGATAATTATAACCCTTAAAAGAAAAGGCTCTCAGGTTATTCTAACCATACAAGATAATGGAAATGGGTTTGATCCAAAATCAATAATTAATTCAGATTCATTAGGAATGGATATAATAAAAGGATTAGTACAACAACTGGATGGAGAATATGCATTTGAAAATAAAGGCGGAACAACCTTCAAACTCTTATTCAAAGTACATGAAAGCCCCTCTGTTCTAGATGTAAAAACACTTGCGGATAAGTCCTCTGTTTAAATAGAGCCTGTCTGTTTAAAAACCTGACGGCCTCTACATATGCTAGTGAATATTACTGTCACCGCCCGCTCTTTTGTAGGTTGATTTCGAAGTTAATAAAATGATACCGCTACTGACTGTCTGAAATAAGATATCTGTTAAAGCATAACGCATGCTTCAAAATAAGAAGCAATATTTAAGACATAAATGAGAAAGTAAGTGGGCCCACCAGGATTTGAACCTGGGACCACCTGATTATGAGTCAGGTGCTCTAACCGTCTGAGCTATAGGCCCAATATTTTAATATTTCAAAACAACCTAGTAATCAAGATCAGAATCATATTCCCAATGTTTTAATTTTGGGTTGCAAATGTAATTATCTTATGCAAATACAAACAAATTTTAAGAACATCATTTTTGACTTCGGAGGGGTAATCCTAAACATAGATTACAACCGATCTGTAGAGGCTTTTAAAAAAATAGGGCTTACCAATTTCGAAAAATACTATTCTCAGGCAGAACAAAAAGAACTTTTCGATAATCTGGAAACAGGATATATTAGCCCTCAGGACTTTAGAAATGAATTAAAAAGACATTTAGATGGGAACTATACCGATGCAGACATTGATAAAGCATGGAATGCCATGTTGCTTGACTTACCTGAAGAAAGAGTACAGCTACTTGATTCTATAAAAAGTAAATACAGAACTTTTTTATTGAGCAATACCAACAAAATTCATCATACCGCATTTTCTTCATCCCTCAAAAAAAAATTTAATCGAGATATCTTCTCCGAATTATTTGAAAAAGCCTATTTCTCTCATGAAATAAACATGAGAAAACCCAATGCTGAGATATTCGAATTAGTATTAAATGAAAATGGTTTAAAAAAAGAAGAGACCCTCTTTATAGATGATTCTATTCAACATATAGAAGGTGCCAATAAACTAGGTATACAAACCATCTTCTTAAAAAAAGGAGAAAGTATTTTATCCTATTTCTAAATTTTGCTAAAAAAACAAAAATAGTTGGATAAATATACCAAGTCCAAAACCTGCATACACTTGTGCCTCATTATGAGCATTTAAACGTAAACGGGAAAAGGCTACAAGACCAGATATTAAAAACAGTAATATAATTATAGGAAG
>CAZCJN010000119.1:2036-5745 GCA_964498865.1 uncultured Bacteroidia bacterium
TCAATCCAGTCCACAAAGGGTGCTAATTGTGCAGCTGCAGAAATAGCACAAGATGTTTCAGACATACACCCCAACATTAACTTCATTTTATGTTTTATAGCAAAGTCAATCATCTTTTTTGCTTCATGCAACCCCGTACACTTCATTAGTTTAATATTAATACCGTCATATACTCCCACTGCTTTTTCTAAATCGGTGAAACGTTTCACCGCTTCATCAGCAATAATAGGCAGGATCGATTTTGAGGTTAGCCATGCAATATCCTTTATTTGTGCTTTAGGCATGGGCTGCTCTACAAAAAGACAATTCTTATCTGCAAGAAATTGAACCATATCAAAAGCAAAATTTTTATCGGTCCAGCCTTCATTTGCATCTACAAAAAATTGTTGATTAGTGTTTCTGTGTATGATTTCTATTAACTCCTTATCATCTTGCGAGCCTAGTTTAATTTTTAAAATTTTATACTCCGCAGCTTCTTTCAATCTTGCTATAATACCCGATTCATCATCAATTGGAATCGTGTAGGCTGTATAAATAGGTTTATTGGAATCAGCATGAAAAAGTTCATGGCAACTTTTATTTTGTAATTTGCCCATCAAATCATGTAATGCAATATCAAAGGATGCCTTGGCGGCATTATTATTAAGATCAATTTTATCTACTACGGTCAAAATACCTGGTAGATCATTACAGTCGGAAAATTGCTTTAACGCTTTTTTTGCCTTCTCTAAAAATTTCAATACCGATTCATGGCTCTCTCCTAAATAAGGTGGCATAGATGCTTCTCCATAACCAATTATTCCGTTATGTTCAAGTTGAGTAAATACAACAGGTGTAGAATTTCGAGTACCATGTGCAATAGAAAAAGGTCTTTTAAAATCTAATGTATGTGCCGAAAAAGATAAATTCATTTTTTAAATTATAAGCCGAAACGAATATACAAATCTAAAATGGGTACAGATTTTAAAACTTGATTCGTACTTTTAAAATGTATTAAATAGTTTATGTTTGTAAAAATATAAAGTCATGAAACAAATATTTTTCCTTTTTTCTTTTACTGCTCTTCTTATAATCACCGGCTGTGGGAATAAAGCAGCAGACCATCAAGAAACTGACATTCCAAAAGGAATGATGGCTGTAGATCTTAGTTCACACGGACTGCCTCTCATCATTAATCTGCCGGATTCTTCATTAGGTGCTCATGAAATACGAGAAAATGCACTAGGGGGAATTGACGTAAAGTCAGGAAAAAATTTCCAAATATCGATCATTGAAGGAACCGGTAATTTTGATATGAAGCGTAGCGACATAGAAACAGATGCTGTAAGGAAACTTGTAAAGTATGTAATAAATGAACCTGCTACTCTCTGTTGGGAATGGCAAATAGAAGGGCTAGAACCGGAATTCCATTTTTATACAATTATACATACAGGTAATAAATCATTTGAAGTACAAGACGTAGAAGGAGAAATGTTCTCAGAAAATGCCGTTGCAAAAATGCTGGAATCAGCAAAAAGCATTCGGCTAAAAGATATAATGGAGGCAAACTAAAGTTTTATTCCAAGCGTAACTAAAATGCTTGAACTTTTAGATGTATTCACAGATGGCATAGCAATACTTGCATCATAAAAATAATAGCTGTCTTTATTTTGAGAATATACATAGGCAAAATCAAGAAAGAAATTTTGATCCCTAAATCCAATACCCGCTGCATAGTCCATCCTTTCCCCATTATTTCCGGTATTTGATTTAAAGGGGTTGGAATAATAAGCAAGACCTCCTCGTAAACTTATATTTTGCAGTCTCCACTCGGTTCCCACACGAATGTTACTTCCTTCAACATATTTAACTCTAATAGCATTATTCTCGCTGAGGTATTTATATTTTTTTGAACGTAAAGAGGCAGAAGGGTAATCAACAAATTCATAATCCAGGCCAATCAATCCTATTTTATTAATAACGAAGCCAAGGCTACCCATAGCGCGTAGGGGAGTTGTAAGAGAATAATCATAATTACCATCAGGCGAATTAGCAGTACCATTATAGGCAGAATTAGCAAACTTCGTTTTCATGCTACTATTCCACTGATCATTCATAGTGAAGTAAGTTGGAGAGTGGATAGCACCACCAATACGAACCCAATCTGTAGGTTTATATATCATACCGAACTTAAAATTGAAGCCGGTTCCTGTTGTATTGTTAACCTGATTCAACTCAAAAGATTTAAATCCATTAAGTGCATTTGAATCAGCTTTCTCACTATAAGACGCTTCTTCATAATAACGTATGTTAGGAATACCTAATGTTGCCCCTAGAAACAATTTGTCATTATAGTTTCCCCCAAACGTAAAAATTGTTTCTCCAATTGAACCGGATGTAGTAACGTATTTCGCCTGCTCCTCTCCGTAGCTTCCTTGTAAATGATGATATACATTGCCTAAAGAATCTATCCAAACGGCATTTGTATTAAGAGCAAGTTGAGTTCCAAAAGCATCCATAGAGCTCGTATCTAAACCTGAACCTATTGCATCGGACCGGTAAATATCTAGTAACGAGCTGCTGTAATTTTTACCCGACATAGAAATACGGTTATGAAAATTATTTAATCGATTATACCCAAAACCAAACATACCACCTTTCCATGCACTTTTAGAATCTGCATTATAGTAAGATAGGACAGCCCCAACATTGTTAAAGTTCACGTTATACTTACTATCATCTAATCTATTACCATCATAGAGGGAAGATGTTATTTTACCAAAGAAAGAAGGTGTAACCGTAAATTCACTCCTCCTGTAAATGCCTATGCTGGCGGGGTTAATTGATAGAGCAGAAAAATCTCCACCCAGTGCCCCAAATGCGCCGGCCATAGATGAAAAACGAGCTGTTCCGCCATATTGTCGTTGAGAATACCTCAACGCATCTATTTCATTTTGAGAGTAGCCAAGTACAGATAAAAATACACCAAGGGTAAAAAGCACAAACCTATTCTTCATATTTAATATTTTTGATTAACCTATAGCTCACACATTAATTATCGGTGGGATTTAAACCCGCCCGATGAAGCTTTGCCTCCTCCACTGTTTCCCCCTCCAAAAGAGCGAGGGGTGCTGTTACTGCTTCTTGATCCATCGTTCGATCTAGGAGCATTAAAGCTCCTGGGTGCAGGATTATTTCTTGGCCTTTCAAATCCCTTGTTTTGCTTAGGTGTATCTTGTTGAGGTTTGCTCATATTAGGTCTTGGCTGACTTTGTAAGTTGTCATTATTAGGGCGGGGTTGACTCTGAAAGTTATCCTTATTAGGACGTGGTTCACTTTGAAAGTTATCCTTGTTAGGACGCGGTTCACTTTGAATAGTTTTAGAAGGTAAATTATTTAAGTTGTCCTTATTAGGTCTTGGATCACTTTGGAAATTATCGTTATTAGGACGAGGATCACTTTGAATAGTAGTGTTCTTAGAAGGAATAGTGTTTATGTTATCATGATTAGGCCTAGGCTCGCTTTGAAAATCCTTGTTAGGTCGCGGTTCACTTTGAAAATCTTTATTCGGACGGGGATCGCTTTGGAAATTTTTATCATTAGTAAACGACGCAGGTTTAAAGCCATCTATTTTTGCTTTTTCATATTTAAACCCATGTTGATTTACAGCTACTCCATTAGAATAATTTGTATTCTTACGAGGGCCATAATAATATCCGCTGTTGTCTAA
>CAZCJN010000119.1:5845-7848 GCA_964498865.1 uncultured Bacteroidia bacterium
ATTCCCCAATGGCAAGGGTTATAGGAATACCAGTATGAATTGGTATAGTAGTTATCATAATAGCCATAATAAGAAACAGGTCTGTAGAAACGTTTTAAACGAACTGCATATTCATAATCATAATAATCATCATAATTAAAATTATTAGTGATATAGGTATTACCTTTATCATCTTGTTCTACCGCGGTGCTCGAAGGCTGGCGTTCTGTAACAGGCTGTTCCGAAGGAGCAACTGACTGAGGTGTCTGGGATACAGGTGCGGTAGTTTGAGGTGAAGATGCCACTTGTGGCTGAGACGATTTATCTTTTGACGACGTATAAACATCATCCTCATAAACACGTTTCGCAACAGGTTGCGAGGTAGAACAACTGCTCATTAGAACAGCTGCGATGAAGAGTGTAGAAATTGTTTTCATGATTCTATTTTTTTTAGTTTTGCCGCCTATATACAAATATACATTGCAATAGTAATTTTACAAACATCATACCATTCATCTCAGCGTCAATTTTACCTAATTTTTTATCACCATGGCCAAAGATTTACCAAAAAGAAGCGAAAACTACTCGGAATGGTACAACCAAATTGTAATTAAAGCCGATCTGGCTGAACACTCTTCAGTACGTGGTTGCATGGTCATTAAACCCTATGGTTATGCTATTTGGGAAAAAATGCAAGCTACATTAGACAAGATGTTCAAAGATACAGGACACGTTAATGCTTATTTCCCACTTTTTGTTCCAAAAAGTTTTTTAGAAAAAGAAGAAGGTCATGCTGAAGGATTTGCCAAAGAATGTGCCGTTGTTACTCACTACCGTTTAAAGGCTGATCCTGATAATAAAGGAAAGTTAATTGTTGATAAAGATGCTAAGCTAGAAGAAGAACTCATTGTTCGTCCAACTTCTGAAGCAATTATCTGGAATACCTATAAAGGATGGATACAATCGTATAGGGACCTGCCTATCTTAGTAAATCAATGGGCAAATGTTGTGCGATGGGAAATGCGCACAAGACTGTTTTTAAGAACAGCAGAGTTCTTATGGCAAGAAGGTCATACTGCACATTCCACTAATATAGAAGCCATTGCAGAAGCTGAAAAAATGTTGGAGGTATATGCAACTTTTGTAGAAAAATTTTTGGCCATTCCTGTATTAAAAGGAGTGAAAACACCTAATGAACGTTTTGCCGGTGCCTTAGAAACCTATTGCATAGAAGCACTCATGCAAGACGGAAAAGCATTGCAGGCCGGTACTTCACATTTCTTAGGGCAAAATTTTGCAAAAGCATTCGATGTAAAATTTTCAAGTAAAGAAGGAAAGCTGGATTATGTATGGGCTACTTCTTGGGGTGTTTCTACTCGACTAATGGGTGCTCTGGTAATGGCACATTCAGATGATGACGGATTAGTACTCCCTCCTAAACTGGCTCCTATCCAAGTTGTCATTATTCCTATCTACAAAAAAGAAGAAGAACTAAAAATAATATCTGAAAAAGCATCACAAATAAAAAAAGAACTAGAAACAAAAGGAATCTCTGTGAAGTTCGATGACAGCGAGAACCGATCCCCCGGATGGAAATTCTCGGAATATGAGTTTAAAGGAGTTCCTGTACGCATTGCCATTGGTCCTCGCGATATGCAAAACGAATCGGTTGAGTTGGCAAGGAGAGATACCAAAACAAAAGAGATTGTTAAACAATCGGAACTCATTGCTAAAGTAGAGCAGCTCATGACAGAAATACAAGATAACCTGTTTAATAAGGCATGGGCATTCAGAAAAGAAAATACAACTAGCGTTGATACCTATGCCGATTTTAAAAAGGCATTGGAAAAAGGTGGTTTTGTACTGGCACATTGGGACGGCACTTCTGAAACAGAAGAAAAAATAAAAGAAGAAACAAAAGCCACTATACGCTGCATTCCACTCAATATCGGGCATGAAAACGGTAAATGTATTTTAACCGGAAAACCATCTGAAAAAAGGGTTGTGTTTGCACAAGCCTATTA